>JAJRTE010000185.1 GCA_024278455.1 Myxococcota bacterium
CGAAGGTGTCGCTTCGAGCGACCAGCTCTGCGACATGGCGGGCAACGTGTGGGAGTGGGTGGAGGATCATTGGCATGACTCATACGAGGGTGCTCCGGAGGATGGCAGCGCGTGGTTGGTGAAGCCCGAGGGTCCGCTCTCAGCTTGGAAGCCATCGGAAGTTCGGGTGCTCCGGGGCGGGTCTTGGGGCTTCGACCCCCGGGGGCTGCGGGCCGCGATCCGGGACTGGGACTGGTCCGGCAACCGCTACGACTTTGTGGGCTTCCGGGTGGTTGTTCCCGCCCCTTGGGCTGGCGCCCCTTGAGCGTTTGTCCATTGTCACTTGATCAGGTAAGATCGGAAGGAAATTTCTTCCGGGGTGCGCCTTTGTCCTTCCGAGTTCCCGGTCCACTGCAATCGCACTCTCAGCCACAATCGTCGCGACCTGGTTTTCTGTCATTCTCTGCGCCTCTGCGCCGCCGCGGGAGAAGAAGAATCCCGCGGCACGTGCTCGGGAGCACTTGGCGTTCGAGGCCGGCCCATGTCCGGGCAGCCAACGGCAACCCCCACTTCCGTAGCCGCCACTACGTTCCAGTACGCCCCCCTCGCTGGACACGTGCTGCTTCCCGGCTATCATTGTGGAGCACCACCGGGCCCTGCCGTGGCTGCCCGGTCGGTGCCGATTCGCCGAAAACAGGAGAAGGGGAACGGACGTGAGCGCAGAACGCGATACCCTGTACGATGTCGTCATCATCGGGAGCGGACCCGGGGGGTACGTCGCCGCCATCCGTGCTGGACAGCACGGTTTGAAGACGGCCATCGTCGAACGATCGTCCAAGCTCGGCGGGACCTGCCTCCACCGAGGCTGCATTCCCACCAAGGCGATGCTCCACACCGCGTCGCGCTTGCACGAAGCCCGCCACGGAGACACGATCGGCGTCCTGACCCACGACGTCAGGCTCGACGTGGCGCGCATGCACCGGTACAAGGATCGCGTGGTCGCGAAGAACGCACAGGGTATCGCCTACTTGATGAAGAAGAACCGCGTCGCCGTGGTTCACGGGACCGGCGTGATCGAGCGCCCGGGACGGGTCGGCGTCTCGACCACCGGGGACGACATCCTGGCGCACATCGCCCGGCTGCGGGAAGATCGGGTGGCGAAACCCCGGCACCGCCCCGCTCCGGCGGAATCGTCTCCGGGCGCGGGCGCGCCCCCCACCCGGGCCCAGGAGGCGATACCCGCCCAGTATCTCCCCACGCCCGGGCCTCGAGACGAGCGCCGGCCCATGTCACCCATGCGCCGCCTCATCGCCGAACAGATGGTCTGGTCCAAACGCATTTCCGCCCACGTCGCCACGTTCCTCGAGGTCGACATGACCCGAATCGTGCGGCTGCGGCAGGCGCGCAAGGCGGACTTCCTGCGCACGAACGGGGTGAAGCTGACCTACATGCCGTTCATCATGCAGGCCGCCGTCTCCGCCCTCCGGGCCTTCCCCGCGTGCAACGCTTCCGTGGACGGAGACGACGTGCTCTACCACAAGGACATCCACATCGGCCTGGCCGTGGCCCTCGAGAAGGGCCTCATCGTCCCGGTCGTGCGTCACGCGGACGAAAAGAGCTTCCTGGGACTGGCCCGGGCCATCCAGGACCTGGCTGCGCGGGCGAGAAGCAAGAAACTGTTGCCCGGCGAGGTGCAAGGGGGTACGTTCAGCATCACCAACTACGAAACGTTCGGCAGCCTGGGCGGGACCCCGGTCATCAACCAGCCCCAGGTGGCCATCCTCGGGATCGGCGCCATCGAGAAACGGCCCTGGGTGGTCGAAGGCCCCGACGGGGACGCCATCGCCATCCGCCACATCATGATGCTTTCCCTGTCCTATGACCACCGCCTCGTCGACGGCGCCACCGGATCCCTGTTCCTGGACCACGTGAAACGGGTCCTCGAGGCTCATGATGAATCCATGATGGGGTGACGGGGTTGGGTGTTGGGGGGTGATGAGAGCATGGAAGCAGAACTGGTTCGACTCGGCCTGGTGGCCTACGAGGATGCCCTCCGCATGCAGCGCCAGCTCGCCGCAGCCCGGCATCGAGGCGAGATCCTCGACCAGGTCCTCGCCGTCCGCCACCCGCACCTGTACACGATGGGGCGAAGGGCGACGCCGGAGAACATCCTCCTCGAGCCACGGGAACTCGAGGCGCGGGGCATCCAGGTGCACCGAAGCGACCGGGGGGGGGACGTGACCTACCACGGACCCGGACAGCTCGTGCTCTATCCCATCCTTGCGCTCCCGCCTTCCCGGCAGAACGTCGAACGGTACGTCCACGACCTCGAGGAGACCATGATCCGCACCCTGGCGACGTTCGGCATCGCGGCCGGACGTGCGCCCGGGCTTCCCGGCGCCTGGGTGGGAAGCGACAAGATCGGCGCCATCGGCGTGCACCTCTCCCACTGGGTGACCTCCCACGGGCTCGCGCTCAACGTGAACCCGGACCTCGAGATGTTCGCGCACATCGTGCCCTGTGGCATTCGAGACCGCGGTGTCACCTCCATGGCCCGCCTGCTCGGCGCAGCGCCACAGCCGCACGCCGTGGAGGAGGTGTTGCTCGAGCACTTTGCCACCCTGTTCGGCCTCACCTGGAAACCCCGCGCGTTCGACCTGGAGACCGTCCAGGTCTTCCTGTTTCACCATGCCCCGGCGCTCGAGCTGCTCTGCCTGCACCGGGAGGGGCCGGAGCCGTTCTGGCAGCCGGTGACAGGGAAGATAGAGCCCGGGGAACGCCCGGCGGAGGCGGCCGTTCGGGAAGCCATCGAGGAGACCGGTCTGACCGGCACGCTCGTCGATCTCGATTACGTCCACGGGTTCACGCTCGACCCCACCGTCGTGACCGTGCCCGGCCACCCGTTCCCGTGCTACGTCCGCGAACACAGCTTCGGCCTCGAGGTCCCACCCGGCGCGGCGGTCCGGCTGGACGCTCGAACCCACGACGCTTTCCGCTGGTTGCCCCTCGAGGAGGCCCTCACCCTGTTGCAATGGCCGGGAAACCGGGAGGGGAGCAAGCGCGCGGCCCGGGCGGCGGCTCGAGCCACGACTTCGTGGTGAAACTTCGAGCATTGCCGGCTATCGTGCATCGGGCCGGGAAAGGCAGAGGGGACCCGGCCGGCCAGGAGCCTCGAACGCGATTTACGAGGAGAAACGCGCATGCCCGCGACAACGCACGCACGGCGGCGACCCGACTGGATTCGAACCCGGATCCTCGAGACGCCCGAGTTCAAAGAAGTCAAGCGGCTGACTCGAGGCCTTGGCCTTGCCACCGTCTGCGAGGAGGCCCGGTGCCCCAACATCTATGAATGCTGGCACCATCGGACGGCCACGTTCATGCTGTTCGGGGACCGTTGCACCCGTGACTGCCGATTCTGCTCGGTGCGTCACGGTCGCCCCCTCCCGCTGGACCCGCTCGAGCCGGACCACGTTGCCGAGGCCGTGGCCCGCCTGGGGCTCGAGCACGTCGTGCTGACATCGGTGACCCGGGACGACCTGGAAGACGGGGGAGCCGAACACTTCGCACGCGTCATTGCGCGGGTCCGCGCCGTCCGTGCCCAGGTCCGTGTCGAGGTGCTGATTCCCGATTTCCGCGGGGATGCCCGGGCGCTCGAGACGGTCATGGACGCTGGACCAGACGTGCTGGGCCACAACGTCGAGACGGTACCACGCCTCTACCGGCAGGTCCGGCCGTCCGCGGACTACCGGCGATCTCTCGACCTCCTCCGGGCCGCGGCGTCACACCGCACCGGCGACTACCCCCTCCTCACCAAGTCCGGGATCATCTGCGGCCTGGGGGAGTCCGCCGAAGAACTCGAGGCCGTCATGGACGACCTTCGCGCGCACGACGTCGATATCCTCACGGTGGGACAGTACCTGCAGCCGTCTCGAGAACAACTTCCGGTGGCACGATACTATCGTCCGGAAGAATTCGAACGGCTCCGGGCGGCGGGCCTGGAGAAGGGGTTCAAACACGTCGAAGCCGGCCCCCTCGTCCGGTCCTCCTACCACGCCCACGAACAGATCCTCGCCCTTGTGTGAAGCGGGCGCCCGGACCGGCAAGCACAGGGTCGTGCGAGACGTCAGGACGCGTAGTAGGGGTTGACACCGCTCGAGTGGTCGGTGGCGTCCTCGACGTGCTTGATCTCGGGCACGTGCTGAAGAATCGTCTTCTCCACGCCCTGCTTGAGGGTGAAGGTGGCCATGCCGCACCCGTGGCAACCGCCGCCGAGCTGCACGAAAGCCGTGTCCTTTTCGACGCCCAGCAGCCTCACGAAGCCGCCGTGGCCGGCGACCCCGGGGTTGATCAGCGTGTCGATGACGTCCTTGACACGGCCGAATAGCTCCTCCTTGGACATGTCGCCGTTCGGCGTGGCCTCGAAAGACTCATCCACGGCAGGAAGCCCGGACGCCAGGTGCAGCCGGATGGCGGTCCCGATGGATCGAGCCACCTCTTGCCACGGCTCGTCACCTTCCTTGGCGACGGTGACGACATTGCCCACGAAAGACACCGCGCGCACCTGGGGCACCTCGAACAGGCGCCGGGCCAGGGGCGAATGCTCCGCCTGCTCCCGGCTGCCAATCCTGACCAGTCGCCCTTCCTGCAACGTCGCCCCGACCATGAAACGGCACTCGTCGAGGTTGGTGGCGGACGGCTGGGCGATGATACGGGTCTTCATCGCCGCTTCCATTTCCGGGGGTACGGTGGGACCGCCGGCAGCGCCGCCGGGGGCCGAAGCAGACTCGTCGCCATCGGCTCGAGCATGCCCCAGGAAGGGCGCCCGCACCGTGTGAGGGTTGGAAACATATCTGTTGCGAAACAAGGCCATGATACTACTCCTCGACTGCGAAACCCGGAACGGTGGTCGTTTTCGGGTATTTGTGTAACAATGCGCGGTCGCCGGGCCGATGACAACCGCGCACCGGGTCATTTTCGCTTTTTCCGCCCGGCGGAACCCCGATCGACGGCTGCTCCGGGCACCGATCGGGTACACGATGCATATTTTTCGTCAAATTGCGAGTACCAGGAGTCTGCGATGGATGTGAAGTCCCTCCCCAAGGTCGAACTGCACCGGCACCTGGCCGGATCGATCCGCATCGAGACCGCCTTCGACATGGCCGAAGCGGCTCATCTGCCCGTGCCCGCAAGGTCCCCGCAGGACCTGTCGCCCTACCTCCAGGTGCTCGAGCCCATGGAGGACCTGGGACAGGTGCTGGAGGTCTTCCAGTTCATCGCCCGCCTGTTCACCACCGAGACCCATATCGAACGGATAGCCCGGGAAGTCATCCTGGACGCCGCTGCCGAGAACATCAAGCTGCTGGAGCTTCGGTTCTCCCCCGACTACCTTTCGCAGTCCGCGGGATTGAGCTGGGACAGGCTCACCGGGTTCCTGCTGGAAGGCGTCGAGAAGGCACGACAGGAGGCCGGCGACATCGAGGTCGGGCTGATCGCCATCGTCAGCCGCAACCTGGGCGTGGCGTCGGCACGAAGGACTGCCGACTACGCACGACGCTGGAAAGACGTCCTGGTCGGGTTCGACCTTGCCGACGACGAACGCGCATGGCCCTCGAGCATGTTCGTCGAGGCGCTTCGTCCTCTCGAGGCGCTGGGGTTGCCGCTGACCGTCCACTCCGGGGAGGCGACCGGGCCGGACTATGTCAAGGACACGCTCGATTCGCTCCATCCTCGCCGCCTGGGACACGGTATCGCGGTGGCGGCCGACGATGCGCTGATCGAGCGGGTGGTGCGCGAACAGGTAGCCATAGAGGCCTGTCCGACCAGCAACGTCCGGACGCGGTGCGTGCCGTCGTTCGCGCAGCACCCGGCCAAGACGTTGCTCGACCGGGGCGCGGCCGTCACCCTCAACACGGACGATCCGGGCCTCTTCGACCTGACCCTCACCGGGGAACTCGAGGTGGCGCAGACACAGATGGGATTCTCTGGCGACGACTTGTTGGCCGTCCAGCACCACGCGCTCAGGGCCTCCTTCCTGCCCCTGGATGTCCGGACCCGCATCGCGCAACGCCATTTCCACGGCCTCACACTCGCCTGAACGCGCCCCCCCTTTGCACGGCATCGACCACTCCAGGCCAGCGTCGTCGGGGACAGATCGACAAAGATGAAACGGACCTACGTTGATGCGAACGTGCTGGTCGCCGCTTTTCGAGCTGAAGAAAGGGTGGCCAGACGTTCGTTGTCGAGGCGGTTCGGGAGAAGCGTTCGCCACTGGGTGTCCCGGGTGTCGGCCTGGACATGTCCACTTCGGAAATCGTCGGACGGGTACGAGAACGCAGAGAGCCGCTGCGTGGCGAGGCACCTGTCGAGGCAGGGCCGGGGAAGGGGGGTGACGTCAGGTCCGCGCATGCCGCTACCTGCGCAACGCCTCCACGAAAGCGTCCTGGGCCGCCTCCCAGTGCCGGAGCGGGGCGAGGTGAAGGTCGCTGTCTTCCGTGGCCGGCGTCTCGAGCACCACTCGGCGTGGACGCGGCGCGACCCGGGAAGGCAACGCGCTCGCCGAAATGCCGGCGATCCGGTGGTCCGGCGCACCGAGCCGTCGCGCGAGGCGCAGGGAGAAGCGATACCAGGATGTCGGCCCGCGGTTGACGACATGGTGGATGCCGGAATGTCCCCGGCCGGCCAGTTCGATCAACCTATCGGCAAGGTCCACAACCCAGGTGGGATGCCCGAAACGGTCCATGATGGCGAACAGCACCCGTCCGGCCACGAGGTGCCTTGCCGCCCGGAGGCCGAACCCGCGCCCGCTCGAGCCGTACACCCAGGCGGTCCTCGCCACCACGGCCTGCGGCCATGCCTCGAGCACCCGGCGCTCCCCTTCGGCCTTGGTGGCGCCGTAGATGTTGACAGGCTCTGGAGGCGAGTCGAGCCGGTAGAGGTCCCTGCCCGTCGCCCCGAACACGTAGTCGGTGCTGATGTGCACCAAAGGAAGACCGTGTCGCGCGCAGACTCGAGCCAGCCGTTCCGGGCCCAGCGCGTTGATGCGCCGGGCGCCCGCCGGGTCCCGCTCGCAACGCTCCACGTCGGCCCAGGCAGCGGCGTTGATCACCGCGGAAGGCCTCCACCGGCCGATGGCGGTTTCGACCTGACGTTCCTGGCAGATATCCAGGTCGCTCCGGGACGAGGGAATGGCCCGTGGCCCAAGCCTTTCGGCAACGGTGCGGCCCACGAACCCCCCGGCCCCGGTCACAAGGATCCTGCCACCCGCGTCCTCCTGGCGTGCCCCGGCCTGACGCATCGCTCTTGACCTTTCTCCTGCTGTCCTCGAGTATATCCCTCGCGCGGCGCGTGTCGCCCAGATGATACCATCGAAGGCCGCCGGGCGCGAGCATGCGTAGCAGCAGGGCGGTTCTGTTTCGGGTTTCACGGTGCAGGACGACGGCCGGCGGTGCCACCGTCGTTGGCCCCGTCCCTGTCGAGGAGGAACCAGCCATGTCGGACGTGGTAGTCGTCGTTCCGGCGAGGTACGGCTCACAGCGGTTGCCGGGGAAACCCTTGCGTGACGTGGGAGGCCTCCCGCTGGTCGTCCGGGTGCTCCAAAGACTCGACGGGCTGGCCCCTATCCCGGTCCTCCTCGTCACTGACCATGCTGGTGTGGCACGGGTCGCCAAGGCGCATGGATTCCAGGCCGTCACGACGCCGCGGGAGTGTCCGTCGGGAACGGACCGCGTTGCGAAGGCGGTGGCGCTGCGTCGAGAGTCCATCGTGGTCAACGTGCAGGGGGACGAACCCTGTGTCGACCCTGCCGGCGTGCGGGCATTGATCGATACCATGCGCGCGGAACGAGACCTCGAGATGGCCACGCTGGCCACGCCGACGGCCGATCTCGACGACTACCTGTCGCCGGACCGGGTCAAGGTGATCGTGGACGCCAGGGGGAACGCCCTCTACTTTTCGAGGCGGGCCGTTCCGTGGACCGGCACCATCGGGACCGAGCCGCCCCCTTCGCTGCGGCACATCGGCGTCTACGCCTACCGGCGAGACGTGTTGATGTCCCTCGAGCGCCACGGGCCGGTGACGCTGGAACGGCTCGAGGGGCTGGAACAGCTTCGGGCCTTGTACCTGGGGATACGGATTCGCGTTGTCGGCGTGCGCGGTCCCTGGCTCAGCGTGGACACGGAACAGGATCTCGAGGCGGTGCGCAGACACTTCCAAGCTGCACGGCCCGATTTTCCGGAGCATTGCCATGGAGGAGCTTCGACACGGGGTTGACGGTGACATCACCTGGGACGGCACCGTTCCGGCCAGTCGCGAAGTCCGTGCCGGATCCGCGCGCCTTGGCGGTCACCGACCCCTCGGCGTGATCGCGGGACCGTGCGTGCTCGAGGACGATCTGACCGCCTTGCGCATCGCCGCCGCGCTCCAGGAGATCACCTCGAGGCTGGGGTTGCCGTTCGTGTTCAAGGCATCCTTCGACAAGGCCAACCGGTCGTCGTACAGGAGCTATCGCGGACCCGGCATGCGAGAGGGCCTGGATATCCTGGCGCACGTGCGGAAGACCCTGGGCATACCGGTGACCACGGACGTGCACGAGCCCGGGCAGGCAGAGAGGGCGGCCGGTGTCGTGGACATCCTCCAGGTGCCGGCGTTCCTCTGCCGCCAGACCGACCTCCTGGCGGCCTGCGCCCGGACAGGCAGACCGGTGAGCGTCAAGAAGGGCCAATTCCTGTCGCCGTGGGATGTCCATCACATCGTGGAAAAACTTCGCACAGCCGGTGCTTCCGCGGTCCTGCTCATCGAGCGGGGCTCGAGCTTCGGGTACCACGACCTCGTGGTCGACATGCGCGCGATCGACGTGATGCGCAGGAGCGGGTGGCCGGTGGTGTTCGACGGGACCCACAGTGTGCAGCGCCCCGGGCTCCTCGGCGACCGCTCGGGAGGGTGCCGGGAATTCGTGCCGACCCTGGTTCGCGCTGCCGTGGCGGCAGGCGCCGACGCGGTGTTCCTCGAGGTGCACGAAAACCCGGACCAGGCACCCTGCGACGGTCCCAACATGGTGCCGCTGCCGGCCGTCGAGCCGCTCCTGGCTTCGGCTCGCGCCATCCACGCCCGGATTCATGGGCTCGAGGAGCCGATGTCAACGGTCACTGGCTCTACCCGATGAAGCGTCACGCTTCGGTTCCGGGCTCGCGGCCGGTTCGTCGCTCCGGTCACGCCCGTCGCCGCGCGTTCCGGAGGGTGATGGCTCGGGCCGCTCGCCCGTCGCGGACACCGGCACGATGTCACCGCCTTGTCCGCCGTCTTCCTCGCGGCCGGCCCCGGCAACCTCGTCCATGGCCGGGCGCTCGCCGGAAGCATCCGCGTCGCGCTCGTCCTCGCCGGGCGATGGTGTCTCGTCGCCCTCTCCGGTTCCGGGCGGTCGATCCCCGTGCGTCCCCTCCCCGAAATCAGCAGTCGCGTCGCCTGGCGCGAGGCGGTCGAGCAGGATGTTACCCGCTTCATCGAATTCGATCCCGGTCGGGACGGGTTCATGCCACCGGTATGCCCTGGAGCAGCCGTTGTCGACGCAGATGTACTCGAGCCCGAGCGGTTCCATGGCGTCGATCTTCTGGTAGCGCAGGCCTGGGTCGGTCCAGGAAATGAACACGGTGTGGCCACACACGACACGTTTCAGCCCGGTCGCCCGGGCGAACTCCTCGTAGAGTTGCTTGAGACGCACCTGGTGGGCGGCTTCCAGGTGGGCCTTGAGGAACTCGAAGTCCGACCAGAGGGGCCCGCCGAACTCGGGCAACCCCTCGCTGCTCCCTCGCCAACTGCCCATCTGGTCCAGGAGTTCGACCCCGGCCATCCGGGCGAAGCTGTAGTCGTTCAAGGCGTTTTCCATCACTTGCCCTGCGAGGCGGTTGGTACGGTCGACGAAGGCGTCGAGGGATACCTGGGAGAGGGCGGAGATGTCACGAAACGTGTCCGAGGTGGGGCTGTACAATGCGCCGAAGAACAGGGGATCGAGCATGGCCAGGGGGGAGAGTCCTCCGTGCAGGAACAGGGTGTCGCCCTGGACGTGCAGAACCCTGGTCTGTCTGAAAGCAGGGCCGTAGTGCTTTCTCCAGACCAGGGACACCAGGCGCCAGTCGATGGGCACCAACTGGTAGGTCCCCTCCGGGAATTCGGTCACGAACGCGTTGAACCCGTTGATCTCCGGGCTGTAGCCGAACCAGTGGCCGGAATCCCGGAGAAACACGCGCCACCAGTTCCGTTCGCCCGCGCGCTCCATCAACTCGCCGAGCAGGTCGAACACGAACTGGACCAACGCATTGAGGGTCGTGGGGAGGGTAGGCGGCTCGTCGAACAGGTCGCGCCCGCACCGGTCCAGCAACCCGGTGGCATAGGCGGCCAGGTCGTCGGCGCGGAATACCGGGTCGATTTCGGGCCGCCCCTGCCGCCGGGCCGGCGCCAGGCGAAGGTGCGGCGTGTCTCCCAGCCACTCGAGGTCCACGGGATAGGTCCAACTCCTGGTAAGCGAACCCTCTCGGAAGGAGATCTCGCCCTCTCGGTAGAATTGCTCTTGGAGCGCCAGGAGTTCCTCGTGATGCAGATCGTAGAAGCTATGAAGACTGTCGGCGAGCCCCATGCTCCCGATGTACTGCATGATCTCTTCCTTGGGCCGCCCGGCTTCCGACATGAGCTGATGGACTTCGAAGGGATTGGCGAAGAACATGAAATTCATCAGGTCGTGGTTGCCCAGGATACGAATCAGCTCGATATCGAACCTCTCCCACCTCACCTTGCTCAAGAACTGCAGCACGTGATAGCCGTAGGGAAACCGGTCGACCAGGTCCCCGATCAGCACGAGCCGCGTGCGTACCGGCTGCTCGACCACCAGTGCCTCGAGTTCGGGCGAAAAGGACTCCGAAAGACGCTTCCGAATCGGTACGACCAGGCTCTCCAGGTCGCCGTCGTAGCGCACCAGGCCACGTTCCGCGAGACTTCGGGCCAGCGTGTCCAGATCGCCGTGGATATCCCCGAACACGATCAGCCGCGCACCGGTCGTTGCGCCGCCCCTGTCGGATCCTGCCTCGTTTCTCATCGTCGACAACCTTGTCTGGCGCTGCCATCCTGGCCGGCGCGGACAGCGGGCGCGGGACCTCGAACAGAACGGCCGGGGCCACGGCAGGAGGAATCAGACGGCCACGCAGCGATGGATCACCGGAAGAAGGTCACGAAACGTCTCGCCTCGAGCATTCGCGCCAATGGCACGCATGCACCACCCATCTTCCAGGCGGCGGAGTTCGGCCATGACCTGGGCGTTGTGGCGCCCCCCGCAGCTCAACTCGAACCTCGCCAACTCCCGCCCACTCCCGGCATCGACCAGCCGGCAAAATGCATTGTCGATCTGGCAGAAATCGTCCCCGCTGAAGCTCGTCACGAGAAACACCAACGCACCGACGTGGCCGGGCACGGCCTCGAGTTCCACCACGATCCGCTCGTCGTCGCCGTCGCCCTCCCCGGTGCGATTGTCCCCCGAATGGACGACACTCCCATCCTTGCTTCGAAGCTGACGAAACCAGACGACATCGACAATCGACCCAGCGGCATCGAGCAGCACGCAGGACGCATCCAGGTCGATTTCGCTGGCTCCACCGAACAAACCGAGATAGCCCCGCTCCCGCCGGGCGTCCCACCCGAGCCCCATGACCACCCTGCCCGGGCCGCTCCGTCCACCGGGCAACAGGATCGTCTCTCCGGCGCTGAGGCTACACGACATGTCAAGGGCTCCCGGACCGGAGCCGGGTGGGGCCAGGCACGCCCGAATAGGCGCGAGAGAAAGCCGCCGCCCCCACTGCGGCGCGGCAGACAGCGTGCCATCCCGGCCACATCCAGCACCCCTCGTCTCTCCGTGCGCAAGGGACTATAGACAGTGGCCGGGAGACGGTCAAGCGATAACTGTGGGCGACGGGACTTCGGCCTGCGGTTCGGAACCAGGACCAAGCCTGGCGCCCGGGCTTGACAAACTGACCAAATCGGTATAAATGGTCAGTCGTCCAGGACAAGGAGTCACGCTTCGTGTCGCAAGCATCCCGTCCCACCATCTCAAGGGCCACCCAGGGCCTCTCCGCCGAGGAGGTTGCGCGGAGCCGAGAACGGCACGGAACCAACGTGCTGACGCCGGCGAAGCGGACACCCTGGTGGCGCCTGTACCTCGAGAAATACGATGACCCCGTGATACGGCTGCTGCTGATCGCCGCCGCGCTCGCGGCGGGCGTTGGTGCGATCGAAGGGGACATGGTGGATGGTGTGGGCATCATCATCGCCGTCGTCCTGGCGACGACGCTGGCCTTCCTGAACGAATTCAAGGCGCGGCGGGCATTCGACATCCTGAACGAGGTGAGTGACGAGATTCCTGCCACGGTCGTCCGGGACGGCGTGTATCGTGCCATACCGCGCAAGGAGGTCGTTGTCGGGGACGTTGTCCTGCTCGAGCCCGGGGAGGAGGTCGTGGCGGACGCGCGCGTACTCGAGGCGCGCTCCTTGCTGGTGGATGAATCCCGGCTGACGGGGGAGTCGGTTCCGGTGGCGAAGCGGCCGTCATCGGCGTTGGGCGGGGCGGACGTGCCGGGAGGTGAAGTCGAGACATCGGGAAGTGTGGCGCGGCGGGAAGAATCGGCGTATCCCGCGGACAAGGTATTCCGGGGCACTCTCGTGGCGGAGGGCACCGGCATCGTGGAGGTCATGGCGGTCGGGGATGCCACGGAGATGGGCGTCACCGCGCGGGCCGCGTCCGAGGACACCGGGGAGGCGACCCCCCTGGATCGACAACTGGCGCGCCTCAGCCAGGCGATAGGGGTTGCTGCGTTCGGGGTAGCGGCGGTGATTTTCCTGGCACTCCTGGTGCGGGGGATCGCGACCCGGGAGTTGCTGATGTCCCCGCCCCAGTGGTACGTGGCGGGGTTGTGCATGGCAGGCGCGGGTGTCGCTCTGGTGCGGGTGTGGGGTCCCATCGTGTACGACGGGCTCGATGTGATGGGGCGACCCCGAGCCATGCCCCGGTGGCTGGAGGGGCGTGGCATGGCGGTCTGGGCGATTGCGCTCGTGCTGGGAGCCGCCGTCGTGCTGTTGGGTCTTGGAGCCGCGGTGGGGGCCGGCTGGTTGCCCTTGCGTCCCCATGCGTGGATTTCCGCGGACGCCGCCCATGAGTTTCTTCGGTTCTTCATGATTTCCGTGACGATCATCGTGGTGGCTGTCCCGGAGGGGCTGGCGATGAGCGTCACGCTGAGCCTTGCCTACAGCATGCGGAGAATGGCTCGAGCCAACAACCTCGTCCGGCGGCTGCATGCGTGCGAGACCATCGGCGCGGCGACGGTCATCTGCTGCGACAAGACGGGTACGCTGACCGAGAACCGCATGCGCGTATTCGAGTTGTCCACCTTGTGCAAGGGTGCTGGAACGCTCTCGCCGGATCTGCCGCCGAACGTGGCGCGCCTGCTGATGGAAGCGCTGGCGGTCAATGGGACGGCGCAGGTCTCGCGCCTTCCCGGCCAGGAGGCGACCGTCACGGGCAACCCGACCGAGGGTGCTCTCCTGCTCTGGCTGGACGAGAACGGTGTGGACTACCAGGAGATCCGGTCACGGTTTCGGGTCGATCGTCAATGGCCGTTCAACACCGAGCGCAAGTTCATGGGCACGTTGGGACGAGGAGCGGGCGACGGTCAGCCTGTCCTGCATGTCAAGGGTGCCCCGGAGATTCTCCTCGAGCGGTGCAGCACCGTGTTGACCCCGGGTGGCGTGGAGCGGATCGATCGATTCTTGCCGGAGATCACGTCTGCCCTGCTGTCGTACCAGCGCCGGGGCATGCGCACGCTCGGGTTCGCCTGCAAAACCGTGCCGGACGCTCCCGCCGGCGACGATGACGATGACGATGACGATCTCGACACGTTGGCTCGAGAAGGCACCTGGCTCGGGTTTGCAGCGCTCACGGACCCGGTGCGTGCCGAGGTTCCGGAGGCCATACGAGCATGCCGTCGAGCCGGGATCGACGTGAAGGTGGTGACCGGGGACAATCCGGATACGGCGCGGGAAGTGGCACGCCAGGTCGGACTCTGGGATGACGGGGATGGGGCGGCACAGCTCATGGGCGGACGAGAATTCGAACAGCTTTCCGACGAGGAGGCCATGGAACGGCTGCCCGGGCTTCGCGTTCTGGCTCGAGCCCGCCCGATGGACAAGATGCGCACCGTCCGGCTGCTGCAGCGGATGAACCACGTGGTCGCGGTCACCGGCGACGGGACCAACGACGCTCCGGCTCTCAACCGGGCGGACGTGGGACTGGCGATGGGCAAGACCGGGACGGCGGTTGCGCGGGAAGCCGCCGACATCATCCTCCTCGACGACTCGTTCCAGAGTATCGTCAGCGCGGTGACGTGGGGCCGCTCGCTCTACGAGAACATCCAGCGTTTCATCCAGTTCCAGCTCACCATCAACGTCGCGGCCTGCCTGACAGCGTTGCTCGGCCCATTCCTGGGCGTCAAGTTCCCGTTCACCGTGACCCAGATGTTGTGGGTCAACCTGATCATGGACACACTGGCCGCGCTGGCGCTGGCCACGGAGCCGCCACACGCCGAGGTCATGAACCGGCTTCCCCGCGATCCGAACGCCTTCATCATCACGCGAGGCATGGCCCGGCACATCTTCGGGACCGGGGCGCTGTTCCTGATGATCATGGTCGGGCTGCTCCTGGTCATCCGGCAGGACGGGACCACGGACGTGGAGTTGTCGGTCTTCTTCACCGTTTTCGTCTTGCTGCAATTCTGGAACCTGTTCAACGCACGCGGACTGGGACGCACCCGTTCCTCCCTCTCGAGAGTTTGGGACAATCGTTGGTTCTTGCTTGTCGCGTTGCTCATCTTCCTCGGCCAGGTCGTTATCGTCCAGTTCGGCGGGGTCCTGCTCCGAACCGTGCCTCTGCGGGGATGGATGTGGGCGCTGATCGTCGCCGGAACTTCGCCCGTCCTGTGGATTGGCGAATGGGCGCGGTGGCGCGCGAGACGGACCACCGCGATCCCGTGACACGCCTTGCTGGAAAAGACGCCGCCGCTACGGTACGAGGACGACTTTCCCGAAGACCTTCCGTCCTTCGATCAGCCTGTGGGCCCCGGCCGCTTCGGAAAGCGGAAACTCGGCGTGTACCACGGGTCTCACGTGCCCGCGTGCCTCGCAAACTGTACCGCGCGCCTCTGTACTCCTCATGTTCCTTTCGGGTGTCCGGGTGCCCATGGCAAAGCCGCGATGTCCACGGCATGGAGGGCATCGAACGACCGTGGGATGGGGACCGGCATGCCCGAGCGCATGTCGAACGTCACCGTGTGGATGGTAACCCGGCACATCACCTTGCCCGAGTCCCGGTTGGCGATCCTCAGCTTGACCACGAGTTCATAGTCCCGGGCTTCGTCGATCCAGGAGGCGATCTCCAGCCAGTCATCGAACTGGGCGGGCGCCTTGAACTTCAGATTGACCTCCTTGTTGACGAACGCAACACCTGTCTCTCCGGCGGTCTTCAGCGTGTCGAACCCCAGTTGTTCCGTGACCGCGCTCATGCGGTGGTTGATGGCCATTTCCAGGTACCGGGCCGAGGCCACGTGGCCATAAGGGTCGCAATCCGTGAACCCTACCCGGGTCACGGTGCGGATCATCCTCCCGACACAATCCTTGAGCAGAATGGTTCCAGAAGACACGAAACCCTCCTTTGATGCACCCGGCGGGCGACACACTACCGAGCGTCCTCACCAGTGCTGTTCGTTGTTCCCACCTCCTGCCGTACCGCGGGCGCGACAGGAGTCCCAGGGACGGTGCTGGCAGGCGATGGCCGGCCACCAAGGTCCCGCAGCACGATGCGAGACCCGAACCTGTCCACGAACCACAACCATCCGCCGGAGATATCGAGCCAGGGCCCGCTGACGATTCCGGCGCCGGATCCGCCTTCCTCCGGCCCGCTGCCCGCGGGGATCGCATCGAGTTCTTCCCGGCGGGCGAGATCGACCACCCGCACGGCGTCCGGGGTGAGCCAGGCGTAGAAACCCTCGCTGGCAGCCTCCAGAAGGCCTGGCGCACCGGCGTTCATCATCCACAGGACCCCCCCGTCCGTTCTGTCCAGGGCCAGCAGCATGCCACCTGCCGTGTGCAGCAGCACCCCTCGCTCCGACACGATGGGGGGTCTGACCACCCCGCCAACCCGGCGCAGCCAGAGCGTTGTCCCGGTCCGGGTGTCAATGGCCCGGAGTTCCGCCCCCTGGGCATAGCACCCGAGGCTCCCCTGGGCCCTGAACGTGACCTGGCCGTCGGTGGGCCGTTCCCAGCGGACCCGGCCATCGTGCAGAGCGACCCCGATCAGGCGGTCGTGACAGGCGACGATCAGCGTGCCATCCCCACGCACCAGGCTCAGGGGGGGCGCGGCGAGGATCGAGCGCCACAGCAGCCGCCCGGTCTGCCTGTCGAACGCGCGGAGCCCATCGGCGTCTCCCAGGTACACACCCTCTCCCGCCTGCCACGCCGGCATATCTGGCTCGATCGGAATCCGTTCGATCGTGTTCCCATCCGTGGCGCGGACCATGAGCAGTTCCCGGGCGCCACCTTCGGCGAGCAGTTGCACAACGGCGACGCCGCCGCCCAGGTCGAGCGCTTCGACGTCCTGGCACGCGATGTCTTTTCGCCACAGGCCACGCCCCGACGGGGCAGCGAACGCTCTCAGGTACTCGCGGCTGGCCGCCACGACGACGCCATCGGCCGCCGCGACCCGTTGGTATGCGTCCCATCCCGGCAGTCTCGTTTGCCATGCAACCATCTTCCGCTCCGGGTCGGAAGCGGAGAGGTAGTGTGTCACGCCGAAGAACGTGCTCGCATGAAATGCCAGGCCATCCGACAGGACGACAGGCGACGTAACGGCGTCTTCGAGGCGACGTTCCCAGGTGTCCGTCCCACATCCCGACACGGCCAGGACGGCATGCAGTGTCAGGAACAATGCCATGTCACGGGTTTTCGGGTTCATCCAAACACCTGTGGGAGACGAGCCAGGCCCCAGTATGGTGTCTCTTCGGTCCAGGTTCAATCCGAAAATCCGGATACCCGGCATGCCTGCCAGGCAGCCGGGTCTTCCCAGAGGCTTTTGCCGGCCACGTTGTGGCGCAGCATGGCGATCGAATAAATCGGCCGCCGCTCAGTCTCAGTAGGAAAGGTCCAGGCTCGAGCAGCAAAGACTTTGTCATGAAGAGACGATGGTGCTAGGATGTCGCTGCTCGAACCCTGCGAGGAAACTAGGGAGGGATCGAATGAAGATGAGAAGGACGTTTTTCCTGTGTGGCGTTCTGGTTGCTCTGTCCGTATCGGGTTGCGTGGTTACGCCGGCTCCGGAACCGGCTCCGGCGCCGCCGCCCCCTGCCCCTGCGCCAGCCCCGCCCCCGCCTCGAGGCACCACGACCGAGGTGGTGGTGACGGTTCAGCCGCCGCCGCCGCGACGTGAGCCGATTCCTCGAGCGAGGAGAGGGTATGTCTGGGTGCCGGGTCACTGGGCGTGGCGTCCCGCGCTCGCGCGCTACGATTGGGTTCCCGGCCACTGGGTACGCGTGCGACCAGGGCATCGCTACGTCCCGGGTCACTGGCAACGCCGAGGTGCTGGATGGGTGTGGGTCCCCGGCCATTGGCTCTAGGCGGCGAGAACTGGTTGGACCGATGTCCCTGCCGAGCGGGGGTCGCCGTGGCGCGACGGCGTGCGGTCCTGGCGTGACGGCTCGAACGCGAGGTGGATGCAATGGTGTCCGAAACGATGTCCCCCGGTCGCCTGGGGGTGTTGGGGTTCCTCTGGCTTTCCCTGGCAATGGGTCCAGTCCACGCACAAGACGAGACGGCGCCTTCCCACGGAGAACGGGCGGGGGGCAATACCGGTATCGGCGTCTCGATGGGAGACCTGGACGGCGTGAGTCTGAAGCTCTGGACCGGCCCGGCATCGGCGCTGCAGGTCCGGCTCGGCTCCCTCCCGGCGGTCAATTCCGGCGGGCTCATCGTTACCTACGCCCGCCACTTCCAGCCCATCGACGTACCCGATGATACCTTCAGCCTCCCGATCTACGTGGGGGCCGGTGTCCGTTTCGGCGTGATCTCCGCTGGGACCGCTCACCTGGAAGGAGGCATGCTCGGCCTCGTCGGCATGTCGGTGCTCGTACCCGACCTTCCTGTGGACCTCTACTTCGAACTTCGTCCCACGTTCCTGCTTTTCGACGATGCGGTCGGAACGTCAACGTCGAACCTCCAGGCAGGTTTCTTCATGGAAAGCGGAATCGGGGCGCACTTCTACTATTGATACAGGCGCACGGCGGCTCACCGCCATGGTCCGGACCGCCGTGGGAGACACCCCGGCGTGCCGGAGAAACAGTGTGCAGGTGCCGTCATCCGAGGACACCGCTCCGGGTCAAAACGGGTGCCTCGAGAGCATCCAACACACCGATTTCCCAGGCCAGATCGAGCACGGTGTACCTCCTCCGGATGTCACGCGCAATCCGGTACGCCTCGCGCAGTTCTTCCTCGGGAATGCCGAGTTCGCGCGCAGTGGTCGGCGCCCCCGTGCTGCCCAGGCTCTCCCTGAGCGTCTCGGGAGACTGGAGGTTGCCCTCGAGCCTCTCCCAGGTCGCCGTCCACCGCTCGCGGGTCGATTCCAGGCGAGCGCGCAACGCCGCCGGCGTGGGGTGCTTCGCCCGGGATTCCTCGAGGACTGACGGGTAGATTTCCGCAGGCAAGGACGTGAGACGCCGCGAATAGGCACCGAACGGCTCGAGCGCGGCGAGCCTGCGTTCGATATCGATCGCCCGATGGTCCAGTTCAGCGAGGAACCGGTAGAGGGTCGCCGTGATCAGCGTGGCGACCCCCACCTGGGCGCCATGCAGTCCGACGGTACGGCCACGATACCAGGCAGTCATGTCCCACAGGTGGCTGATGAGGTGCTCCCCGCCGGAGGCTGGCGCCGACGAGCCGGCGGACGCCATGGATATGCCCGACAGCAGCAACGCTTCCATCAGGCAGCCCACCGCTTCCGGGTCACCGCTTCCCACGCCCCTCGCCCTGGACTGCACCTTGCTGAATGCGCTCTCCACCAAGGCTACCGGGAGGCGATGGAACGGCTCGCCAAGGAGCAGGTGGGACAACAGCCAATCGCCGCTCGAGACCGGTTTGCTCATGAGGTCGCCGAATCCGGCCCGTGTCATCTCGATGGGAGCCGCGGCGATGATGTCCAGGTCCGCCACGACGAAACGGGGTCCCGCGCACGGGATCGTGCGCTTGACCCCCTCCGAGAGGATGGCGGCGATGGCCGACGTGTAGCCGTTCATCGATGCGGCGGTGGCCACCACGCCATAGGGGAGTCCCGCGCGAAAGGCGGACAGCTTCGCCAGGTCGTTGAGCGTGCCGGACCCCAGGGCGACCACGCCGGCTCGAGGCTCCGGTAAGGCGCCGAGTGCCCCTTCCACGACCTTCAATGTGCTGTCGTCCGCTTCCACCCTGCCATCGTGCGCGTCATCGAGAAGCAGTCGATGGACGTCGAACGCGGCGTTTCGCAGGGCTGATACTACCGTGTCGCCGGCGAGCGGAAAGGTGTGGTGGTCGGCCAACAAGAGCAGGTGACCGGGCCGCATCGTATGTCCGGCCGCACTTCCGACCGTGTCGGCCACACCACGATCCAGGGTGGCGATGCGCGTCCGGACCCGGTAGGTCGTGCCATCGTCCAGGGTCAGCTCCGCGCCAACGACGTCTTCCAGGGCGTATCCTCGGTTCACTCGTCCCCTCCATCTGGCAGCGTTATGCGTTGCGGCCCACCCTTGTGCCGCTCGGGACCTGGAAGACCACATCGAGCCCCCCGTGCGTTCCCGCGGCCCCATCCTACGGTACCAGCACACATTGCCGATGTCCACGCCAAGACGGACAGACTACCGAAAATGTTTGCCGCGGTGGTAGGGTCGGAGTAATATGAAATCGCGGAAAAACCATGTCGTTTCGGGCACGGCGCTTCTCCCCGTGTCGCCACCTGTCGTGGCCGGTCGAACCTGGCCAGCAGGAACGTCATGACAGAAGCTGCCTGGCAGCAACCACGAGACGGTAGGGGTATGACGACCACGACCCAGACACCACATCCCCGGGGTTCCGGTTTCCAACCCCTGGCGTTGCTCTTTGCTCTCGTGGCCGTCCTTCTGCTCGGGTACCTTCTCGAGTTCGCCCTGCCGCCCCGACCGCATGCTTCCCCCCGGGTCGTGCCGAACACCCGCGTCGCCTACGTCTCCCCGCAGCTCCTGGGTATCACCCCCCTGCCGGAGCCCTCTGCCAGCGAGGAGGACCCCGGTGCGGGAACGCCTGCGAGCCACGAGCGGTCCGACGGGGGAGGGGAGGCGCCGGCGGTCGCGAGAGCATTGCCGAGGCCGGAGCAGGTTGCGCCCCCGACTTCACCGGAGACGGGGCGGAGGCATTCCGAATATCGGGACACGCCTGACGCGGCTGCAGGGGGGGCGAGCACAACCGTGTCGCGAGCGGGCGGCGTGCGCGGGGTGACTCCGCCGAAACCGGCTGCCCCGGCAGGAGCCGTGTCGCCGGACATCGGCAGCCGGCCGGCCGTGGCGGAACAGCCGCGCCCCACGTCGAAGCCGATCGTCCAGATCACCCCCCGCCCGCCCACGCCACCGCCTGCACTCGGGGAGACACGGGAGCCTCGAGTCGTTCGGAGAGTCGAACCTCTCTACCCGCCGATCGCCCGGAGCCAGGGCATAGGTGGGCGCGTCACGATCAGGATAACCGTGGCAACCGATGGGTCGGTCGAGAACGTGAAGATCGAGCATTCGACCAGCCCGCTTTTCAACCAGGCGGCACTGAAAGCGGCCAGGCAGATGAGGTTCGAGCCCGGGCTCGTGAACGGCAAGCCCGTTCGCGCTGACTATTTGCAAACGTTCGATTTCAGAACCAGATAGGGAGTTCGAGGCACATGTCATTCACAGTGTCCAGCCTGTTGGTCTCGATGGGAATGGTCTCCAAGGCCGTTTTCCTTCTGCTCGCCCTGATGGCCCTGGTGGCCTTGTACATCGCGGCGGAGAGGTGGTTCACGTTCTATCGCATGGCGAGGCAGTCCCACCAGTTCGCCATCGTTGTCGCGGACCTGCTCAAGGATCAACGCTACCAGGAAACCCTCGACAAGGCAGCGGACCGGGCATACCAGTACAGCTACCTGTCCAGGTTGATTTCGATGGGACTGCGAGAATTCGAGGGGCTGCGCATGCTTTCGAGACGCATCGACCCCGCGGACCTGCTCCAGCGTGCACTCGACCGCGCGATGTTCGCCGAGGCGTTGAGCATGCGCCGGGGGCTTTCGTTGCTGGCCACCATCGGCTCGACCGCGCCCTACGTGGGCCTTTTCGGGACCCTGGTCGGTATTGCGCACTCGTTCAAGGGGTTGGCCACCACCGAGGCTGCGGGCTATGCCCCCATCTTCGCGGGGGTCGCGCAGGCCCTCCTGTTCACCGCCATGGGGGTACTGGTCGCCGTTCCCACGATCTGGGCTTTCAACACGCTCGTGGACCGGATCGAAAGGCTCGAGATCCAGATGAACAACTCGGCCGCGGAGATCATCGACTATTGCCTCCGCCAGATCGGAGTCGCTCGTGGGCAAACGAACACGAACATCTAGACGGGGTTCCCCGTTCGCGACGGCGCTCCGTCCATCGATCCCGTCACCGTTCCTGCTGTTGACCTCGGTGGTCTTGCTGGCCCTGTTCATGCTGGCCATTCCTCTCGCAGAACGGGGTCCTCGAGACGCACTGCCGCCGGCGGCCCATGCCCGCGCCATCGATGCGGCCTTTTCGACGGTGCTGTCCATCGACAGCGCCGGCAGGCATGGCCTGGATGGGCGGCGTGTCGAACCAGGCGACCTTCCGCAGGCCCTGTCGCACGTCGCGGACTTATCGCCCCAGCCCGTCCTTCGGATCCGGGCAGCCAGCACGCTGCCCTACCGGACGATCCGATCGATCGTCGAACTGGCCCACCGGGCCGGCATCCATGACGTGAGACTCGAGGTGAACCATGCCAGGTAGACCAGTACGTCCTCTCCTGTCGCCTCGAGCAGGTGTTTCCGAGCGGACGACATTCGTACCGGAGAGGTTCCAGGCGGCACTCGCTCTGCCCGCGTTGTCCGGCGCGCTCCTCATCGCGGCCGTTCTGTTTTTCGCGCTCATGCCGACTCGAGGCTACGAACTTCCCGTGACATTGGCCCCGGTCGCGCTCGAGGCCGCGGAGGCCGAGCTTCCACCAGGTCAAGTCGTGCTCCATGTCTCCGGGGAGGAAACCCTGCTCAACGGCGCCCCCATCGAGCTGCGGTCGCTGGAAGCCCCCCTGCGCGCGGCGCTCGCCGGCCAGCCGGATCCGGTGGTCGTGTTCGACGCCAAGGATGACCTGCCCTACGGCGAGGTCGTGCGCATGCTCGATGCCATCCACACGGCCGGTGGGCGCACGGTGGCGTTGGCCCCGAGCATTTCGGCGTTCCTCCAGGTCGAGACCACGAACGACTCGAGCAGGGCGACGCCTTCTCCGCCCTTGGCGCGCCCCGTGTCCAATGCACAACAACTCGAGGAGGCACCATGAAGGCGTGTTCCTGCACACACCGTCCCGAGATGCGACCGGCGCCTGGTTCCAGGCCCTCCGCAGAGCCATTCCGCTCGTTCCGCGCACTTGGGTGGCTGGTGCTTCCGGGACTGGTCGCCGCCGGCTGTGACCGTTTCGAGGCTGTGTCCGTCTACCCCCCACTGGTCTACGACGACGAGCAGGCCCAGGTGTACATCTATGGCCAAGGGTTCGAGCCGGGCGCCACGGCGGTCCTCGCCTGGAAAGGAACGGACGGCACCCCCGTGTCCGCACCCATCGAGCAGATCGAGGTCCTGGATGGCTACACCATGAGGGGGACGCTGCCCGATGTGGCGGGCCTCGTGCCTCATCCAATCTATCCGTACCAGGAGTTCGTCACCCTGTCCGAATCCTACACGCCCGGCCTGTATGCATGCGGCACCGGAGATGATGGCACCCCGCAGCCCGAACTGTGGGACGGTAGTTCCACCGGACCCTATTGCGATGCCGATGGCAACCGCCTGGCCTACGTGGGGCCGAACGACGAAACACCCGTGATTCCACCTGGTTCCGGCGATGACACGGTACTCGACTATGCCTCCTGGTACGACTTGCTCGACTACTGCACCTGGTTTCTCTCCCCGGATACCACCCTGGAAGAGGAGCACCTTTCGCTCCTGGTGCCGGACTACGGACTCGGATGCTTCTACCCTTCAGATTCCCACGACGATGACGGCAGGCCCACCACCTACTCCTATTGCCCGCTCCAACTCCCGGCGGTCGAGGTCGACGTCGTCGTGACCCTTCCCGATGGCCGGCGAAGCGAGATATCCAGGGCCCTCACGCTCGTCGACTGGACCCTGGACTACTACTGGAATCCACGCTACGGCACACGTATCAAGGGCTTCTTCGACGTCGTGCAGCAGATAGGCCTCGATCGAACCATCTCCGCCTCCACGCTCGGCGATATCGACGCAGATGGGTACTCGGATATACTCACAGCCACTGACGACGCCGCCGTGACCATCCTGGGAGGCCCCTCGTTCGACGTCCTGGCGACCGTGGACACGGGAGAAACCACTGCCCCCACGCTTGTCGAGGTCGCCGATTTCGACGGGGATACCGGCGAGTCGGCGGCGGACTGGGTGACCGCGCATTCCGCGGGAGAGGGCACCGGAGCAGGCAAACTCGTCTTCCTCTTCGACGTGGACCCGGTTTCGGGCCAAGCCGCGGCGCGAGTCGCCGTGGACCTCCCGTTCGAGCCATCCAGCCTGGCGTTGGCCGACCTGGACCAGGATGCACTGATGGATGTCGTCGCCGGCGGCGGCGACAGCGACGGCAAGTATGTCGTCACCACCATTCTACAGGACACCCAGTCCCCAAGGTCGTTTGCGGTATCCGCGCCGTTCATCGAAGGAGACGCCCCGATGGATGTCGCCGTCGGAAACCTGGACGCGAACCAGGCCGCGGACATCGTCGTCGCCCGTCCCGACGAGGCCGTGCTTTCTATCTGGTACAACGACGGAACCGGGATCTTCGCCGATGTCCTGCCCCAGACGTTGGACAGCGAAACCGTGACTGGTCCGATCGCCACGTTCCGCGACACCTCGTCAGGGGGATTGCAGCCACCTCGAGTGGTGGATATCACCGGCGATGGAACCGTGGACATCGTTGCGCTGGACAGGGAGTCCGGGAGAATCGTCGTGTTCTACGAGGGCGATTCGGGTCCGCTGAGTTCGAGCGCGACCCTGGCCCTGGACATGACGGCCGTGCAGGTCACACTCGCCCTGGCAAACGCCGACGCGGCGCCTGACATCCTGGTAGGTGACGACGCAGGGAACGTATCCATCATCACGAACCATCTCCCGGCGCAGTTCACCACCCTGTCCTCGACCCTTGTCGCGACAGGGATAGACGGCATTCTCGCCCACGACCTCGACGGAGACGGATATGCGGACATCGCCGTGGTGGACGGGGCCGCGGGCCAGGTTTCCATCCTGGCCAACACGTACACGTCGATCGGCCTCTATTTCTACTACACCCTGGCACAATGTACGCTGTAGGCTGCCCGCTGCGTCAACGAACGGGCACCAATCGACAACCCGGTCCGGAGTCCGAAATGACCAAGCGACTGACTTTCCTCGTGGTCCTCTCCGTTTTCGCCTGGTTGAGTCTGCCTGCGGAAGGCGCCGAGACGGGCACGCTTCGCGGAACGGTTGTCGACGCGTCCAACCAGACGCCCCTGGAAGGCGTTCTGGTCAGCATCCGTGGCGAGGCGCTTCCGGGAGGCCGTTCGCAGTTCACGAACTCGAGGGGGAACTACTGGTTTCCGGTTCTACCGCCGGGTCAGTACCGGGTCACGTTCGAAAAGGAAGGGTACCAGACCAAGGGGTTCGATGCCTACGTCCGCCTGGACCAGACCACCACCCTCCCCCCCGCGCAGCTCGAGCTGCTTACCTATTCCGCGGAAGTGATCGAAATCGTGGAGAGCATACCGCCGATCGACAATACGCAGTCAGCCATTGGGGAGAACGTCGGCGAATAGTACCTCGATCGCCTTCCGATGGGGCGCAGCCTGGTGGGGATACTCAGCACGCTTCCCGGGGTGACGAGCACGGACTATTCCGCCGGGGGTCCGTCGTCAGCCAACCCCAGCGTGCGGGGCGAGGGGAGTTATGGCAACAACTACCTCCTGGAAGGCTTTTCCATCCGGGACCCGTTGAGCAAGACGTTGGGGCTCTCCTTGCCGTTCGACGCGCTCCAGGAGGTCAACGTGTTCACGGATGGTGCGCCGGCGGAATTCGGCGGCTTCACCGGCATGATCACCAACGTGCTGCTGAAGAGTGGAACGAACGAGGTGCACGGGTCGCTGGCCTACTACTACAGCCGCCACCTGAGCACGGGCACCTACGAAATCCTGAACGAGACCACCACCAAGCGGCGATTTGCCTACCAGTCGCCGACGATCACCCTGGGCGGACCCATTGTCGAGGACAAGCTTTGGTTTTTCGGCGTGTTCGATTATCGGAACGGATGGCGTCAGCCGGAAGGGAGTGACGTGGTATCGGCGCTGGACTATAACTACATGTTTCTCGGGCGGATAACCTACAGTCCCATCGAAAACGGCAACACGCTCATCAACTTCACGGTTCAGAAGCAAGGCACGCTCATCGACAACGCCGGGGCGGGGGCGACGGTCGCGGAAGAGGCCACTGTTCGAGCCTACGATGACCTGGTGCACCTCAACCTGAACCTGAAGAGTGTGCTTTCTCCGTCGGTGGTGCTCGAGGTCAAGGCCAACCGGTCTGTCAACGAGTACTACGAGGAGACGAGGGCGAGCAGTGTCCTGTCGCCGGCCTACTCCGACGTGGCGACCGGTTATCACTGGGGCAACACGGCCTACCTCTACTCGACGGCCCGGGAACGGCAAGGTTTCGCCTTCCACCTGACCCGTTTCGTTGCCGATCTTGCCGGCCAGCACATGTTCAAGGGGGGGTACGAGTACCACCAGTACGCCAACGAAGATGAATTCGTCTACACCGGGGGGGTCGGGACGCCGGAGGCGCCGGCCTACGAGTACATCCTCGACGACGGCCAGCCCTATATCCGCGTGGAGCACTACAACGTCGGCCCGATAGGGCACCAGGGGATCAATTCGGTCTTTTTCCTGCAGGATCAGTGGCAACCCGCGATGAACCTCACGCTGAACCTGGGGGTGCGCGCAGAAGGGGAGACGCTGTTGCAGAACGCCGGGTTCAAGACGGTATCCGAATGGAGCTTCGCCCCCCGCTTTGGACTGGCCTGGGACATCACCGGCGAAGCGCGACACCTGGTCTCGGTCAACGCGGGGCGCTACTATGATATCAACGGGCTGGGGTTCGTGCAGTGGGCCGATACCCTGAGCCCCAACTACTTCACCCTGTGCCAGTACAATCCGGACGACGGGGACTACGACACCGGGTGCTTCACCCAGGACCCGGTACTGGATCCCTCGACCTACGCCGACGACCTCAAGCCCTACTTCATGGACAAGTTCACCCTGGGCTACACCAGGGCCATAACCGACGTCATCACCGTCGGCCTGAAAGGCATTGTCAGCACGACGCGCAACCTTCCGGAAGACGTCAACGTGGACGGCAACTTGTGGGAAATCCGCAACCCCGGGGACAAGCACCGGGACTATTGGGGTATCGAACTGACAGCAAAGCGCCGATTCGCCGACAACTGGCAATTTCTGGGCTCGGTCACTTTCTCGAGCGCCAAGGGAACCAATCCGGGCTCCTTCGAAACCGGGTCGGACGAATCGAGCGGTGGAAACGGGAACGAGGTGGGTATCTACATGGACGACATTGCCGACCCCTACGCCAGGCTGGCCAACGACTACTTCGGCATCGACTTCGCCGGCATGGGCTACGCCCAGTACGAGGCCTTCGGGGAAACCTACCCCGCGAACACGGCCGGCTGGTATGGCTACCTGCCCTACCATTCGTTCGTCGTCGCCAAGTTGTCGGCTTCCTACCTCCTGCCGTCCAACACGGAACTGGGCGTCACCTACGCCTTCGACTCCGGTCATGCCTGGCAACGGCGGGGTCTACAGCCCCTGTACGGAAGCCACAGCATCTTCCCCGAGGGGCGTGGCACGCGGTTCATGCCCCCGGTCCACACCCTCGATGCGCGAATCGCCCAGCACCTCTCTGCCGGCAAAAACCTCGACGTCCTCGCCGAGATCGTGGTATTCAACGTCCTCGACAGCCGGACGCCGATCTACTACTACGAGAACTTCGATCCCGGCAAGACGTGGGAAGTGGACCAGGACGGCCGATACTATTACCGTGACGACGACGGAGAAACCGTCTATTCCTTGTTCGGCTCGACCATGGCACGCCAGGCGCCGAGGTCGATTCGTGCCAACCTCAAGCTCACCTTCTGAAAAGGGACCATGAAGATACTCGTAACAGGAGGAAGGGGGTTCATCGGACACGCATTGGTGCGGCGCCTTCGGGAGAATGGCCATGACGCCTGGTCGCTCGACCTGCTATCCCATGCGGATCCCAGGCACCTCCGGGCCGATACGCGATCGTTCCGATCCATGGAGCACGTGCTGGAGACTGGAAAATTCGCCGTCGTTTTTCATCTCGCCGCCGAGACGGGCCGCTGGAACGGCGAGGAACACTACGAAGCGCTGTGGTCCACCAACGTCATCGGCACCAAGCACCTTGTCCGCCTCCAGGAACGGCTCGGGTTTCGCCTGATCTTCGTCTCGAGTTCCGAAATCTACGGCGACTACCAGGGGACCATGGGGGAGGACGTCCCGGAGCAGGTGCCCATCCATCTCCTCAACGACTACGCGATGACCAAGTGGGTCGCGGAGATGCAACTGCGAAACTCGCGGCAGATGTTCGGCACGGAATCCGTCGTCGTCCGCCTGTTCAACGTCTATGGCCCCGGAGAATACTTCGCCCCCAATCGAGGCGTTATCGCACGGTTCATCTGGTGCGCCATCCATGACCAGCCCTACACCGTCTTCCTCGACCACTCACGCTCGTTCACCTACATCGACGACGTGACCCGCACGCTCGCCCACATTCCCGAACGCTTTCGACCCGGCTCCGTCTACAACGTCGGTGGAGCCTCTCAGCAGGACATCAAGACCCTGTCGGACAGAATCCTCGAGAAACTCGGCAAGAGTGACCGGCTGGTGGTCTACGAAGCCGGCGAGCCTTTCACCACGCAGCACAAGCGCGTGGACCTGACTCGAGCCATCGAAGAACTCGACCATGCGCCTCGAGTCACCATCGACGAGGGGCTGGACCGCACCATCGCGTGGGCGCTCGAGGCTTACGCGGGCACCAGGTGAACCGTGCCGATGAAGAACCGACTTGCCGGTCGCGGTGACGGACCACGCGTGCTCGTCATCGGCCTCGACGGGGCCACCTTCCGTGTTCTCCAGCCGATGGCGGCTCGAGGATATCTGCCAATCCTCGAGACCATGCTGGCCGAGGGCGCTCACGGCACGCTCCTGTCCACCGACCCTTGCGTGACCGGTCCTGCCTGGACCTCGCTCGCCACGGGCAAGCGGCCAGATACGCACGGGATTCTCGACTGGAGCACGCCCATTCCCGGGACCTACCGCCGCCGATTGCTCGATGCGCGCGCCCGGGAGGACCTGGCGCTGTGGGAAATCCTCGCTCGAGAAGGCTTGCCCGCGGGCACGCTCAACCTGCCTCTCACCTATCCCCCCTCGAGGGACACCTCGTTCTGCGTCTCGGGCTTGCTGACCCCGGCCGGAGCGACCGACCGGACGCATCCTTCGGAGCTGCGCGAAAAGCTCGAATCGATGGAATACCACCAAGACGTGGTCCCCCGGCACTACCGGCGCCAGGGATTCCACGCCTTCCTCGAAGCGCTGATCGCGACGACTCGTGCTCGAGGTCGGGCCATTCGCCACTGCCTGGCGCAGTACTCCTGGCGGGCCGCGGTGGTCGTGTTCACAGGTCCCGACCGTATCCAGCACGCCTTCTGGCACCTTCTCGACCCATTCGAGCCGACTTCCGGAGAGGCACACGGTGCCATCAGCTTCTACCAGGTGCTCGACCAGGAGATCGGCCGCATCCTCGAGCAGGTCCCGGCCAACACCCACGTGTACCTCGTGAGCGATCATGGGTTCGGGCCACACAGGAAGACGTTCTACGTCAACGATTGGCTCGAAGCCCACGGCTACCTCCACCGGAAGGCTGAAAGCGCGCCCGGCATGCACGTTCGGCGCCTGCTCCGGGCCGCCTGCCGGCGAGCACGCAACGGTGATGACGGGACGAAGGCGAACGGGCGGCCACAAGCGGTTCGCGACTTCGCCCAGAACGTTGCCAGGCAGCTCGAGGACCTGGCGGGCGATACCTTCGGACCTCTCGAGGCTCGCATCGACTGGTCCCGGACCATGGCGTTCGCGCCCACGCCGCACGGGGTGCAGGTCAACGTACAAGGAAGGGAGCCGCGGGGGATCGTCCCCCTTTCGCGCCATGACGACGTGCGCGCCGAACTGAGAAAACGGCTCGCCAGGGTACGTGATCCGCGCACAGGTGAACCCATTCACGCCGAAGTCCTGTTTCGAGAAGAGAAGTACACCGGGCAACGGATGGTTGCAGCGCCCGACCTGGTCTACCGGTTCCGGTCCCCGGACACGTCCTGGCGAACCGGGAGACTCGCAACGGCACGCGATGTCAGAAGGATTGGGGCGTCGTTCCTGGCGACCGGCATGGCATGGGAATCCGGGACCCACACGCCCGACGGCATCCTGGTGGCTCGAGGACCGGAGATTCGCCCGGGGGCGCTGGCGCACCCCGTCCCCATCTGGGATCTCCTGCCCACCTTGCTCTATCACCTTGGGCTTCCGATTCCCCCGGACCTGGACGGGAAGGTGATCACGTCGCTCTTCCATCCCTCCGTGCTTGCCGAACGCCCCGTGCGCCACGGCACTCGCCCGGCGGTCCGGCGACCGAACGAGATGGGACGGGATACCGCCGAGGAGGACGTGGGCGAACGGTCGGTCATGCGACGCCTCGAGGATCTCGGCTACCTGTCGTGAGGGGGCTCCAGCCCGGTCATTTTCCTGACGCCTGCTCTGAAGAGGCTGTCGGGCCGCTATCTGGCCCAACTTCGACGAAGTCTGGAACATGAATCCTTTGAATTCGCCAGGTTACGCTCTTTTCACGTCACCACGTCCGGGACTCGGCCAGGCGTGCGCTTCTACGCACTCTCCGGGACGAGGCCGCCACCAGCCCCCAGGGTCCGCAACACCTCTGTCAACGGCATCACCTCGACGCCCTTCCGGATGGGGTAGCTGTCTTGCACGGGCGCAACGATGAAGGCCTCCTCTATCTCGAGGTCCTCCAGGGCCTGCCAGAATCCTCGAGAAACCGTCGGAGACGTCGATGCCTTGCATTCGATGGCCACACGCCGGCGACCTTTCTCCAGGACCAAGTCGATCTCGGCACCTGCATGGGTCCGGTAGAACCCAGCCGTCCAGTGCGGGAACCGCGCCATGATGTGCTCGATCACAAGCCCCTCCCAGGACGCACCATACACCGGATGCCCGAACAACTCGTTCTGTGTGTCGATGCGCAGCAGTGCGTGGAGAAGGCCCGTGTCGCGCAGATACATTTTGGGCGATTTGACGAGGCGCTTCTTGAGATTCACTTCGAACGGGGGAAGCAACCGCATGACGAAGGTCTTCTCGAGGATTTAACAATACGAACGTATCGTTTGATAACTGACGCCAAGAGATCCGCCCAATTTCGAAGCATTCAGAAGCTGGCCATGGGAGTGGGCGGACATCTGCCAGAACCGCTCCATCCGCCGTCCCCGGGGGACAATCCCAAGCTGGGCAAGGTCCCGCTCGAGAAAGGTGCGAATGAAATCCAGGCGCCACTCGTAGCTCTGTTCGTCATCGCCGGCCAGGTAGCTCCTCGGATAGCCGCCCCGAAGCCAATACTGCCGCAATCCCTCTTTCGGGTCCGTGAGGATTTCGTCCACCAGAAACGGCGACAGCTCGAGATAGGTGATTCTACCGGCCAGACTCTCACTGCTCTGCCCGATCAGTTCCCGCGATGCGCTGCCCAGAATGAGGAACTGGGCAACGGTGGCATTGGCATCGACCACCGCGCGCATGACAGGGAATAGTTCCGGGACCCGTTGAATCTCGTCCAGACAGATGAGCCTTCCCCTGTTTGCCTCGAAGAACGCTTCAGGGTCGGTGAGCCTGGCCAGGTCCGATGGACGCTCGAGGTCCAAATGGACCGCGCCGCCGAACCCTGCCGTAACCATGCTTGCCAGAGTCGATTTCCCGCATTGTCTTGGTCCCAGGATGGCCACGGCGGGCGTGCTTTTCAGTCTGCGGACGACTGTGGCGTGCAGGGCGCGATGGATATAACCTTGCATAACAGAACCGCCACTTCTATATTTCCATATTAATCCTGGCGAAATGGTAGCATGAGAGGGCGCTACGGCCAATGGGAAACCATCCCGGCGATCCTCCTGCAGGCCATGTGACATCCTGTGCGAGGACCCTGCGACGGCTCTTCTGTCGAGCGCCTTGGCTTCTGTACACTCTCTGGGACGACAGCACTCCCCGGCTCCCGGTTCACCCGGAGGCGTGGAACGAATAGTCACATTCCACGGGGTAGCCGTACTGGGTCGTCTGGTACGTTCCTGTCAAGGTGAGATCGAGCACCCGGTCCTCGAGGACGCCGGTGGCGGAGAAGGTGATGGTTATCCCGGGACTCTCGTACTCGACATGGCAACTCGCATCCTCGGCCTCGAATCGAAACTTGTCCGTCACGGTAGCGACGAAACCGCAAGGCCCCAACTCGACGTAGACATATTCATTCGTCCGTTCGCTGATGGCGACCTCGGTGATGTCCAGCAAGGCGGTCGGTCGCGGAGATCCCCCGGAACAGGCGTCGATGGTCTCCGAAACGCCTACCGTGTAGCGGCCGACCAGGTCCGACGCACTCGGGGCGCAACCCACCGAACAGACTCCAAGGACAATCGCCATCGCGAAGGGCCTCATCTCATCGCTCCTTCCCAACATGCATGGTGTCGACCCTCGACGGCCTTCCCCTGCACGGCGTGCTGCATCCCGCGAGCGGCGTCTGGTCATCCGGACCCCGTCGCATTCGCTCGAGGAACATGTCACGCAGGCACATATCGGAGACCCAGTCCGCCGATCGGACCACGGCACGCGTCGAATACGCTCGAGGAACATATCACGCGGGCACCCTGGTGTAAAGCGCACCGGCGGGTGGTGCGACGTGTGCCATGCAAGCTTGCTTGAAGCCGGCCCTGGTCGATGATAACCTGGAGAGCAGGCCGGCAAGCAAGGCGCTCCCGGCACGGACTCGTTGACATCCTACAGGTTCATGGAGCACGAGGGAGCACGGCATGAATCCGGAAACCGAACCACGAGAGATTGAACTCGACGGGCCGACGGCACCTCTCCGCATTCTCTGGGAAGACGGGCACGAGTCGGAATACGACCTCGAAGTTCTCCGGCGCATTTGCCCGTGTGCGGTGTGCAGCGCCCAGGGCGGCCGTTCCGGAGTCCCCCAGGATCCGGCCCCCCTGCCACCGGGGGCCACAGAGATCAAGTCCATCCACGAGACCGGCCACTACGCGCTCCACATCACCTGGCGGGACGGTCACGACACGGGGTACTACTCGTTTTCCCATCTCCGGCTTCACTGCCCGTGCCGGGAATGCCGGCCGCGCATGGACGTGTAGCAGGGGACCCGACTGGTTGGTCCCGCGTGTACTCGTTGTACTTCAGAGCGGAACCCTTCACCCTCTCGACCGGATACTTGGCGCCGATGGCTGCCAGCTTCCGCTCGATCGCGGCGGCCAGATCGATCTCGTTGGTGTTGCACAGGTTCAGGAGGCAGATCGCGATGTCCGCGATTTCCGCCTCCACGTCCGCGGTGCCAGGTGCCGGCCTGCCCCCCTCGATCCGGTCATCCACCCACAGGTACAGTTGCAGCAACTCCCCGGCCTCGACCGCGAGGGCGATGGCCAGGTTCTTGGGGGTGTGGAAGCGGTCCCAGTCCCGCTCGGTCGTGAACGTGGCGACCATGCGCTTCAGGACATCTACCACGGTGGAATCGTCGCGCAACGAACCGGTTGGGGACGCCGGCCACGACCGGGTGGGCATGTCCGTGTCCCGGGAATGGTCATGTTTCACGGTTTCTCCTGCTTCTTCAAGACGACCAGGTGCTCGAAGCGCGGTGCGCCACGGAACACGCGCTCGACACGATGGTTGATGTGGGGCCGGGCCTGGCTCGCGACGGCCTCGACGATCAGTCCCGCTGGACCAGCAACACGAGCCAGCCCCCTGTCCTCGCGGAAGGGTTTTCCCTCGAGCACGCCGTCACCTGCGACCAGGAAGGCCCTTCCTCCTGGCTTGAGCACCCGGGCCATCTCGCGCACGACTCGAGCCTCGTCCCGGGCCCATGCCTTGACGCCGCCTCTCCCGTGTCTCGCCCCGATTTCGTGATCCTTCATGAAGTCAGGGGACTCGTCGAGCCAGGCGAGGCGGAGAGCCTGCAACCTCGAGTAGTCATACGTTCCGGCGTAGGGGGGTGAGGTGATGACGAGGTCGATCGATGCGTCGGCGACGCGGAGTTCTCGAGCGTCCCCCGCACCGATGCGAGAGGGAGGCGTACCTGGCGGCACCGCTGCGGCAAGCGCGCGGAGCCGTTCGCCGAGTTCGACCGCCTTCCTGCCGAACAGCCTGGAGGTCGTGCCCCGCCCGATCCGCTTTTCGATCCTGGCCTCCACGGTTTCTGACTGCCGAAAGGACACCTTGACGAGAATGGCGGAGAGGAGCAGCATGGCGAGTGCCCTTTCCTGCCGGCCGGAGACGAGTCGAATGCGGGCATCCAGCGCCATCAACTCCTGGAGGACATGAGGGGCGAACCAGTCACGGTGGCGCCGCGCGGCGGGAGACAAGGGCCGGGAGACTCTTTTCCGTGCGTCCTGGAATGCGGCGTCGCTGATCTCCTGCGCCATGGTCACGAACCGGCCGATCCTCGGCGACGGCCAAACCGTGGTTCGCGCCGATGCAATCCGCAGCGCGACCGGGTTCACGTCGGTGCCCATCGCGGCGCACCCGCGGACCATGCACTCCACGAGGACGGTCCCTGCCCCGGCGAAGGGGTCCAGGACGACGGCGCCGGGCGAAGCGAATCGCTCGAGGATGCGGCGCGGCACGGCGGGGTGCATGCGTGCGGGGTAGGCATGGAACCCGTGGGTGAGCGCGTCCGCCGGCTCGTGCTCGATATCTACGAGGATCTCAGCCAGCCAAGCTGCTCCGGGAGGCCTGACGCGTGTCTTGCCCCCAACGGTCGCCAGCGGCGTGCGCGGCCGGCGTGCGTTGGCCGGGGCATGCGTTCGAAGCGTGCCGGTAGAATCGCCGCCAGCGCCGTTCGCGGTTCGTCGTCGCGTTCTCCTGTCGCCACCTGTCATCGGGCGATCCCCTCCGTGCCTCGGCGTATTCCAAACCATGGGAGTTGGCTGTTCAACACGCTATTCCTCAACACTTGTGCTACACTACGTGGTGGAACCGTCCTCGCCCGCTCATGATCCCCGCACGCAGGAGCCGCATCATGACCTTTCGGCGCGCCGCCACCCTGGGATGGGTGCTTCTTGGCACCTGTCTTCTGCCTTGGTCCGTCGAGGGTGAGAACAAGTGCGTCGTCAACTGCAACCGGCAATACGAGGCAACCGTCAGGTACTGCGCCGAAGGGATCGCCAAGAACCCGGACCGCAAGGCCTGGTACAACGACTGCATAAAGAACGCCCGCAAGTTCCGCAAGGAATGTCTGCGGAAGTGCAAGATGTGACCCTCCAGGATGGCCGGGCTGGTTTCCGGTCACTTTGCCGCCGGGGTCGAAGCGGGCAACTTTTCCACGACGTTCACGGTGAACCTGTCCCAGGCGAGAAGTTCCGCTCGTGGCGAAGTGCCTTCCCCTTCCGGGTTCGGGTAGGTTCGTGGAACGCGGGGGATTCCGGAGCGGGGGAACGGGTCCCACGGTGCCGAGGAAAGGGCGGCCACGAAGGTCACCGTCGTGCCGCTGTGCGGGCCGAGATCGACGGCGAGAACCTTGCCCGTGTCCAGGTCGTACAGCAGTTGTGAGCCGGAGCGGGGCCTGTCGTCCGGACGTCCGCCCCAGACGTGGGAAAGCCTGCCGTCCGGCGCCTCGAGCGCGATCATCACGTAGCCGCTGCCCCGGACCTCGGTGCGGAAGATGATGGCCTCGTCCTGGCGGGCCACACCGCCGTCTTCTGCCGGATGGGGATTCTGCATCGGTCCCGGAACGATGAGCGAGGGCTTGAGCCGGATCGCCGGAGGCCCCTCCTCGCGCAGAAACGCGGACACCGGTTCCGGCAAAGGCTGTTCCTGGTGCAACAGGAGGAAGTAGACAGCAGCGAGCATGCCCACTGCGAACACGATGATGGCGGGCTTCAGAAGGGATCGCTTGGGAGGACGAAAGCGCGTCTCCCCGCTGTCCGGATGACCGTCCATGGACATGGGATTTCTCCTCTCCTGGCACGCCTCGCGCATGCGACGACACCGCCGCCAGACCTCGTCGCTCGAGGCCGGGCTCACTCTTCACTGCCACCATCCGCGCGGCCATAGTCGTACAACTGGTACCGGACGCCTTTCCAGTCGAACTTTACCATGCCGAAGTCTCGAGCCAGGAAGTGCTTGGGTTGTTCGCCCTCTTCGGGGCCGATAGTGATGTCTACCGCGTCCTGAAATGTCCCGAAATAGGTCTCCACGATGCCCTGTGCCACCAGCGTGGTGACGTAGGTGACCAGTCTCCCGGATTCCGCCGTGGCCGTCGTGACCGGCTCCTCTAGGACCATATCGTTGCCCGCGAACAGAATACCGGGAGAAAAGGTCGCGGATTCGCCGAAATCGTAGTCCTTGTAGCCGTAGAGGAGGATGCCCTGGTCGGCGTCCAGGCCATAGTAGGCCTCGTAGCTCGGCGACACCTCCTCGGCCTCACCCGGACTCCGGGCGAAGGTGTAGGTCAGCACGAGGACATCGAACCCGACGACGGTGTCGGACCGACTGAACGACAGGGTGAGGAACTCACCATCGGCGTTGAAGTAGACCCAGTAGCGCCCCATCTCGAGGGGAAAATAGTTGACCGCGTCGATGGTTTTGCCAGTCGCCGTCCCTGTGCCGTCGCCACACCCGCCGGCCAAGAGCACGGCCGCCGCGATCGAAACCGCCAGGGCTATCGTGGCTGACTCGAGCCTCGCGGTCCGCGTCGCGCCCCCCGTTCGCCTGGATGGCGTCGCCGCGCCATCCTTTTCCGCCCCGCCGAGGACGTCGTGGAGGCGCCGGATCATCCGCGTTCCTCGTGCTCGAGACATCGCCCGCCACGGGCTCCCGCCGTCGTTGGGCATTTCCCGGTCACGGCTGCTCATGCCAGCTTGATACAGGCGCTTCCGCACCCGGCGATGGCCTCCTCGATGGCGGCCAGGTCGTCGCCGTGCGGATCGATGATTTCAGCCACACCGCCGTCGCGCATGCGGAACGTGCCGGGCGCCAGGTCCACGCAGAGCTGGCAGCCGATACACTCCTCCTCAACGATGTAGAGTCCATCTCTCGGGTCACCCTGCCCGCCCGAGTGCGCCTGTAGTCCCTTCCTGATGTTGGCGGCGCGTTCGTCCAGCCGGGCGGACAGCCGGTCCAGGCGCCTGTTCAACTCGCCGATCCGTTCGTACACATCATCCAGCGGTGTTCCGAACAACCACTTTTCTATCCTGACCCGCCAGGCCGCCATGCGCATACCTCCTGCCGCCACATCATCGAGAATGGTACGATGTCCTCGAGCGCTGGTTGAATCGTTCCTCGAGGTTTCCGACCACGACTTCCTTGAGAACGGACACCCCGCCCATCACGTCGATCAAGCTCCTCATGGACCGGGATGCGTGATACGCTCGACGCAACATGATCTCCGGCCGGAGGTAGAACTTCAAGTAGGCTTTCGTCCTGTAGTTCTTCAGGGTTCCGGCGTCGAGGCGTTCGGTCTCGAGGTGCGGTACGGGTCCTCCGCCGTTGCGTGTGTAGGCCTTCCAGTAGTCCGTTTTCAGGTAGCCGCGCTGCAAGGCCACGTCGTACAGTTCGGTCGCCGGCAGAGGGGTTGCCACGGCGAAGGAGGCATAGTCCATGTCCAGGCTGGTCGAAAGCCGGATCACGTCCTCCACGTCTTCCGGGCCGGCGTCGAAATACCCTATGATGAAGTAGCCGCGGGTTTCGAGCCCCACGTCCCGGGCCGCCTGGAAGGCCGAGCGAACCTGTTCGAGCGTGATACCCTTGCGCATGATGTCGAGCATCCGCTGGGAACCGCCCTCCACACCCATGTGGATGGAACGACATCCGGCCTCCTTCAGCGCCTCCAGCATCGGCCTGTCCACCGCGTCCACCCGTGCTCGAATGTTGAACGCGACGTGGAGCCCGCGATCGATGACCTCTTCGCAGAACTTCATGACTCGAGCGCGCCCGACGGTGAACGTCTCGTCGAATATCACGATCTCGCGAACGCCGAACCGATCGACATGCCATGCCATCTCGTCGACGACGCGCTCCACGGACCGGAAGCGCAGGCGCTCCGAGTAGACCTGGGAACAGAAGCCGCAGTGCCATGGGCAGCCGCGGCTCGTGACCAGCGTCGAGAAGGGTTTCGGCACCGTCAGGCAGTGATAGCGTTCCATGGGCAGGAGATCGAGCGCTGCCATCGGGAACGCATCGAGGTTGGCCACGACCGGGCGCGGTGCGTTCGTCACCACTTCCCCGTCGCGCCTGACGCAGGTTCCAGGAATCTCCCACAGGTCCCCTCCCCCGTCGATTGCCCTGATGATGTCGAGAAACGTTTCTTCCCCGTCGCCGATGACCGCCATGTCGAAACAGTCGAACGACAGAGACTCTCGAGCATAAATGGACGTATGGGGGCCTCCGAGCACGACGAGGCACTCCGGAAGCGCCGCCTTGACCATCCGGGCGATCTCGAGGACGGCAGGCCACCCGAGGGTCTTGCACGTCAGCCCCACCACATCCGGGCGCGCATCGGCCACCATGGACGCGGCGTCCCGCACGGGGATGTTCAGCGCGTGCAGGTCAAGAATCTTCACAGGATAGTCATGCTCGCGCAGGACCGCGGCCAGGGTGGCGAGCGACAGTGTGGGGAAGATACCGAACTTCGCCGCAGCCTTCTCGCTCATGGGCTGCTGATCGGCGATTTCATGATACTTGATGAAAAGCGTCCTTGGCTTGCGTGGCGTCACGACCGGACCCATGCGTCTCCGCCCCTGCTCCCCCGAGTCTCAACCATCGACCGGCTTCATAATGATAGAAGATCGAGCCGAGCGATGTCCAGGGTTTTCGCCCTCGTTGCGGTTCACGAACCGGCCGAGTCGTGGGGTCGAGACCTTCCACGTCAACCTGCGCAAAGGCTGGTACGAGACTGTCCCCGCCGGGCGCAACCGGGGCCCCATCGGTCCAAATGGGGGTGCGGGCCGGAAAGCCCCGCGTCAGGGAACCGTCGGGTCCGTGTCGTCCGGGTCGTACAATGACGGGTCGAAACCGTAGGGGGCGTCCTCCAGGCCCCCGGGCCACCAGTACCCGGGCACGCCGTCCTGGTCCATGTCCCAACCGTAACAGTCCAGATCTCCGTCACGGTCCAGGTCCGCCGCGCCGGCGCAAGGACCCCCATAACCCCCCACGTCCGGACGCGTACCGTCTGGGTCCTGCCACAACCATCCGTCCTCGTTCGTGAAACCCTCGTCCCCCAGAATCGCCGACACCACATCCTCGTACAGCACCGCACTGTCGTCCCCGGCGTCCACAAGCGCTGACGCCAGGGAAAGGTGCAGGTCCCCGGTTTCCCAAAGACCCGCCGCACCGTTCCACACCGGCGTATCCCGGAAACCCGGTTCCTGCGTCTCGTACGCGCTCCCTTCCTCCACGACACAATCCGTCAGATCCGCCCCTCCCGGCTCTCCATACCCTGGGGCGTACAGCGTCGTCCCGTGAAGCTCCAACGACGTCGCATCCGTCTCGCATACCACCATCGTCGGGCCCGTGTTGTACGCCACCACGCTGTTCCATACCCGGGTCACGTATGGCGTAGAGGTGGCCGCAGAAGAGATGCCGCCCCCGTTCTCTCTCGCACCGTTCCCCACAATCGTCACGTTCGTCAACAGCCCGGACGTCTTGGAGAAATAGACCCCACCCCCGTTCTCCCCAAGATTCCCCGTCACCATCGTGTTCGTGAGCGTCAACACCGAGTCGTCCGCCAACAGCCCCCCTCCTCTTGTCTCCGAGGTGTTCCCCGCCACCAATGTGTTCGTGAGCGTCACCGTGGCGTCGTATGCCGAGAGCCCCCCCCCTCCACTCGAACCCGCTATGTTCCCCGTCACCGTCGTGTCCGCAAGCGTCACCGTGGCGCCGTACAGCAAGAGCCCCCCCCCCGAAACTGCTGTGTTCCCCGTCACCGTCGTGTCGGCAAGCGTCACCGTGGCGTCGTATGCCGAGAGCCCCCCGCCCGAACCCGCCGTGTTCCCCGTCACCGTCGTGTTCGTGAGCGTCAGCGTGGCGTCGGAGAGCGAGATACCACCCCCACGCGAACCTGCCGTGTTCCCCGTCACCGTCGTGTTCGTAAGCGTCAGCGTGGCGTCGGAGAGCGAGATACCCCCCCCATCCGAACCTGCCGTGTTCCCCGTCACCGTCGTGTCGGCAAGCGTCAGCGTGGTGACCCCGTCCCAGACGTCCACAGCGATGCCACCACCACCCCACTCAGACGCATTGCCGCTGATCATGCTGCCCTCCACTGTCAGGTCCGAGTCTGTGGCGTAGATCCCCCCTCCATCCCCAAGCCCAACAACTACGTTCCCGCTCACCTCGACGCCTGACACGCACACTTCCGACTCCCACATATACAGCCCACCACCTCCCCACCCCCCTTCATTCCCAGTCACACGCGTCTCTTCCACATTCACACTCGATTCGTACACCGCGATCCCACCGCCCCCACCGTCCTCTTTGGACCGGTTCTCCGTCACAACCAGGCCACTCAGCGTCCCTTCAGGACAACCCCACAACAATATCCCTCCCCCAAGATCACCCGTATTCCCAGTCACCTGCAAATCCAACAACATCACCGATACCTGCTTCGCAAATACCCCGCTTCCCCCTTTTTCCACCGCCCACTCGTGTTCAGAAATGTTGTACCCGTTCTGAACCGTGAATCCGTCCAAAGCCACGTAGGGCTCCGTCTCTCCTTCCACTCCCTCGAACCAGAACACGCGACCCTCTCCCTCCCCGTCCACAACCGTTCGCCACGAACCCTCCGTCGAACGCAACGCAACAGACTTCCCAATCACGGTCACATCGTGCTCGGTGTACGTACCAGGACCCACCCACACCGTCGCCCCTGGCAACGCCGCATCCAAAGCCTCCTGCAAGCTCGTGTACGACCCCACGGTCAATCCAACGTGCGGGTCCGCTCCATCCGTACCCCCGCAGTCCCCATCCTCCCCATCCCCTGCTTCGTCCGAACCACCCGGGTACACATCCGGATCCCCGTCGTCACAGTCCCCACGCGCAACCGCATAGCCCGCAGGCGCATCGCATGCTTCCTCCTCCTCCCCTTCCTCTCCAAAACCATCACCATCCGCGTCACGGTAGTAACGCCCCTTCCCGGATTCGGATACCGACTCGTCCGCATCGTCCGACAGCCCATCGCAGTCCTCGTCCACATCCCCTGCGTCACACACCTCCTCCGCACCGGGGTGCACTTCCGCGTCACCGTCGTCGCAGTCGCTCCCATCCTGCACAAGCCCTGCAGGCACATCGTCGCAGTACCCCGCCCCGCTCCCCCCATCCCCGTACCCGTCTCCGTCCGCATCCTCGTACCAGTATTCCCCTGGGCCGTATTCCGTCCCGGGGTCCTCGCCGTCCGACAGACCGTTGCAATCCTCGTCCACGTCCCCCTCGTCACACACCTCCGTCGCCCCGGGGTGCACGTCTCCGTCCCCGTCGTCGCAGTCCGTCCCCGCTGCCCCATACCCGGGCGGCGGCGTACACCCACCCCACGTCACATCCCCGGAACCCCCATAACCATCCCCGTCCGCGTCCCTCGTGTAGGCCTCCTCCCCTCCCTCGTCCGTCTCGTCGTCACAGTCGTTGTCCTTCCCGTCACACACATCCGCCGCACCAGGGTGCACTTCCGCGTCCTCGTCGTCGCAGTCCTGCCCAACCTCCAACGACACGTACCCGCTTCCCGGGGACGTGCACGACGCACGCACGCCCCCGGCTCCGTAGCCGTCACCGTCACCGTCCGCCAACCACGTCTCCGGACCCCCCACTTCCGCGTCACCGTCGTCACAGTCCACGGGAATGTCGTCCGGGGCGCACACCGGTTCCCCG
>JAJRTE010000186.1 GCA_024278455.1 Myxococcota bacterium
ACTGGACCCCATTTGTAAAGGGAAAAAGACGCACCGCCCGCATCGAGGGGAGCGCAGGCGGTCCATCGCAGCCGTTTCGACCGCGCCAAATGAGGCCACTCCGCTGAGGAAACGCGCACAACGGCGCCTTGCGACCCCACGATCGGCATGCTATGCTCCATCGACCCCCCCATTGGCGAGGAAAAGGAGCTGCAACGATGTCCGAGCAACGCAGAAGGCCCGGTTGCCTGGGTCGCCTGGTCAAGTTCATCGTCGTCACTACCGGCCTGTTCGCCATCGCCGCATTCGCCGACCATCTCGTGACGACCCGGGTGCTTCAGGGATCGTGGCAGTATGCGCACGCCGGGTGGAGCGAGGCGACCGTGGCGCGTCTGCTGGACCACCTTGGCGAAGGCACTGAACCGGGCGCCGGGGGAACTTCGCCGGGCCGATCCCCGGGAGCCGCGGAGGCGGTGGCGAAGATCGGCAACTCCCTGGTATCCGCCCTCACCTCCCACGTCACTCTCGAACTCACCGCAGGCGGGTATCGGCTCGATGGCAGCACGACCGGGGCTCGCATCGGCACCTCGCTGATGCGTGCGCTCGCAAGTGGCCCCAGGAGCATCGGGGGGTGCTCGAGCGGGACCTACCGCGCCGCATTTCCGCTGGTCCAGGCGGTGTGCGGAGACGGTACGGGCCGCACGCTGTGGTTCGTCATGCGCAAATGGCCCGGAGATGACCTCGAACTCTTTCTCCTTCCGCTGGGCGACGCCGCGTTGCGCGACAAGGTAGAAAAGATGACAGCGGGCGGCAACGAGGTCGAGGCCGCGCGCGCTGCCCGCGAATTGCTGACGTTCCGGTTCAGTCGCCGCTCGCGGTGACCACCGGGCCGGCGGGCGACGCGCCTCCTATCGTCTCGAGACGGCCTCGACACGCCGACTCGAAGCGCTTTTCGGCCGCTCACAACGAGGTCGGGACGGTAGGGCAATAGCGTCCCGGAATGGCCTTGGCCCCGGCACCATGGTATGATGCTCGAGTCCGCAAGCAGCAGCGTTCTCGAGTCGCGTGCCGTCTCGAGAGGGCACGACGGCGTCGAAGGAGCGTTGGTTGAGAGTTCGAAGCGGCCACATCGCCGATCTTGAGGGGGCCGTCCCCCGCTCCGGCTCCTGCACGGTTCAGGAGCGCGCGGACTCCACCCCCACGGCCCGCCGGTGGCTCGTGACCGGCTCCCTCGAGGCGGCCTCGGTGGGCCGTTTTCTAGGCAACACGCTGCCGCATGCCCCTCCTCGAGGCGGATCGGTGGACTTCGACCTGTCGAACCTGGCCCACATCGACACCGCGGGAGCTGCGGCGTTGCTCGAGCACTGGGTCGCCGGCAGGGAGGGTGGCTACTCGGTGACGCTGAGCCACGTCCCGCCCCAGGCGGAAACGTTCCTGGCCCACTACCATTTTCAAGCCGATACCGAAAGCCCGAAGCCTCATCCCGGCGTTTTCGAGGCGCTGGGGGACAGGGCGTACCGGGGGCTGTCGGGGTTCGTGGAGTTCCTCTACCTGGCCGCCGATGTAACGGTGGAAACACTGCTCGGGCTCGTTCGTCCGTGGCGCCTGCGCTGGTCGGCCATCATGGAAGAGTCCATCGCGGTGGGGTCTCGAGCGCTGGGTATCGTCGCGTTGATCATGTTCCTGGTCGGACTGGTGCTCGCGTTTCAGTCGGCGGCGCAATTGCGCGAATTCGGGGCCGGAATCTACGTGGCCACGCTGACGGCCATTTCCGTGGTGAGCGAGATGGGGCCGCTAATCACCGCTATCCTGGTGGCAGGACGTTCGGGATCGGCCATCGCGTCCGAAGTGGCGACGATGAAAGTGAACGAGGAGGTGGACGCCATGGAGGTGATGGGCATATCGTTCGTCTCCTACGTGGCGGTCCCCAAGATGATCGCACTGGCCACCATGGTGCCCCTCCTGGTACTGATGGCGGACGTCATGGGTATCCTCGGCGGTTGGGTGGTGGCGGTCATCTACCTGGACCTCGGGACCGGTCCCTACTTTCTCGAGACTGTCGATTCGATCGTTTTCCAGGACATCGTCGAGGGTATCATCAAGAGTGTGACCTTTGCCTGGGGCGTGGGGTTGCTGGGGCTGTTCCACGGCTTTCGTGTTCGGGGAGGCGCCCAGGAAGTCGGCAGGGCCACCACCGATTCCGTGGTGAGCGCCATCTTTTTCATCATCGTGGCGGACGCCGTTTTCAGTATCCTCTTCTACGTGGTGATGTGACATGGATACCTCGAGAAGTTCAACATCCCGGAGCAACGATGTCGCCCTCCGCGTCCGCGGCCTCGAGGTGGGATACGGCACCACTGTCGTGCTGAAGGGCATCGACATGACAGTGCACACCGGCGAAATCCGGGTGATCCTCGGCGGATCGGGCTGCGGCAAGTCCACTCTGCTCCGGGGAATCCTCGGGCTCGCTAGCGTCCGTGCCGGCACGGTGGAACTGCTCGGAAAAGATGTCTCCCGCCTTGGCGGCGACGAGCGGCGCCGGTACCTGCAGCGCATCGGTGTGATGTTCCAGAACGGGGCGCTCTTCGGCTCCCTGACCGTGGCCGAGAACGTTGCCGTGCCCTTGCGAGAGCACCGCCAGCTTCCCGAGGCCGTCGTGCGGCGGATGGTGGACATGAAGCTGGAGCTGGTATCCCTGGGAAATGCGGGGCCTCTCTACCCGGCGGAGTTGTCCGGGGGCATGCGCAAGCGTGCGGCCCTGGCTCGAGCGATGATCCTGGATCCGGACATTCTGTTTTGTGATGAACCGTCTGCCGGGCTCGACCCCCTGACCTCCGCAGGCCTGGACGCCCTCATTCTCAGGCTCAAGCGGCTGTTCAACATGACGGTCGTGGTCGTCACCCACGAATTGGCGAGCATCCAGACTATCGCCGACTCGGTCACCATGCTCGCCGGGGGTGAAGTCGTCGCGGAAGGACCCATCCGGGAGGTACGAGCGCGCGGGATTCCGGCCGTGGAGACATTTTTCGCCAGGAGGATTGCGCCGGATGCCCGACGTTCACCGAGCATCGCCAGCCTGTTCGGGTTGAGCGGGGTGACCGGCCCCCACACGCCAGGGGAGTTGCCATGAGCACCGTTACGCGTTCGCAAAAGGTCCGCCTGGGCATCTTCGTCGGCACCGGCCTGTTCCTGCTGCTGGCCGCGTTCGTCATTCTCGCGGGTCGAACCATGCTCGAGAAGCGGGATACCTACACGATCCGGTTTTCCAACAGGAACATCAGCTTCTCCGGCCTGGACATCGGCTCGGACGTGACCTATTCGGGCATCAAGATCGGACGGGTGGAGAAGGTGCGCATCGCGCCGGAGGACGTGTCGGTGATCGAAGTCATCATCAGCGTGGGTGCGGGGACGCCCATCGCGGCGGACAGCAAGGCGAGCATCGCCAGCCTCGGGATTACCGGCCTGAAATACGTGGAGCTGTCTCGAGGCTCCTCGGAAGCGGGGCTGCTGAAACCCGGGGACATCATCCCGGCCGGGGAGACCTTGATCGACGAACTGAGCGCAAAGGCGTCCACCATCGCCGACAAGCTCGATGCCCTGCTCGAGAACGTCAAGTCCATGACCGGGGAGAACACCCAGACCAGCTTCAACCGCATCCTCGACAACTCCGCCGGGCTCCTCGAGGACAACCGCCGCAACATCGCCGGCATCATCGAAAACGCGGTGACCGTCACCGAAAACGTCGCCCGGGCGTCCGAGAAGACGGTGGAGGTGCTGGACCGCGCGGACCGGCTGATGGTCGAGTTGTCGGCAGTCAGCGACACCCTGAAGACCACCATCGGGCCTGACGGCGAACTCCAACAGACCCTCGAGCGCGTGCGCGTCCTGATCGACCGGGTCAACATGCTGGTCCTGCGGAGCGAGCAAGACCTGGACATCACCTTGAGCAACTTGCGGGAAGCATCGGCCAACATCAGCGACTTCAGCCTCGAATTCCGGGAGAACCCGACGATTCTCCTGAGCAACCCGCAAGGGTCGCAGAGTGAAGTCCGGTGACCGGCCGGAACAGACATCGTGGATCGGACATGAGTTCAAAGAAACGACTCCTCCTTGCCGTGGCCGGCATGTCCCTCCTGGCGGCTTGCAGCAAGCCCGTTCTCAAGCACTACTACACGCTCGAGCTGCCCCCTGCGCCCGTGCCGAAGGTGACCGGGCTGCGATACGACCTCTGGGTACACGACGTGACGATGGCCCCCATCTACAACCGTCCCCAGATCGTGTATCGTCGCTCGCAGAACGAGTTGCAATTCCACGCGGGCCACAACTGGGCGGATCGGCCCCAACGGATGATGACGCAGCTCCTTGTCCAGGCCTTCGCCGGCTCAGGCCTCTTCCGCTCCGTCAGCTCCCGTCTCGGCACGACCCCTCCCGAGTACCACCTCGAGACCACCGTCCATGCGCTCGAGGAACTCGACGGTGGCGACATCTGGTACGCCCACGTGGCCATGAGCCTGCGACTCAGCCGCTTCGACGACAACAGCGTGGTCTGGCAGTACGACTTCGATGAGAAGCGCCCGCTCGACACCCCGGACGTGGGCCTCACGGTGCGCGCCATGTCGGAAATCATCGAGGAACAGATCGCCATCATCCGACCCGACCTGGCGTCCGCCCTGGCTCGAGCAGAAGGTCGAGCCCCGCCGGAGCAGGAGACGCCGGGGGTGTCGAGCCGCGCCGAAGACCAGGGCACGCCTTCATCACCCGGCATGCTCGAGGCGGCCGAACCTGCGGGGGAGCGTGCAGGAATCCCGAACATCGAGCCCTCCGCCGGGCAGGAGGAGGCTCACGAGCCCCTCGAGATTCGCAAGTGGCGCCAGAGTGCCCAGTACGCCTCGGACACCAGCAAACTGAGACCGGGAAAAGGTGCGATTTTTCTCCCTTCCCTGAGTGGGGAGCCACAGCGGGAGCCCAAGGTCGACATCTACCGGGACACGCAACTGGTCTCCACCGGCTCCATGGCCCAGCGGATATCCCTCGTTCCCGGCACCTACGAAGTCCACATCGGCTCCGGCACGCTCTCGCAGCGGACCATTCGCACCGTGACCGTCGAGGAGGGCAAGGTCACGATTGTGCCACCCGACTGGGCGGTGCTCGATGTCTCGGTCGTGGACGACAAGTTCATCCCGTTCCGGGGGAGCTATGAACTCATCAACATGGACAACCTCGAGTTCTACGGTGTGGGCTACGGAGCCGACGAGGAACTCGGGGAGGAGACCCAGGCCTGGGTCTTGCCGCCCGGCCTGTACAAGATCGTGAAACCCGGCTCCACCTACCGGGCCCGGACCAACTTCGCCACCGTCCTGCTCACTCCCGGGGCCTACGTGCCCTTTACGCTCGTGCTGGACGCGTCCACGCAGGACTTCCTGGGCGCGGGCGTGACCCCCCAGGACATGACCGGCCCGGTGAGGAACGAACGGTGGAAACTCCATTCCATGATAGGCGGAGACCTGCTCTTCAACGATCGAAGCACCGGGTTCTCCGCACCCCCGGGAACGACCCTGTCCATGAACATCTTCTCCGACAACCTGGTCAAGTTCCAGTTCGAGAAGCACCTGTGGACGAATCGGCTCGAGATCGAGGAAGGATTCAGTCTCCAGTCGCAGCAAACCACCGAAGCACAGGACGGCGCCGACACCGCGTCGGTCGTGCAGCAAAGCCTGTGGGAGGGACTCCGCGAAGGCAATCGCCAGACCACCCAGGACCGCCTCTACCTGAACTCCATATACATCTACGAACTGCTCCCGTGGGCAGGACCCTACGCCCGCGTGAGAGCCGAAACCGCACTGACTCACCGCTATTCCTACTTCGACGAACCCACCTACGTGGTCCAGACCGACAGTTGCGGCGAGATCCTCGAGGACCCCGTGACCCGGGAGCCCCGGTATGCCGAACAGGTCACCGAGGTGGAAATCGCACCACCGTTCGCCCCCCTCGAGTTCAAACAGGGCGTCGGAATCAACTTCCGCCTGTTCCACACAACGTTCATCGACCTGGACCTCCGCGTCGGCGTCGGGATGACCCAGTACCTGCCTCGAGGCTTCATGATCCAGCAGGACGCAACCGTCCCGGCAACCGCGTCGACCGAAATCACGGACGAGCATGGCGAGGGTACAGGAGAATACCAGGACCTGGACGTGAGCGCGATCCCACTGAGGCGCCCCGCCAACTCCTTCGTCGTCGGCCCGGAAAGCGCCATCCTCGCATCCGCCCGGTTCACTCGATCCCTCCAGTTCACAACCGAGTTCGAAGCCATCATGCCATCCCAGGGCGCACGCTTCACCAGCCTCTCGTGGCGCAACTCCCTCAGCCTGCAACTGGGTAGCTATACCACGCTCGTCTACACGCTCAACCTCGAGCGAAACCGGGATCTCTACCTCGGCGGGGCGTGCGGTGAAGGGGCTGCAGAGCTGGACCTCCCCCTGGCCACCGAGCACAGCGTGCAGCTTCGTTTCTGGTACAGCCCCCTGTAGGTCATGCCCGCAATTCTCCCCTTCTACCCCCCCGTTTCGCCCATGCCATCATGGAGGACGACCGGAACGACATCCGGGCAGGAGGTCCTTCGACCACGGGTACGGGTACGACGACGAGCACGAGCAGGAGTGCGGTTGGAAGAACGAGAAGAATGAGAAGATCGAGCACGAGCACGAGCACGAGTGCGATTTGAAGAACGAGAAGAATGAGAAGATCGAGCACGAGCACGAGCACGAGCACGAGCACGATTTGAAGAACGAGAAGAATGAGAAGATCGAGCACGAGCACGAGCACGAGCACGAGCACG
>JAJRTE010000187.1 GCA_024278455.1 Myxococcota bacterium
GCCTCCCACCGGCTCCCGGCCGGCGGTAACACACGGTGAGCAGGCGGCTCCATCTCCCTGTCCACACCCACTAACCGCTCCAGATTCGTTAGCTCCCGACCGAGCGCGATACACTCGCGCAATGCCTCAACCATCTCTTCGCGGTTCGACAGGTCCGGGTGACGCCGGAAGAATGCCCCCAGCACATCTTCCCGGCGCTCACCCCCTTCCTCGAAGAATTGCCGGACATCCCTCCCAAACAAATAGGCGAGACGAGACAATTCCAGCCCGGTGACAGCCCGGTTCCCAAGTTCCATCTGGGCTACGGTGGGCCTCGAAACCCCAAGTTGACGCGCCACATCCTCCTGAGTCATGCCGCACGCCTCACGCGCGAACCGCAGCCTTCGTCCCAGTTCCAGGCGCTCGATGGCGCTCATAATGCGACCCTCCTTCGGCCTCATGACCCCCCTTTGGGCCAGCGGCACGAACGAAATGCGAAATCGCGACGTGCCGCACACGTCGCATCCATTGTTCGCAATGTTAGCATATCTTACATGACTTGTCAAGATAGGATTCCAGACGTTTTCCTGAACCACGTCAACCCCACGGTTGGCCACCTGACCGCAATTGGCAATACCGCGACCGCCGGCGAGGGGATCTTGCTTCTCGCAGCATAAGTACTCGATGAACCCTGCCATTGACACGCTTCTCTCCCGCTTGTGAGAAGTGGCTGGGGTGAAGGTCTTCTCCCACCTCCCTGCTCCTACTCCTACTCCCCCATCCCCACGTCGTCCGTTGGGGCTCATGGGAAGGCGGTAGCGCCACGTTCGACCCACGGGGCTCGTGCCACGACCATCCAACGCAACGGAAAAAGCACGGGGATACGTTATTCCTGGAGGCGGTTCCAGTGAGACTAGGGGGACTATCGACGACAAGAAGCAGGAGTTCCTCGAGCGTGCGGTAAGCGTACGCGGGGCGATCGGGTCCCTTCGCAGTTGGAAGCATACATTCGATATCGACCGCACCGTGGCCACGGCCGTTTCGTGTGACTCAGGACGAGTGGGGATTGGTGGGAGTGGACAGCGGCGACCCTCAGAAACTGTTGGCCATGCCCGCATCACGGCACTCGTCCGGGTCGGTGCATATCTGTGGCCCGCATCCATCCACACCGGCGAACAGGATGAAAAGGATCGACGCCAGTAGGCCGGTTGCGGCAATCTTCAATGTGCGCTTTCTCATGGACTCCTCATAAAGCATTTGGGGGTTGGAAACCACCGGCGGAAAGCCGAAACTTGTGCTATTGTAGCGCTTCGATGAACGCCTGTCGAGGCACGGCCGCCCGCCGGATTGACCACACCTGCCGCGGCTCCGGCCACGCGAGCCTCGAGGCTGCATTCGAGAACGCCCGTTTCTGTTCGAGGAGGCTGTCATGAGATTGGTGATCATCGGTGGAGACGCGGCCGGCATGAGCGCGGCCAGCCAGGCGAAACGACAGGACAGGTCGGCCGAAGTGATCGTGCTCGAGAAGACCCGGGACGTTTCCTACGGTGCGTGCGGCTTGCCCTACAAGCTGCCATGCGGACAGAAGATGGAAGACCTCCAAGTCGTTACGGTCCAGGATTTCAGGGAGAAGCGCGGCATCGACGTCCGGCTGGAGCACAGGGTCACGGCCATCGACCCTGCCACGAAGTCCGTGAGCGGCGCCACGCCGTCCGGCCCGTTCACGCTGTCCTACGACCGGCTCATCATCGCGACCGGGGCCCGGGCCATCCGCCCGCCGATCGAGGGGCTCGACGCGCTGTGGGGCGAGGGCGCCTATCCTCTCAAGACGTTGGAGGACGGTCGCAACCTCAAGGCTACCCTCATGACATCCCCCCCCCGCCAGGTCGTGATCATCGGCGGGGGATACATCGGCCTGGAAGCCAGCGAGGGACTCCACGCACTCGATGCCGAGGTGACCATCCTCGAGGCGTTGCCCCACATCGTCCCGTTCCTCCCGGAAGCGCTCAGGGCTCGCATCTATGACGAAGCGGAAGCCCACGGGGTGACCATCCGGTGCAACACCCTGGTGAAAAGCGTCTCGAGACGCGACTACATCACCATCGCGGTGGAGACATCGGACGGGGTCCTCGATGCCGATCTGGTCGTGGTGGCCACCGGGGTGCGTCCCGAAAGTGAACTGGCGGCCGCGGCAGGTATCGAACTTGGAGCGGCGAACGCCATCGCGGTGGACGATACCCTGCGCACATCCGTCCCCGACGTGTTCGCTGCTGGAGACTGCGCCGACTCGCGCCATCGGATAAGTGGGATGCCCGTGTGGGTGCCCTTGGCGCTCAGGGCCAATCGCGGCGGCAAGGTGGCCGGCGCCAACGCGGTGGGGGGAGAGCGAAAGGCACCGCCCATCATGGGCACGGCGGTGTTCAAGTTCTTCGGCCTCGAGATCGCGCGAACCGGGCTCACCGAGGCGGAAGCCCGGGAATCCGGGTTCGATCCGGTGACGGCAACCATCCAGGCGCCGACGCGGGCCCACTATTACCCCGGAGGTGGGAAGCTTTCGGTCTGGCTCCTCGGCGATCGGAAGTCCGGACGGCTCCTGGGCGGGGCCATGGTCGGCCCGGAGGCCGCAGCGCACAAGATAGACACCCTGGTCGCTGCCCTGGACGGCGGGATGACCCCTGCCCAGTTGTACGACCTGGACCTGGCCTACGCACCCCCGTTCGGCCCCTCCTGGTCGCCCCTGCTCACCGCGGCGTCGGCCTTGATGAAGGCCATGCGCTCAGCGGCACGGTAGAACAGGGGAGGACCGGTCATGCCCCTGTTCGACCACCAGTGCCTGCACTGCGACCACGTCTTCGAGGTGCTGCTCAAGCGGGGGGAGGATCTCCCGGTCTGCCCCCGTTGCGGCAGCGCCGATCTCAGGCGCCTCGTGGGCATCCCCGCATTCCGGGTGGCCGGGGACGCCTCCCAGGTAGGGCGGATCGAAAGAAGGGTCAAGGACTACCTCAAGGATGGCAAGTGGCGGGACGCGACCCGGTTCGCCGACCAGGCGGCTTCCCTGACGCGGTCCGACAAGGTCAAGCGCATCGCGGACAAGCTCCACGAGAAGACGAAGGCATGACCGCGATCACTCCCACCGCCTTCCGCGACCCCGGGGCAACTGGGTGCCGCGCTTCCTCCCGACGATGATCGTGACCCGGTAGGGCCCGCCTGACTCCCAGGCTCGAGGTGCGACCGGGCCGACCAGCGGCTCGAGCCGCCGCGCGATGGCATGAGCGCTGGCCTCGGCGCCGGCCTGGTACCAGATTTCGGTCACCCGCCGCGGGTCGACGGTTCGTGGCCCCCGCACCACGGCAAACTCGCCGAGCCCCCCTTCGCGAAGCGCACGCAACAACCGCCGGTAGAGCCGCTGATTCCGGCTCCCCGGGCGTACCTGTACCGCCTCCACCGGGAAGCACTGCGTCCCCACAAGGGTCTCGCACCCCCGCCCGGGCCCGCACAGGTAGACCAACCCGCCCCGCTCCGTTCGATCCACCTCGAGCACGCTGACGCCGTTGGTCCGCAGGCCGCGCCAGATGAACGACGCCTGCCACCTGTCGTCACACGGCTCGAAGGGACCCTCCTCGCACGGCTTCCCCTCCCCTTCCGCGCTGACCACGAGGTCGTGGCCGTCGATCTGCCATGTCCCCTTCATCCGCTCGCCCGCTGCACCCGTCCCGGTGTACCGGTGATCCGCGCCGAACCGATGGTACAGGTTGCCGAACGCAAAGGAGCACTTGCGCTCGAGGAACATCTCGAGGAGTTGAGGGGAGTCGAACGAGGGCTCACCGTGCACCTCCCCGGCGCGCAACCGTGCCGGAAAGAAGCAGAGCGAGAGGATGGCTGCAAGGCTGAACAACGTGCCGGACCGCATGGGCAAGCTCCCAGCAGCGATGTTGGAGGTCCCGGAAACACAGGGTACCCGTTCCCCCCGGGTCGCTCAACCTGAAACCGTCACCCTACGATTCATAGTCGCACTCGTGAATCGTGGCCAAGGGCCAGAGCGATTCCTTGGTCACGAACGCGTCCTTGCTCAAGTGGACCCACTTGCGCCCGTCGCGCTCCGGAGCCACTCCGCTGGCGGTGAGCGGGGGAAACGACACCTTGGTATCGAACACGACCCTGTGCCCACCGCCGCTCGTCGGAATCGACAGGCCGAATACATAGTTGTACCGGTAATCCTTCGGATCCGCCCAGGCAGGGATCTTGTTCACGCGGTAGGCCACCTTGCCGAACGGCTTCAGGGCATCGCACACCATCACGCCATCTTCCCCCACGATCTGGTAACCGAACCGAATCCGGACCGCCCCCATGTAGGCAATCAGCCTGTCCGATACCACGGTCAGCGCGTTCCCGAGGAATGCCCTACCGTCCACGCCCGGATCGGCCGATTCCTGCCCGTCGATGGCCGGATCGACGGTTTCCGTGGGGCCGATGATGTGCCGGGTTCTCAGCGCATCGAGCAGGATATCGAAGAACCTCCGCTCGGCCACCACGCGCGATCTGACCACCTTGAAGGCCACGCACTGGACGGGATAGGCTGGCCCGACAGGATCCCACAACCAGACAGATTCGCGCACGTTGGCACTTGCATCGAATGTGAACTTCCCGCGTTCCACGAATTCCCTCGTGAACTGGTAACCCGAAAAAAGGAGTATCATCTCGAACGCTTGGTTCCATCGGAAATCGTCCGGTCCCGGCGTGACGACCTTGGTCTTCTCGGTGTACACACGCCAGACTCCGCCACGATTCAGCAAGATCGCCGCGGGACGTACCCATTTTCGAAAGATCTCGCCGGGCGGCTCCTTGAACGACTTGTGGGCGCAGAACTCCCGGTCGGTCATCATGCGGACCACCTCTCTAACCTCCCACGGAAAGGTGATCCGAAAATCCATGTCGTCGGCTTCGCTGGTCCCGAGCGCGAATCGTCTCGGACCGATTTTCATCTTGAATGCGACATCCATCCAGTTGTCGGGCGAGATGGGAAAGTGGCCGCAGGGCTTGGCGCCGTATTTCACATCGCCTTTGTAGACATAGAAGGGGTAGCACACGACGCCGCAGAAGGGTGCGCCGCCCTCCTCGACCTGATTGGAATCGAACGCCTCCTCTGTGGTGCCGGGCAGGAGGCCCTTGTATGCCAGTACGCGCGCTTTGAGTTCCTCTTTCGTCCCCGGGGCATGGAGATTCTCCCTGGGAGGTTCCACGGCCAGCCGCTCCGCTGCCATCTTGTAGACCGGCCCCGTGGTGTCCGGCCAGGTATCGGTCCGAATGAGCTGGATGGACACGGGCAGGCCCAGCAGGTTGGCGTTGGCTTCGAACACGACCACGATCCGGATCGGTGTCAAGGGCGTGGGCGTGAATTCCTCGTTATCCGCCGCTTCCCGGGGCGTGATCCACGTGTCGCCGTCGAGGAAATAGATGCGCGAAAAGCGGATCGCGTCCACATCTATCCCCGTGTAGTCCCGGCAGAAGACGCGCGCGAGCTGGAGTATGCTCCCGGTCTGCATGTAGTGGATGGGGAACCAACGATGGTAGGTCAGGGGGTAGCCCGAAAACCGGGGGGGCTTCTCCTCTCTTTCCGGCGTCCCGTCTCTCCCGCTCCCCGCGTCGCCGCCAGATTGTGCCGGACTCTTCTTCCCCCGGACGGCGTCCATGACAGCTTCGTCGCGGTGGGCCGGGTCCTTGAGTGCAACGCTGCTCCACCACAGTTCCGCCATCGAGATGCCGGTGAGGCGAAGCTGGGGGAAGTGGGTCCCGGAAGAGCCGGAGAAAAAGAGTTCCACGTATTCGTCGATCCGATACTGTTTCACCTTGCGCTCGAAAGCTTCCGGGTCTCCGAACCGGGAACCGCACCGGTCCATGAGCGCTGCCAGCCCGAAAAGCAGCTCGGTCCGTACCCGGAGCTGGTAGTTCGGATCGTCTTCGGGCACTGCCTGGCGGTCTTCGTACCGGATCCGCCAAAAAGTCCGGAACATCTCTGTTCGGTTTGTTCCACTCTTCTTGTCCAGGAGCTTCCTCGCCTTGTGCAGATCCTTCCAGCAGGCCACCCAACCGCTCAAGAAGACCTCGTCCGTGACGGAGACCAGGAGTTCCAGGACGGCCCGGCCGGCCTGGAACGTTTCTACTCCGAGGAGTGCCATCCGCGCAAACACGCCGACGGCAGGCACCCATGCCAACGCGTTGAGAATGAGGGTGGCCGAGGACTTTACCAGCTCCCATTCCTTGTCGTTCAGGTTCATGAGCAGGCTGTCCACCAGGGTCCTTTGGCCTGTCAGGTCGCTCTGCATGGCGAGTTCGGGGGCATACCGACCATCGGGAAGCTTCCACCTCGAGTCTGCGGCGGTGAGCATCGCGACCAGCCTCTTGCGGTGCAGGGCGATGGCGTTGCTAGCCTTGCGGGCCTCTGTCCAGGCATCGATGAACGCACAGAGGGCGGCGACCGAGTCCAGTACCATGCCGGCGGTTCCGCTCATCTTGCCTATGGTGTCAGCCCTGGTGGCGACGGTCGGAATCCCCTCGGGAGTGCCGTCCGGGATCCCCTCTTTGATCAGCTTGCCGATGCTCTCCGTGTCCCGGAGTTCGCCGAGCTGCAGCGCGAATTCGTGGGGCAACTCCCCCTCGAAAAGCTGCTTCATGGCCCAGTGGTGCCAGTTGGCCGCGGTCCACAGCTTCTTGGTGGCCGATCCTTCCACGACGTCGCGGATGGTCCTGATGTTGGTCCAGAGGAAACGGTCCTTGTTGATGGCGCCTTCCAGGACCTCCCACTTTTTCCACGTTTGCGCCAGCGTCTTGACGCCCGAGTAGGCACTGGAGACCAACCCGATCCACTTCTTCGACTCTTCTGACAGCTCCAACGCGGCAGCACCCTCCAGCAGCGCTTCCGCGGCGCCCTTCGCACTGCCTCTCATGGCCGACATCCCCCGCTCGACCGATTCCTCGTCCCGTTGCGCCACGCTCACAAGCGTCTCGAGCGTCGATACGAAGAAATCCCGCTCGGCATCCACGACCTTGAACGCCAGCTTCTGCTTCTTCCTGACGAAGTCGTACCGGTCTACCCAGGTACGCAACATCCCGACTTGCTTCTCTTTCTTCGGGTCCTCGGTGGTCTTCTCGTCTCGCAGGATGGCCTCGAGCGTGTCGGCGAACTCCTCGGGAAACAGATCGATCAGCGCATCCTCGAGAGAGACGGGGGCAAGGAGGTGGAAATCGATGTCGGCCATCAACGTGGAGACCTCGAACGCCACGCGCACCGATACCACGAGGTCCGGCCCACTCTCGGAACGATCCAGCCAGGCGCGAATCCGGCTGTCGAACAGGCTCCCGGGGAGCGAAACGCGATACAGCACACGATCCTCGAGCGCCATGTCCGCCGAGGTGACCACGTACACGGCGAAACGGTGGGCCCGCTTCCCCCGCCCCAGGCGCGGCTCGTAGGCGAGGCTCGTCACCAACCCAGGAATCTGGACCGCCTTCTCGCGGGACGTGCCTGCTTTCCACCAGCGGGCCTTGGGAAGCTGCGCCGTCTCGATTTCCCGGGCGAGCGCAACGGCGGGCACGAGAAGGAACACGTAGCGAATCTTGGGAAACACGTACCCCACGTGCGGACGCGCGGCAAAGGCATCCAACGCCCTGCGGGCCTCCAACTCCGGTCCCCTCATGCCGGCCGCACTCCAGCGCTTCAGGTGCCTCCTCGAGAACATGACGGGAATCGCCTTGAAAGGCTGCGGTTTCAATCCGGCCGCAACTTCCAACAGCTTGCTCTGCCAGCCCTTCTTATCCACCATGAAAGCGTGGCGCGCCATGCCAGGCGCAACAGGGTCCAACTCCAGCACTGGAAAGCCTCGAGGTCGCTGCACGTGGATCTGCTTCGGCTCCAGCGTCGGCCCAACCGAACGCAACCGGCCCATCTCGTCGGTGGCCACCAGCGTGGTGACCGGCCCCCCCGAACCGGAGGCCGCCGACCGGCTGGACTTCAGGAGAAAGAACCGGTTTGCCACCGGCTCCAGGGAGTGGGGAAACGGTTCGACCGGTTCCACTCCCCCCCCCTCCCCTGCCCGCCCGGACTCCGCAGGACCCGCTTGTGCAGCATCCAGCGCAGCACGACACCATTCCGGCGCGAGTACACCGTTGAGAATCACCACCGCCTCGAGACGAGGAGGATCCATGCCCATCTCGAGCAGCTCCCTGGGCGTCATGTCCACGAAAAGCGGGTCCTCGTCGCCCTCCTCGAGGCCGCTGTACCGGCGAATGAGGGTGTAGGGAACGTCGGGCTCGACGGGTAGGAACAGCGACTTGAAGTTGGGCGGGACCGCGTTCGCCGAAGCCACCGCAATCTCCATGACCGTGACAAGCCGGTCGTCCAGGAGGAGCAGCGTGTCGTCCTCCGGATCAGGCGCGGACAAGTCGAGTTCCAACAGCACCTCGACGCCCGTGGCCATGGGAATCGGACACATCTCCGTCGCCACGCCCCTGCCGGTGGCGTAGAAGTAGAACGTCACCCCGTCGGTCGTCTCCAGGCCGCGCCTGGACGGCACGCTCCAGTTCTCCGAGGTGACCAGGCCGTCATCATGCCGCCCGTGGATCACCGCTACCGGCCGCCCATCCCCGGCTTCATTGTCGAAAATGACGAAACGGATACGTTCGTTGGTGAAAAGCCCGGTGGCGTCTGCGTAGAGCGTGACGGTATCGTGAGGAAATACCTCGTCAGGACGGCACCGCCGCGGCTCCTCACCGACCTGCTCCCAGCGGGGGTTCGTCAACGTCGGCTCCTGGCTCAGGCGCTCGACCGCGTCGAGGATGCTGTCGTCATCCTGGTACGCGGTATCCTCCCTGGCCAGGATCGAGGAAGCCCGCACGGGCTTGCCCCCCACCAGGAGCAACAGATCCCCCGCTTCGATGATGGTGGCGACGAAATCGATGATGTCCGCCCGCGTGACACCGGCCGCGGGCGCGACGGTGTAGAATGCATGGGCCTCCAGGAAACGGGCGAGGTCGACGACCTCCTGGTCATCCAGAAGGGTCTGACCGAGAAAACGCGCGGCCTCTTCCTGTCTCCAGAGCAGCTCCTGAACCGCGGGCGGATCGATGTCCGTCGCCACCAGGACCGACGGGCGCATGGCGAGCGAACCGTGTTCCCGCCACGCCGCGACAAAGCGCAACCAGGGATCTGCCCATTCGGCGCCCGGAACGGCCTGCGCCAAGGGTGCACCAGGCTGGCTGCGCACGTCATGCGGGTATGCGACGGGGTCTCGCGGCGCCAGCAAGCGCTCCACATCATCCCAGGCACACAGGGCGACCATGCCGCAATCGAACACGAAGCAGTCCAACATGTTCATGTCTCTCCGAAAGGGGTTGCACGCCGCAAGCTGCCAGGCGCAACACGTGTGACCACGAGGCGCTCGAGTCGTCGCGATACCGGCGTCAGGGTCGCTTGCTGGAAGGAACGTCTGCGGATCAGCGGAATCGGGTTAGTGGGCATGCCACATCCGGCAGCTCGATTGCCCTATACTAGCACCGCTATTCGATGGTGTCAAACAGAACGACGTGTGGCTTGCCAGGTCTCTGGCGACGCGGTTCCGCTTGTGCACCGGATCCAGGCGGGGCTATGATGCTATCGACCGGGATATGGGACCGGGATGACCTTTTCCAGCAACGGGAGGCTCACCATGCGACTCATCCAGATGGCTGTCATCGCGGCACTGGCCGCGCTACCGGGCCGCGGCGCCGGCACGCCGGACGGCACGACGGCAAACCACCCACTCCCCACCTCGCGGGCGGCAGCCCTTGCCGCCGACGCCGACTCGGACTACGACGGGGTGAGCGACAGCGACGAAATCGCCGCCGGCACGGATCCGCACGATTCCCGGAGCGCCCCGGCCTGGCACCCGGAATGGACCGAACGTCCCCGCGCAATCTTCGGGCCCGCGGAGGCACCGGCCGTCCTGGAGCGGCTCCATCGGACCGACGAGCCCTTCGCCACCCTGGCCTCGAGGATCCGGTCCAACTGCAACGCCACCCCGGCACCCTACGACGACGAGGACATGCTCGACCAGGGCGCCATCTACACCAACGCGAACATCGCGCGCAACTGCGCCTTCCTGGCCTACCTCGAGGAGAACGATACCCAGGCGGCCAAGGCTCGAGACATCCTGCTCGACTTCCCCCGCGACCTGGGCAAGGCAAGCCTCGAGCTGTTCGACAACACGGACATCCACGTGGCGGAGGCGCTGTCGGCCGCGGCGCAGGCATACGACTTCCTGGTGGCCACGGGCGCCATCGACCAGCCCAGCCTGGACCAGATCGCGGACAACCTCTACGCAATGGCCGGCTCCATGTACCGCCTCTACGTGGAGGTGGCCCCCATCTGGTGGCAATGGTGCACCAACAACCACTCCCTCAAGTCGGTCACCGCCCTGGGCATGATCGGCATGACCATCAACGACCATCCGGACGCGGCGAAGTACGTCTCCCTGGCCACCACCGAGGCGGACTACATCTTCGACTTCCAGACGACCAACGACGGGGGCTACGCCGAAGGGCTGGGATACCTCACCTACGCCTCAGACAACTTCCTCCCCTTCATGATCGCATACCACCGGTTCGCAAAGGGTGAATCGATCCCGTACCGCCAGATCTGCGACATCCGCCGCCCGGGAACCGGCTGCACCGAACGCAACGTGACGATCGACGACTTCTACGTCGACCCCCACGTCCTGAGCGTCTATTCCTGGTGGGTGACGCTGATGATGCCCGATGGGCTCAGCCCCGATTTCGATGACACCAACCGGCGCCCCACGTTCAACGGACTCCTCGCGGGCATCACCGGCCAGGCCTATTTCCGGGCCGCCTGGGAAAGGAACACCGCCTATCCCTACTACTCGAAGGACTGCGAAGACCTCAGCGTCGAAACGCTCGTGCTCTTCCCGGACACCCTGCCTCCCCAATGGCCGTCGTTCACGAACCGCTTCCTGGATGATGCCGGGACGGCGGTGTTCCGGAGTGGGTGGGAGGAGGACGCTCGCTACCTCCTGCTCCTCGCCGAACACGGCACGGTGCGCACAGGAGGCCACGAGCACCCCGACGGCACGGAGGTGATGATCCACGCCTTCGGCGAGTACATGGTCCGGGATTCCGGCTACGGCTCGTGGGACCAGCGCCAGGAGGTCTGCCACGCGGAAAACCACTCGATCGTGCTGATCGATGGGGAAGGCCCGCACGACAATCTCAGGGAGGTCGGGAGCGGCGCGGACACCTACCTCGAGAACTGCCGTGCGTTCGGGGGAGTCCAGGCCTGCGACGCACGAACCGCGTTTTCCGACGTGGAACAGGTGCGCACCGTCTTATTCATCGACGACACGTTCTTCGTCATCCGCGACACGCTCACGCCAAGCCACGGCACACACAACTACTCGAGCATCTGGCACCTCAACGGCGGCGGCGACACCGATGGAACCGTCGAGGCGACAGCGGTCGGCGCGACCCTCCGGCGCCCCAAGGCGAGCATGGTCCTCGGCGTGGCATCCACCGTCAACCCTCCCCTCGTCAAGACATATCCGGCCAGCCACGGCGCCACGGGGTACGGGCAGATCGTCGAGCACGAGGCGGTGTCGGCATCCGTGGTCGCCGACGACATCCAGCTCCTGGCCGTGGTCTTCCCGTGGCCGGCAGGGGACACCGCGTGCGACGTGGCACAGGTGGCATCCGCGAACGGCACCGCCGCTCTCCTCGTCACCAGTAAAGACGAAACCTGGCAATGGTTGGTGCTCATCACGGAAAGCGGCGTGGCAACCACCCTCGACCTGTCAACCTACGGGCTCCCCGACGTCACAACCGACGCTTCCTTCGCCGCCATCCGCTTCGAGGACGGCGTGGACGTGACCCGCTACGCCGAGGGCGCATCGATCCTCGAGGTCGGCACCCTGGCCGAGTGAGCGCCCACCTCCCCTCCCGCCCAAGCCCGCGCTCGGTCGCACACCGCCCGCAAGGGCTATTGGAGGAGCCGCTCGATCATCTCGATGAGCGCCTTTTCGTCGATGGGTTTCGACACGTAGCCAGCCGGAGGCGGCACCTGTCTGCGGGTATGGATGAACTGCTTGAACTCGTCGATGATCCCGGTCACGATGACCACTGGAATGGACCGCCACTCCGGAGACTCATGCAGCTCCCTGTAGAACCGCACACCCGACTTCTCCGGCATCGTGATATCCAGGCAGATCAGGTCCGGCCGCTCGGCGGCCAGTCGCTCCGTCGCTTCCACCCCATCCTGTGCGGTCACGGTCTCGTAGCCATGATCCTCGAGAAGGGCCGTCAAGTAGGTCACGATGTCGTTGTCGTCGTCCACCACGAGTATTCTCTTCTTGTCCAAGGGTACCTCCCTTTGTCCTTCTGGGTGAATCGCCCGGCACAGGCATTCCTGCAACCAGGATCGCGCGCGGAGCCCTGTCCGCGGTGAGCGCAACCGGGCTGTGCTTTGCCTCATAAGGCAGTTTACTCGATTTGCTACAAAGCCGATAGATTTTTTTGCTTGACGAATGCGCGAACCGGGGCTAGCGTAGAGGCGTGAATGTACACTAGTTCGGTCGTATTTCGCGGAGCAGGCAACCCGGTCGTCCCGGCCGGATTGTCGCTCAAAACCGGCGCGGGCGGGCCCCCCGAGGGGCTCGGCATCAGAGGTTGCCCATGAAACTCTCCACGCGAGCCAGGTATGCCCTGCGGCTGATGATCGACCTGGCCAGTGCGGAAAGCGGGCACAAGCCGGTGAAACTCAAGGATATTGCAAGGCGGCAAAACATCTCCCGGCGCTACCTCGAGCAGCTTGCCCAGAACCTGAAGCGTGCCAACCTGCTGATCGTGACATGCGGCCGGGGTGGTGGCTATCGCCTTCGGCTGCCTCCGGACCAGATCAGCGCGCTGGACATTGTCGAGGCGACGCTGGGTCCTATCAACATTGTGGATTGTGTGTCCAACCAGGAGGTGTGCACCCGGTCGGCCACCTGTCCATCGCGGTGGATGTGGGTCGAGTTGAATCAAAGGATGGAAGAGGTGTTGCGCCAGCGCACGCTGGCGGACCTGGTCGAGTGGGGTCCGCCTCCCGGACCTCCACCTGGACGGCCGGCCGCGGGTGGATGTCCGGACATGGTTCTTGGGGAGAAGTGATCGCTACATGCCGTGTGCCGGCGAGGGGTGCCGGTGTTTCGGCGTGGCAACCCGGGAAGGGAACGCACGGGTCCATGGCCGCCCCGGTTTGAAGGGGTTTTCCGGGGGCCAACTGTGTGACGAGTGTAGTGCGTCCGCGGGCCGCGGCAAGCCGGCCGGGCACGGGGACACGGGCAGGCAAGGCAAGGATGTCAGGGTACGACCACCCGCTAGGAAGGTGCGTTGCGCCTTGTGCAGCGAGGAGACGATGGAGATGGAAAAGAAAGTCGGCAGGGGGGTCATGCGCCTCGTGCGTGGGGACATCACGGATCTCGACGTGGAGGCCTTCGTTTACGACATTACCGAAGATGTGCAACTGGGCTCGGGGTACGGTGGAGCCATTCAACAGCGTGGGGGTCCGTCGATTCAGAAGGAACTGAACGCTATCGGGTCCTGTCCGAAGGGGCATGCGGTGGTGACCGGAGCCGGGGAATTGAAGGCCCGGCACATCATCCACACGAACGGACCCAAGTTCCACGAAGAGGACACGGAAGGCAAGCTCGAGCGTTGCGTCGTTGCGGTGCTCGAGCAGGCGGAGAAGAAGGGCATCACGCAAGTGGCTTTTCCCCCCATTGGAACCGGGCTCTACCAGGTGCCCCTGGATGTGTGCGCTCGAGTGATGATGGGTGCCGTGGAGGCCCACTTGAAGCGTGGAAGCACGGTGAGAGAGGTCATCTTCGTCGCGTTGGATTCACGAGAACACGCGCCGTTCGCGGCCAGGTTCAGAGGAGGGTTCTGACATGCCTCAGCACGAGCCGAGCACACTGTTGTCCACGGTCGAGATCATTCACTGGCTGGCGTTGGCGTTCATGGCGCTGGTGTACACGATTCGTTTGTTCTGGCTGTTTTCGTTTCGGGGTACCAAGGACAGGCAGCCACCGGGCAACCTGAAGCAATCGACGCCGATGAAGGGTGCGATCTACTCGCTGGGGAACGTGGCGATGCCCTGGGCGATGGAGAGCACGAGACGCGGCTGGCTGTTCTACCTGAGCTTCGTCATCTTCCACCTGGGCGTCGTGGCGGGCATCTCGCTCGCGTTCCTCAGCTCCCTCGATCGATCGCTCCTCGAGATTCCTGCCGTATCGACGGTCATGATGGTCATGCTGGGAGCAGCGTTCGCCGTTGGGGTTGGACGCATCATCCGGCGTATCGTCACGCCCTACCTGCGGCTGATAAGCTCTCCCGACGACTATTTCTCGGTCATCCTGCTGACCGTTTGGTTCCTGGTTGGTGTGTTCGCGCAGGCCTACATCGCGGGCAAGCTGGACAACGAGATGTTCCTGGTCGTGTACCTGCTCAACACGAGCTTTTTCCTGGTATACGTGCCCTTTTCCAAGATTTCCCACTACCTGTACTACCCCTTCGCCAGGTTCTGGATCGGTCGCACGCTGGGCCACCGGGGGAGCTTCCCATACTCGAGGGGATGAAGGAGGATAGCCGTGAGTGTTCAAGTGAAATCGCACAAGGTGAAAGTGATGGAGGAGCTTCTGGCGAAGAAGCTCACGCGCCAGGTCGTGGCCTCGCTGGTGGGGTGCGTCCACTGTGGGATGTGCCACGAGAGTTGCCACTACGTGTTGACCAATCCGGATGATCCGACCTACACGCCTTCGTACAAGGCGGACCAGTTGCGGAAGATCTTCAAGGCCAACCACGATTGGACGGGCCGGGTGTTTCCCTGGTGGGTCAAGGCATCCACGCCGATGACCGACGACGACCTGGAAGCCCTCAAGGATATCGCGTTCGGCAAGTGCACGAACTGCCGCCGCTGTACCTTCAATTGTCCCATGGGCGTGGACACCGCCACGCTCAACCGGATTACTCGAGGCCTCCTCTCCGCGGTGGGTGTCATGCCGGAAGGCGTGCGGGTCGTGAGCAAGGATCAGTGGGAGATCGGCAACCAGATGGGCGTCCTGAAGGAGGACTACCTGGACACGCTCGAGTGGATGTCCGAGGAACTCGAGGACGAACTCGGCCACGACCGGGCGGCGATCCCGGTGGACAAGAAGGGGGCCAAGGTCGTCTACGCCATCAATCCTCGAGAAGTGAAGTACGACCCCAGGACCATCAAGAACGCGGCGCTCATCTTCTATGCCGCCGGCGAAGACTGGACGATGACCACGGAGGGATGGGATCAGACCAACTTCGGGCTGTTCTCGGGGGACGATCAGCTCGGCGGTATCTGCGGCAAGCGTGTCTACGAGAAGGTGGCGGAGATTGGGGCGGAGCGGCTGGTGATTTCCGAATGCGGCCACGGCTTCCGGTCCACGCGGTGCGAGGCCCCCAACTGGGCCGGCGTCGATGTCGGCTTCATCATGGAAAGTTCGGTCATCACCATGCTACGATATGTCAAGGAGGGCCGCATCAAGGTGGACAAGACGCGGAACTCGAGGCGCGTGACATTCCACGATTCGTGCAACAACGCGCGAAGCTGCGGGTTCTACGAGGAGCCCCGGGAACTGCTCAGGCTCGTGGCGACGGACTTCCAGGAGATGTACCCCAACCGGGCCGAGAACTACTGTTGTACCGGCGGAGGTGGGGCCATGTCCATGTCCGAGTACACGCCGCGCCGCCTCAAGTCGGCCAAGTTGAAGGCGGATCAGATCGCGGCCACCGGCGCCGAGGTCGTGGTGACATCCTGCCACAACTGCGTGGACGGGCTCAACGATCTCATCAAGCACTACGGGCTGAAGTGCGAGGTCAAGCAGCTCGTGGACCTGGTTGCGGAAGCGCTGGTTCTCGAGGAGCCGGTCGTGGAGGAGAAGCCCGCGCCGATCGAGGTCGTGGAGCCGGCGGCTCGCCCGGCCGAGAAGGCCGCTGCCCTGGCCGGACGGCGCATCCTCGTGGTCGATGACGAGGAGGATGTGCGGACGTTCCTCACCGCGGTTCTCGAGGATGCTGGAGCGACGATTCTCCCGGCAAAGGATGGGGACGAGGCCCTTGCCGTGGCGATGCGCGAGAAACCGGACATCATTACCCTGGACCTCTCCATGCCGGGCAAGGACGGGGTGGAGGCGTTCGTGGAGTTCAGGAAGTCTCCGGAGACGGAGAACATCCCCATCTGCATCGTGACCGGCCATCCCGAGTTCCGGAAGGTCATCTACGACCGCCCGGTGCCGCCGCCGGAAGGGTACATGGACAAGCCGGTCCAGGAAGAAAAATTGGTGGACAACCTGCGCCGAATCCTCGAACTCAAGGATCGAAAGGGCTGACATCCCCATGGAATCCAACTACCGGCAATACTGGGAGGACATGCCCTGCTACCTCTCCGTGCACGATCGAGAGTTCCGCATCGTGGACGGCAACCGCCTGTTCCGGTCCGATTTCGGCGACCGGATAGGCGAGTACTGCTACCAGGTGTACAAGGGGGTCGAGGAGGTCTGCCCGGATTGTCCGGTCAAGCTCACTTTCGAGGACGGGCACAGCCACGGGAGCGAGCAGGCGCTCACGACCAGGCATGGCGACCGGGTGTCGGTGATGGTGCACACCACGCCGATCCGGGACGAGGCGGGCGAGATCGTCGCCGTGATGGAGATGCACACGGACATCGGCGAAATCAAGCGGCTCCAGAACCTCCTCGAGCAGAGCCAGCGGCGTCTGGCGCAACTGTTCGAGGAGGTTCCGTGCTACATCACGGTCCAGGGCCCCGACCACGTGATTCAGCATGCCAACCGCAAGTTCCGGGATACCTTCGGGCCGGCCGTGGGAGACTACTGCTACCGGGTATACAAGCACCGGGAGGAGCAGTGCCTGGTCTGCCCGTCCGTCAAGACGCTCGCCGACGGCAAGACTCGAGAACACGAGGAGGTCATGGTCTCCCTGGACGGGGAGAAGTTCAACATGCTGGTCACCACGGCACCCTTGCGAGACGCGGACGGCAAGCCGGAGGCCGTCATCAAGATGTCGATAGACATTACCCAGATCCGGCGGCTGCAATCCCAACTCGCATCGATCGGGCTGCTGGTCGGGTCGATCTCCCACGGGATAAAAGGGTTGCTCACCGGGCTCGACGGCGGCATCTACCTGGTGAACTCGGGGTTCCAAAAGGACAATCCCCAGCGGGTCACCAAGGGGTGGGAAATGGTCCAGCGCAACGTGGACAAGATTCGCAGCATGGTGCTGGATATCCTGTACTACGCCAAGGACCGCGACCTCACAATCGCCGACGTGGATGTCGGGGCACTGGTCGCCGAGATCCGCGAACTGATGACCCGCAAGGCGGAGGATTTCGACATCCGCCTCGACGTCCAGGTGGCGCCGGATGTCGGGACCATCCAGGGAGACCAGTCGGCGATCCGCGCCGCCCTCGTCAACATCCTCGAGAACTCCCTCGAGGCCTGCCAGGTGGACCGGCACAAAAGCGGCCACTGGGTCCGGTTCCGCGCTCGCCGCGCCTCCCCGTGGATGGTGTTCGAGATCGAGGACAACGGTATCGGCATGGACCGGGAGACGCGCGAGAAGATCTTCTCCCTGTTCTTCTCTTCCAAAGGGGTCAAGGGAACGGGGCTGGGCCTGTTCATCTCGAACAAGATCGTCGACAAGCACGGGGGGACCATCGCCGTGACATCGGAACCGGGCCGCGGCACACGATTCCTCGTGCGCCTGCCCCTCGAGGCCCGGCCCAGCACCCACCCGGGAACGGTCTGACCTCCCGGGCGGCGCCCGGCACTGGCCAACCGGAAAGGGACAACCATCATGGGAAACCGGATCCTGGTCATCGACGACGATATCGACACCGCCGACTACCTCTCCTGCTTCCTCGAGGACCACGGCTACCAGGTCCGCGTGGCCGGGGACGCGACCACCGCCTTGTCCACTCTCCAGACCTACTCCCCGGACATCATCCTGCTCGACGTCCTCATGCCCGGGCGGTCGGGCCTGGACCTTCTGGTCACCCTGCGAAGGGACCCGCGCTGGGAAAATATCAGGCTCGTGGTCATCACCGGCAACGACCAGATTCTCCAGGATGACTGCCAATCCTACCTCGGCACACACCACGGCGTTCGCGGCCCCGACGCACTCCTCGGCAAACCCATCGACCGCAAAACGCTGCTCGCCATCCTCGAGCGCCTCGGGCAGCTCGAAGAACGGTCCACCAGCGGCGGCGCGTAGTGCTCGCCGGCTCTTCCGTCCGGTTTTCCGGCCGTCCGTGGCCGCTACCCTTCCGGAGCTGATTCTCGCATGGATCCGTCCGAACGCTCGCCGCGCGCTTCCCGGAGAAGCCGCTCGACCCAGGCCGCTCCCTCGTGTTCCCCCTGGGCATCGAACAGCGCCCTCGCCTTCTCGAAAACCTCCGCAGCCTCCTCGACCCGCCCGAGGGCATGGTAGGCCAGGCCCAGGTGAGCCAGCGCGATGGGCAGCCGTTCGAGATTGCCGAGTCGCCTATCCAGCACGACCTCCGGCTCGTAACACGCCACCGCGGCTCCCGCGTCGTTCAGGGTCATCCGAATGTCGCCGAGCAGGCCCAGGAATCGGGCCTGGTACCACAACTCGCCACAGGCACGGGAAAGCTCCAGCGCCTGCTCGGCCAGTCCGGCGGCTACCTTCAGGTTTCCACCCTTCCGCTCCAGCACGACCTGGTTGAACAGGACCGACAGCTCCCCTTCCCAGTTTCCCATCACCCGGTGGACCTCGAGGGCCAGCGCGAGAGCTTCCCGGGCATCCAGGATTCGGCCGAGCGTCGTGTACAGCATGCCCAGCCGCTCGAGCCCGATTTCCCACCCACGGCCGGCTCGAGCGTTCGAGACGACGTTCAAGAGGAGTGCCTCGACGGTCTCGGGCGTTCCGGCCCCGTAGCGGAGCAACTCCGACTCGGCAAGGCGGGCGTTGACCAGGGTGTCGGTGTCGCCCTCGTGGGCCTTGGCCCAGCCCCGAAACCAGGTGATACCTTCGTCCACGCGGCTGTCGAGCGCGAAGGCGGTGGCGACGGTGAAATAGCAGGACCAGGATTGACAACCGGCCTCGATGGCTCGTAACCCCGTCTCCACGCGGGCATCACCATCCCGCATCAAGGCCAGGCCGTACCATGCCGGCCCGTCCCCGTTGTCCTGCTGTACCCGCTCGGTGAATAGTTCCACGGCCTCCTGCAGGTTGTCCGTGTCGCTGGCCAGCTCGAGGAAGTGGTGGATCGCCGGCTCGAACGCCGGATGTGTCCTCACCAGTGTGCGCACCAGGAGATAGGCCTGCTCGATGTCGTCCTTCGCCCGGTGCTCACCGACACGGCGTAGGGTGTCGTAGAGAGGACGCCGGGCCTCGAGGAATCCACGCTCCTCGCCCGACAACCGCGCGGCGGCCGCCCTGGCCGGGATGGGCTCGGAAACGCCCACGGATGTCGCCGCCTTGCCGGCGACACAGCCCGCCAGCACCGCTCCCGCAAGCGCCAGCGCCCACAAAGACGCGATTCGAACCATCGGAACCTCGCACGTTCGATCCCTTGGGCAAGCGCCCCGTTCGGCTCCGGGACCGTAGACGCCTCACCACGGGCTTCGTGACAACCTGGTACGTGACTTACCACATCGGGCCCAGGATCGCGAGCAGGACCGCCGATGCGCGCCTGCCTTTCCCGGGATGAAGGGGGTTCCGCCCGGGCAAGACGGCGGCCAACATCCGGCGCCCCGCCTCCGGCGTTTCGTCGTTCTCGACCGGGGTGGGGTCTCGAGCCCGCGGCAACGACATGGCACCTCGCTGGGGCGGGGTCTCGAGCCCGCGGCAACGACATGGCATCTCGACGGCGTGGGGTCTCGAGCCCGCGGCAACGACATGGCACCTCGACGGCGTGGGGTCTCGAGCCCGCGGCAACGACATGGCGTCTCGCCGGGGTGGGGTCTCGAGCCCGCGGCAACGACATGGCGTCTCGCCGGGGTAGGGTCTCGAGCCCGCGGCAACGACATGGCATCTCGCCGGGGTGGGGTCTCGAGCCCGCGGCAACGACATGGCATCGCGCCGGGGTGGGGTCTCGAGCCCACGGCAACGACATGGCATCTCGCCGGGGGGCGCTCTTCCCGGAGCGGGCGCCAGGAAAAAAGGGGGAAACCTCGTTGGCCCTGAGAGAACAGGGGCGTGAGGTACGCGTGGAAACAAACGACATTCACCAACGAGGGGACGCCGTGATGGCACAGGGCATCCTTTCTCCCGGGCCTGGCCGGATTCAGACCACGCCGTGGCGCCCGGAGAACCGCCAGCAAGGGACGAACGGGGCGCCGGCACAACCCGCGAAGCCCCGGGAATCTCGTCCAGGGGGCCGGTTACGGAACCGGGGGCGGGCCGGGGGCGGATCCTGGTCCCGGATCCCGGGTTGTGCCAAACAGTCGCCTCGAGCTATGATGGCGAGCGGCAGGAAAAGCAAGGCAATTCACGATGAGGCGAACGCATGAGGATCAAGCAGGTTTCCCTGGTGGTGGTGGTGTTGGCGGCCGGACTTCTGTTCGGCTGCGGAGACAAGAAGACTGGGCCTACGCGGGCGGGTTCTCCTCCTCCCCCGATCGAACCGTCCCACATCGCGGTCCCCATCGACGTGTCTCTCGACCTGGTCACGCGACAGGTGGCGTCCAAGGTCCCGGTCGTCCTCAAGGAGAAGGGGTACGAGGGCGATCCCGAGGGCGTGAAGTACAAGGTGACCCGGGGGACGATCAAGATGAGCGCTCGAGGCGATACCCTCTACATGACGATCCCGGTGTCGTTCACAGCGGAGATGAAGCGGAAAGGCGGATCGTCGAGCCGCCCCCGGCTGCGAGGGCGGCGCAAGCAGGATTCCGGGTCGAGGCTCTCCTGCGAGGCGTCGCTCAACCTGACGTTCCAGACCCGGCTGAGCGTCACGAGCGACTGGAAACTCAAGGCCAAGACGACGGCGGGGCCGCGCAAGTGGACCCAGCCGTGCGAGATGACGCGGCTCAAGATCGACATTACCAAGAAGGTGGATCCCAAGATCGAGGAGAAGGTGAACGAGGTCGTGGGCACGCTGGACGCCCGGATCCCGAACGCGGTGGACATCCGCGGGAAGGTGAGCAAGGCGTGGGAGTCCCTCCAGGCCCCCAAGGCGATGCAGCAGGGCCTCTGGCTGAGCATGAACCCGGAATCCATCGCCATGTCGCCGTTCAAAGGTGAAGGCAACAGCCTGCGGACGACCGTGGCGATCGTGGCCCATCCCACGATCACCATGGGAGAACCTCCCGAGGCGGCGGAGCCGCTTCCCTTGCCCCCCAACAGCGGGCAGGCGTCCGGAGATACCTACTACATTGCGCTCGAGGCGTCGTTGTCGTTCGAGGACGCGACGGCCCAGGCCCGGCAGAAGCTCGTCGGGCAGACCTACGACGTCCAGGGCCACCAGGTCCGGGTGACCGGCGCCCGCATCTACGGAGACGGAGACAACTTCGTGATCGAGGCGACGTTGGCGGGGCCGGTGGACGCCACGATCGCCCTCTCCGGGCGCCCGCACTACGACGTGCCCACGGGATTGCTCACCGTCGAGAACCTGGACTACACGATCGAAACGAAAAACCTGCTGGCCAACGCCGCGGACTGGCTGCTCCACGGCACGCTCCAGCAAATCATCGCCGAAAAGGCCCGCTTCCCGCTCGGCGAGCAGATCGAGCAGGGCAAGGCAGGCCTCGAGCAGGCTCTCAACAAGTCGTTGACAGCCACGACGACGCTCAATGGCACCGCGGAGCGCATCCGGCCGCTCGGCGTCTATGTCACGAGCGACGCATTCCTCGTCATCGTGGTGGCCGAAGGCAAGATGTGGCTGGTCGTGAAGTAGTTCCGGTCCTGGGGACGGTCCGGGTCACGGCCCTGGAGGGAGCGCCATCGGGGCGTCGTGGAGCCGTTGGCGGAAAGAGGGTCCGGCACGGCGGTCTCCGGGCCGGCGAGATGTGCACCGTAGTAGCGGAGACGACCCATGCGAGAACTGGATCTGGACGCCAAGCAAAGGGAGATGGCCATCGACGCGCTGGAACAGTGCACCCTGTTCCAGTTTCTCCTTCGAGACCAACTGGCCGAGGTCGTGAGAAAGACCCGGCTCGAGATCTTCGACCCTGGCGAGGCCATCATGCGTCAGGGAGAGCCATCGCTCTCGTTCTACATCGTGCTCAAGGGGTCTGCCGCCGTTCGCGTCGCCGGCCCCGGCAGCGAACAACCAGTGGATTTGGCGACAGTCGAACCTTTCGACACCATCGGGGAGATGGGGCTTCTCCTGGACAAGCCCCGTTCGGCCACCGTGGTCGCCACCGTGGAGGTCTGGGCCCTCGAGTTTTCCAGCGATGCCTTCACCGCCCTGTTCCTCACCATGCCCAACTTTGGGCGAGCCATGTGCCGTGCACTGGCAGCGCGGCTCGAACGTACCCAGCAGCGCCTGCCAATGACCGAGGTCCATGACCAGGCCCTCGAGGTGGACCCGAGCCTGCTCGAGGCGCTGCCGCTCCCCTTCCTGGAGCGTCATCGCGTGATCCCGCTCGAGGCGGATGGGCAAGAGATCCTCCTGGGGTTCGTGGACGATCCGGATCCAGAGGTGCTCGAGGCCCTGTACCGGAACCTGCCCGGTCGCCAAATCAAGACCGCTCGTATCGGCAAGAAGACCTTCGAGACCTTTTTGAAGTCTGTTTCGGGGATCGAGGCCTGGGCGGAGCGGCCGCGGACGGCCGGGGAGGTAGAAGTCGTCGAAGAGGTCTCCCCGTCGCCCAAGCTCGACGCCCTCCTCCGCCGCGTGGTGTCCGAGGGCGCCACCGACCTCCACCTGGCCGCGGGCCGGCGGCCTTACTGGCGCGTGGAGGGCGAACTGCACGAACTCGCCGACGCTGCACCGCTTGGCAAGAACGAGGTCTTCGACATGCTCGCTCCGCTCATGGGGGAGGCCCAGCAGCGCCGGTTCCAGGAGAACCTGGACGAGGATTTCGGCCATGGCGTCCCCGGGCTCGCCCGTTTCCGCATCAACATGTTCCACGATATTCAGGGCGTGAGCGCCGCCCTGCGACCGATTCCCGCGCGCGTCCCGACCCTCGAGGAGCTTGGCGTGCCCGACTCGGCGAGAGGACTGGCCGAACAGCCGAGCGGCCTGGTGCTGATCACCGGACCCGCGGCGAGCGGCAAGACCTCGACCCTGGCGTCCATGGTGGCCCACATCGGGGACACCAGGTCCGCCCGAATCATCACCATCGAGGATCCGGTGGAATTCGTGCACACCCCGCGCCGGGGCCTGGTCAGCCACCGCGAAGTGGGCTCCCACTGCGTCTCGTTCGAGCACGGGTTCCGAGCCGCCCTGCGCGAGGACCCCGATGTCGTGGTCCTCGGCACGATCCCCGACGGGGACACGATGCGAAGCGTGCTCGACGCCGCTCACAACGGCCTGCTCGTGCTGGCCAACCTGGTGACCCCCAACGCGGTCGCGACGATTACGCACATCCTGACCCTGTTCCGGCCGGAGGAGCGGATCGAGGTGCAGGCATTGCTGGCGGAGCGGCTCAAGGGCGTGGTCTCCCAGGCGCTCTGCCGCCTCCTTGGCGGGGGCCGCGTGGCAGCCTTCGAGGTCATGAGCGTCCAGGGCCCCATCTCCACCGCGCTGCGCGAAGGGCGAACCCGGCAGATCGCCACGTTGATGGCTACTGGATCGGCGTTCGGCAACATCCTGATGAATGACGCGCTCGCCCGTCTCGTCCTCGAGAACAGGGTGGACCCCGAGGAGGCCCTGGACCGGGCCCCGGACAAGAACGAGCTGGCCCAGCGCCTGGGCCGCTCGTCGGCGAAACAGATGAAGGAATCTCTCAAGGCCACCCGCATCATCCCGCGACGATTCTGAAGTCCGGGTGCTGCAGCGGGTGTCGTGGAACGCGCGTGGCAGGCGATCGACCTGGCCTCCGGTCCGCGGCCACCGAGCCCGCCTTCTCTTCCTGCGTGGCAGGCTGCGTGCAGCGGATGATGGCCGTCGGAGGAGTCCTCCCGAAACGCCTACGCGCCCAGGACCCCCTCGAGTTCCAGGAGCCGGCGTTTGTATTCGATGCCCGGGGCATAGCCTACGAGGTCGCCTCGAGCCCCCACCACGCGATGGCAGGGGATGATGATGGGGATGGGATTGGCCCGATTCGCCGCGCCGACGGCCCGAGCGGCACGCGGCCTCCCGACTCGGCGCGCCAACTCGCCGTAAGAGATGGTCGCCCCCCAGGGCACGTCGAGCAACGCGGTCCAAACCGCAAGCTGGAACGGCGTGCCCGCAGGTGCCAGGGGGAGGTCGAACCGGGTGAGACGGCGCGCGAAGTAGGCGTCGAGCTGCGCCGCCGCCTTGGCCAGGACCTGTCGCGGCCCGGCCGGGTCAGGGGACTCGTCTGACGCCTCCTCGCCATGGGCAGGGTCCCGGTCCTCGAACCCCGGGCGGAACGCGAACTGGATGGCGGTCAATCCCTTGAGATCGGCCTCGAGCCGCAACCACCCGAGGGGCGATCGCCAGAACGTGCCTGCGGGCTTCATCTGGTTCCTCCTGGCCCGGGCGCTGCCGGCCCGCCGGGGGGGCGCGGTTTTCGATGGCAACGAGACACCGGCATCCACCCGGGTCAACGGGAATCCGGAGGCTGCCCCCCCACTTCCACCTGCTTGATGGGCACATAGGCGACGCGAGGATCCACGATGACTCGAGTCCGCACCGACCGGTCCAGTTCGTACAGGTGGTCGTCGCCGGTGGGCACCGGGTTCCCGGCCGGGTCGAACACGTGGTTGCCGGCGCCGGAGAACCGTTCGTTTTCGCTTTCCGAGGCCGCGACACAGCAGCCGATGGTCCAGACACCGTTTTCGTAGGCCCTCGCGCGCAGGAGCGTGGCCCAGACATCATCCCGCCGCCACGGCCACCAGGCGGGGACGACCAGCATGTCGCAACGGCCGGCCAGGGTGAGCGCCCTGGCCTGTTCCGGAAACCGGATGTCGTTGCAATTCAGAAGGCCGATGGTCCAGTCCTCCACGCGGACCCCGACGTAGCGATCTCCGGCCTCCCACCGTTCGTGCTCGCCGTTCGGGGCGAAGAGGTGCACCTTGTCGTAGGCCGCCAGCTCCCGGCCTCCCCGCCAGACGGTGATACGGTTGCGCCGCTCCTCCTCGATCGACCCGAACACGAACGCCGGGCCCGGGTGGCGGCTCGAGATGTCGCGAAAGCGGGTCATGGCCTCCCGCGGGGTGACGTGCCGGGTGTAGCCCTGGAGGAAGAGTTCGGGAAAGACCACCAGGCCGGCGCCGAGTTCCGCTGCCTCCTCCCCCTCCTCCTCGAGCCGCCGGAGGTTGGACGCCACGTCGAGGCAGACCCATCGAGACAAGTAGACCCTCATCGAAACTCCCTGCGACTTCCCGTTGGTGTTCCCGGCACGGGATGCTATGGTCGTCCCCGACCGATGCTGGCGGGGGGCACGGCTCGTCCAGCGCGGGCGCCAGACTGGTCATCTTCCCGCTCGCGAGTAGAACCTTGCCGGTACGTTCTCCCCGCGCCCGGCGCCGGCGATGGCGAGGTCGCCGGTGCGCCAGGCGACAACATAGCGCAATCGGAGAGAGAATGGAATTCAAGAATGTGGGACACAACGAACCCTGCCCGTGCGGCAGCGGGAAGAAGTACAAGCACTGCCACCTGGGCCGGGAATCGGAGATCATCGATGCTCGGGTCAACCTGGACGTCGTCGAGGCCGCGGAACGGATCCGGGGTCTTCCGCCGGCGGATCATTCTCGAGCAGCTCTCATGGCCGCCACGCTCGAGCTGGTCGACCGCGGGAACAAGCCGGTGACCATCGAACTGGTGGACCTGGAGGCCTACCAGGCCCTCAACCTGGGCGGGGCAGGAGAGCGCACCGCGGCCATTGGAGGCATGGTGATCAATCCGGCCAAGACCGAGAAGCTGGCGCCGCAATCGGTGTACCTGGCGTTGAGTCCGCGCATTGGCGACGCCGAGCTGGTCCACCTCTTCGCCCACGTGGTCGACCTGGTCATGGGATCACGTCTTCCTCTTGGCCGGGGTCTGGAACTTGCCGCGCGCTTCGAGTTGCCGCTGGAGTTCCTCGAGCATTGCCAGGAGTTCGGAGACGCGCTGGTGCAACTGGCGGAGCGTTTCGCGGTCCAGCTCGACGCCGACAATGAGGTCATCGCCTTCCTGGCTCGAGCGCGCATGCTGCTGCCCGGGGCTGTGCTGGCGGCAGGGGACCGGGGGGTCCTCGAGCGGGGCGTCAGCGCGGCGCTCATGTTTCTCAAGGATCACCAGGCGGACCTGGACGCGCTACTGCGGAGCCGCCCGGGGTACACCGGGGCGAGTGCGCCGAAGAGAAAGAAGAAGGAAAAGAAGAAGAAGAAGCGGTCGGCGAGGGGCTGATCTTCGTGGGGCACGGTCCGGCTGTCCCGGCGGTCCCAGCGTTCGGTGGCGAGCCTGGCCATGGGCCACGGAGGACCTGCCGGGTCACTGCTGGGAGAGGATCTCCTCCACCGCCTCGACGAGACGTCGCTCGTCCCCCTTGCGATAGCCCTTGCGACGGGTGCGAATCCGTCCCTGGGGGTCGACCAGGTAGGACGTGGGCATGGATCCGGCGTCGAAGCTCCGGTACAGGTGGCTGTCCGAATCGATGAGCACGGTGAACGGCAACGGTACCTCGCGCAGGAACTGCTCGATCCGGGCCGGGTCCTTGTCGGTGTTGACGGCAAGTATCTCGACCCCCTTTTCCTTCAGTTGCGGATAGATTTCGGCATAGGCGGGAAGCTCCTGGCGGCAGACGCGACACCAGCTCGCCCAGAACGTGATCAGCGCGACCTTGCCCTCGAGGGAGCGGGAGTCGAACGTCCCCCCGTCGAAGATCTGGGCGGTGAACGGGGCGAGTTTCTGCCCCACCTGGCGCCCGGGGTGGGTGACCTTCTCGTTGGTCACGCCGCCGCGACAGCAGCGGAAGCCAAGGGCATCCGACCTGTGATAGGGCCCGTAGGATTCGGTCCGGCTGTAGCAGGTGGCCGACGCCTGGCTCTGGAACGCCCCCCCGATGTAGGCCCCCATGTTGGGTACCGTCCCGATCCATTCCCGAACGTTGCCGGACAGGTCGTACACGCCCGACGAGGAGCGGCATTTCGGGTGGTTCCCGGTGATGAGCGACGGTAGCGGCACGCCGGTCGCGTCGCTGCCCGGGGCCGGAGCCGGTACGTCGAGGTCGTCGTTGCACAGGCCGGCCTTGTACAGGTTGCCGTAGGGGTACTCTGTCCCGGCCAGCCGGTAGTCGGAATAGATCCCGTTGTGATTCGCGTCGACCGGGATGGCGCCCTGGCATGCCGTCATCCACTCAGCCTCGGTACACAACCGCTTTCCGGCCGCCTGGCACGCCGCACGGGCCTCGAACCAGTCCAGGTTCGTTGCCGCGGGGACGCCGGGCACCGACATCGCCTTGCCATTCCGAATCGACGCCTCCACCGTGTCGATCTCGAACGGCCCGAACGGCCCGACCAGCCGCACCATCTCCGGTGCATCCACCTCGCCGATGACATCCGGCAGCTTCGGAGCCTCTCTCAGTTCGCGGATGGTCTTCTCCTGCCCGGCGAGTTCCGCTTCGACGATGGCCTTCAGCATCTGGATCGGGAGCGCACCGCTGAACCGGCGGCCGTTGACGAAAAATGTCGGGGTACCGGTCACGTGCAACGCGCCGCCCGTGCGCGCGTCGGCCTCCACCTTGTCCAACGTCGCCGGCGACGACATGCACGCGGTCAGCGCCTCCACGTCCAACCCGACCTCATGAGCATAGGATGTCAAGGCGTCGGCGCTCAGGTCGCGAGCATTGTGGAACAGTTCCCGGTAGTAGGGCCAGAACAGTCCCTGCTGCCGGGCACACTCGGCGGATCGAGCGGCGCGGCAAGCGTCGGGGTGCATGTCTCGTGAAACCGCGCCGTTGCAGTCCGAGTGCATGGGGAAATGGCGGAACCCGATACGGACATCTCGAGGATACAGCTCGAGCAACTGCTCCATGGGGCTGACCAGTCGTCTGCAAAAGGGACACTGGAAGTCGTCGTAGAGGATGATGGTCACGGCGGCGTCCGCCGGCCCTTTGAATGGCACCGTGTCGTCGATGGGGACTTCGAATCGCTCTTGTGCCCGGCGCACGGGCTGCTTCGCCGCCGAACGCGCGTTCTTCGGCTGGGGGCGCGCGTCCTTCCCGGGGTTCTCCTTCCCGGCCGGTGGCGCCTGGGCGCGCAGTTCCTTGCCGAAATCGGCCACGAGGCTGTCTCGAGCGTTCGCGTAGCCGCCCCAGGCGATGCCGGCAACGACGGCCAGGGTCAGCGCGGACACCGCTGCTACCCGGAGGTCCGTGGCAGCCTGGAGCCCATGCCGGATCATCTCGAGCAAGGATTTTCTCGAGGCGACGCCCGGAAGCAGGAGCGCCGAGAGATTCACCACGTACATGGCGACGCAGAAGAGGCAGAAATCGCCGATGACGACAGCGCTGACGTAGGCCAGGTAGGCGCTGTAGAGTGTGGCGAGGAGACCCAGGACCGCGACCGCGCCCAGGCTGCGTTGGTCCCGGCGCACCCAACCGAGTGCTACCAGGACCAGCATCCAGGCGTAGACCGGGACCGCCAGGAGCGCCACGGGGACGGCCCCGAACAACTCCGACTGCTCCGACCGGTTGACCGCTGAACAGTTGAAACCACTCCCGAAATCGCACAAGGCCTCGAGCGCCTCGTTGCCGTAGGTGAGGTGGAGGTGGAGACGGGTCAAGTAGACGGCGCAGGCCAGCCCCACCAGCAGCGCCGCCACGAGTGACGACAGCGCCCAGCCACGAAAGGAGCTGGTAGCGCCGGCGCCACCCTCCGCCCCTTGGTCCTCGGCCGGGGAAACAGGTGTCGGCCCGTTCGTTCCAGCGGCGTCCTGCTGCCTCGATGGACGCCGCTTTCGTCGCCTGTTCTTCCTCTTGCTTGCCATCGCTGTCATCACTCCTTTCGTGTTTCGGCGGACGATACGTGTCCTGCCTCGCATGCCACTGCCGGCAGGTGCATGGCGGAGCACGGGACGCCGGCAGAGGGCAAGGCCCGGCGACCGAAGATCCTACTTTATGGCAGGGGGAAGGGGAGATCAACCGCAAGTCGCGCACGGACCATGTATTCACCGGGACGCTGATCGTGTCGCCGATGGGGGGAAGGGGCGATCGACCGCAAGTCGCGCACGGATGGCGGACCTGGCAGGGCCGCCTGTGGCCTTTTCTTCGTTTGCGCCGCCGAGTCGGCTGGCCCGGGCGATATCAGGGCTCGTAGGTACCCGGACCAGCGTCGTAGACCCTGCCCGCATTGCCGGAGCCGGGCGTTTCCCCGGAAAGACTGTCGTAGAAGAGCTTGATCGTGCCGCCGTTGGAAGTGGCACCGTCGGCGCCTCGAGCGCTCAGGTGTTCGGTCGAGGCGGACGCTATCGAAAGATTGCGTGCCTGGAGCAGGATGCCGCCGCCGCTTCCACGTCCGCCGGCGCCTCCGACGCGGCAACTGTTGTCGTCCCTGCCGCCGCCACCACCGCCTGCCCCGTTTGCGAGCACGCGGCCGGTTGCGCTCAGCGTCAGGGTACCGGTGGCGTCGAGGATGATGTAGCCGCCGCCGGCGCCGCCTCCTCCTCCCGCACTCTGCCCACCGGTATCTCCACCGCCGCCACCGCCGCCGGACCCCAGGCGCAACGAGCGGTCCGTGGACTCGTCGCCGTTGGCGCCTGCGGCCGCGTATCCACCGTCACCGCCAGGGCGGGCCGGGCAGTTGGCTGCGGCGCCGCCGGCCCCGCCGAAGGGCCCCGCCCCGCGCCCGCCGCTCGAATAGCCGCCAAGAGTCGCCGGGGTGACGCCGCCGGAACCGCCGCCACCGCCGCCGCCGGCGTTTTCGTTCCCTCCCCCGCCGCCTGCTCCGTAGCCGCCGCCACCTCCACCTGCCGAAGAGGCGTTGGCGGCTCCGGCGCCACCGCCCCCACCGGCGGCGAACTCGCCGGTCCCGCCATCGCCGGCACGGGAGTTGTTGACCGACGGGGACACGCCGGTTCCCGGAACGGTGCCGGTAGTTCCAGCATGTCCCGGCTGGGGCCCTCCCCCGCCGTGGCCCCCGTCTCCGCCCGGTTCCGCGCCGCGCTGGCCGGAAGAACCGCCTCCGCCCCCATACATGTTTCCACTTCCACCGTAGTTCTTTCCGTTCCCGCCTGGAGAGCCGCCGCCTCCACCGCCGGCAGACGGGGTGGCGCAGCTTCCGCCGCTCACGCCACCGTCCCCGCCGAGCCCTCCGTAACCGCCGCGCCCGGGCTGAGACCCGGAGCCGCAGGTGGAGTTTCCGCCGCCTCCACCGCCGTACCCGCGCCCTGTTGCGGTGATGACACCGTCGATCGTGATGTCGTTGGCATGAATGGCGATCCAGCCGTCAGCGGGATCGGTCACGGCAGGGTTCGAGGGGTCGATGCCGGCAGAGACGCTCTGCTCCTTGCCCCAACCCTGAACGTTCACCACGGTGCTCGATGCAATGTCCACCGACTCGAAATAGTGTTCTCCGAAGAAGGAAGTGACGCCCGACTGGGGCCAGTCCTGGGTGAATCCGCCATTGAGTCCGGCGGTGGAGGCGCCGTCCCAGGTTTCCGCTTCGGCGATGCGAACGCCGTTGGAAGTGGTGGAATCCGGGTAGGCGCCCAGGGGTCCGACCGGGGTCACGGTCACGTAGTAGGTGGCGCCGGTCCACGCCCCCGCCAGGGTAAGCCCTGTCAAGAGCGCGTCGGCGGCGTTCCCGACAGCAGTCGGACCCAACACATCGGCGCCTCCCGGACTGGTACCGATGGAGACCAGGTAGTCTGTCGCCCCGTACGCGGCGTCCCAATTCGCCTCGATGTAGCCGTCACCCGAGGAGACCGGGGCGTACTGGTAGAACAGATCCTCGCCACTGGTGCGCGTGCCATCCCTGACCTCGAGGACCGGGCACGTTCCCTGGATGCAATCGGAGCACTGCTGGGTCGCGCCGTCGATTGCGTTGTCGCAATCGTCGTCGATGGCGTTGCACAGTTCGATCGCGCCGGGGTGGACGTAGTCGAGGGAGTCGTTGCAATCGGTATCGTCGTCGACACTGCCTGAGGGGAGCGAGCAGGCCTGCGTGGGGCTCGAAGGGTCTCCGAATCCGTCTCCGTCCGCGTCCAGGTAGTAGGTGTTCAATACACCCTCGTCGACAGCGCCGTCGCAGTCGTCGTCGGTGCCGTTGCAGCTTTCTGTTGCACCAGGGTGGATGGAGGCGCTCGAGTCGTTGCAATCGAGGGAGTTGTCAGAGAATGCTGATGGTTGAGCACATGCGAGGGTGGTCACATCCGGGACGCCGTAGCCGTCGCCGTCCGAGTCGGCGTAGAAGGTGAGAAGAACGCCCTCATCGACATCGCCGTTGCAGTTGTCATCCGCCCCGTTGCAGGTTTCGGCGGCCCCCGGGTGAACGGCGCCGTTGCCGTCGTCGCAATCCGTGGGGTCGGAGACATACCCGGAAGGGGGCGAACAGGCCTGGGAGGTGTTGGCCGAGTCGCCGTACCCATCGCTGTCCGAGTCTCGGTAGAAGGTGCTCTGCACGCCCTCATCCACGTCGGAGTCGCAGTCGTCGTCGGTCTCGTTGCAGGTTTCGGCGGCCCCCGGGTGCACGGAAGCGCTGCTGTCGTCGCAATCGGTATCGTCGAGCACGTAGCCGGAAGGAGGCGAGCAGGCTTCGACCGGACGGCTCGAGTCGCCGAACCTGTCGTTGTCCGAGTCGGCGTAGAACGTGATGAGGACGCCTTCGTCCACGTTGCCGTCGCAGTTGTCGTCGATGCCGTTGCACCTTTCCGGCTCTCCCGGGTTGATCATGTCGTTGGTGTCCCGGCAGTCCGTGTTGTCTTCCACGTAGCCGTTGGGGGCGGAGCATGCCAGGGTGCTCGAGCTGGGGTTGCCGTACCCGTCTTCGTCAGCGTCCCGGAAGTAGGTTGACTGGACGTTCTCGTCGACAGCGGTGTCGCAATCGTTGTCCAGTTCGTCACAGATCTCCGCTGCTCCAGGGTAGGAGGTTGCGGAAGTATCGTCGCAATCGGTGTTGTCCGCGACGTGGCCCTCGGGGGGCGCGCACGCCATGGTCTCGAGGTCTGGGTCGCCGAAGGAGTCGCCATCCGCGTCCGGGTAGAAGGCGGTCTGGACATCTTCGTCCACGCTGCCGTCGCAGTCGTCGTCGGTTTCGTTGCAGATCTCTTTTGCGCCGGGGAAGATGGTCGCCGTCGAATCGTCGCAATCGGTGTCGTCCTCGACGAGCGTGTCGGAGGGGGAGCATGCCAGTTCGGGTTGGTCGGGGTCGCCGAAGCCGTCGTGGTCGCCGTCGAGGTAGTAGGTGTTGCGGTCGACGGCGTCGTCGTCGATGACGTTGTCGCAGTTGTTGTCGATCCCGTCGCAAGTCTCGGGAACGCCGGGGTGAATGTCCGGGTCGGCGTCGTTGCAGTCGTCGCCTCCTGCCCGGACCGCGTCGTGTCCGTCGCCGTCCACGTCAGTCAGGTCGGCGCCCGAGCAGTCCTGGTCGATGCCATCGTAGGGTGTCTCGGCCGCGTCCGGGTGGGTCAGGGGGGCGTCGTCGTCGCAATCGGTTCCGCCCGCCTGCACCGATTCGTATCCATCCTGGTCCACGTCGGTCAGGTCGGCGCCCGAGCAGTCCTGGTCGATGCCGTCGTAGGGAGTCTCGGCAGCGCCGGGGTAGATATCGGCGTCCTTGTCGTTGCAATCGTTGCCTTCTGGCACGACATCGGCGTCGTATCCATCCTGGTCCACGTCGGTCAGGTCGGCGCCCGAGCAGTCCTGGTCGATGCCGTCATAGGGAACCTCCGGGGCTCCGGTGTAGATGGCGTCGTCGTAGTCGTTGCAGTCCCCGTCTGCTTCCGATTGCCCGTCCTGGTCGTCGTCGGTGGTGCTCAGGTCTTCGTCGACCAACCCGTCGCAGTCGTTGTCCTTGCCATCGGCGAATTCCGGGGCGCCGGGGTAGGTGTTCAGGTCGCCGTCGTCGCAATCCGAGCCTCCTGCGGGGATGCCGTCGTAGCCGTCCTGGTCCACGTCGGTGAGGTCCTCGTCGTTGCAGTTCTGGTCGATCCCGTCGTAGGGGATCTCGTCGGCGTGCGGGTGGATCGATGGATCCTGGTCGTTGCAGTCGTCGCCCCCGGCCTCCACGGCATCGTGGCCGTCGGCGTCCAGGTCCACCGGGTCGATGCCGTCGCAATCCTGGTCGATCCCGTCGTAGGGGATTTCATCGGCGCCGGGATGGATCGACCCGTCCTGGTCGTCGCAATCGTCGCCATCGGGGCCGCCCTGGGCCCCGTCGCCGTCCACGTCGGTCAGGTCGGCGCCGTCGCAATCCTGGTCGACGCCGTCGTAGGGGACTTCATCGGCGCCGGGATGGACGCCACTGTCCTGGTCGTCGCAGTCTTCAGGCTGTTCCTCGAGACCGCCTGGGTAGCCGTCGCCGTCCACATCGGTGAGATCGAACCCGGTACAGTCCTGGTCGATGCCGTCATAGGGAATATCCGTGGCTTCGGGGTGGATATCCGGGTCTTCATCGTTGCAGTCACCGTCGATTTCCGCGAACCCATCTCCATCGTTGTCCACGTCGTCGAGGCCGTCGTCGACTTCGCCGTTGCAGTCGTTGTCCCGGCCGTCGCCGATCTCCTCCGCGCCTGCGTAGGTGTTGGGGTCGGAGTCGTCACAGTCGTCCCCCCCGGCGATTTGGGCGTCGTGCCCGTCGCCGTCCACGTCTGCCAGGTCCCCCCCTTGGCAGTCCTGGTCCACCCCGTCGTAGGGAATCTCGTCGGCTCCTGGATACACGTCCGGGTCGTCGTCGTTGCAGTCGCCATCCACTTCGCTGATGCCATCGGCGTCCCGGTCTTCGATGACCGGCGTGGCCGTCGGCGGGATCGCCGTGGGTGTCGGCGATTCCCCTATCGTGACAGGCGGGGCGGATGTCGCGGGGGGCGAGGACCCGTCGTCATCCGAGCCGGGTTCCTGGCAGCCAATCCAGACGAACAAGGGAAGCAAGACCGCAACAGCCGCGATCGCGGCGAACGGCACCGGGTGTCTCATCCACATGGCGCGGTACTCCTCTGTCACTTTGCGCTCGAACCACAACGACCACCTTTGCAGGACCAACAAATCATACGCCTTTCCCGTCCCCGGGGAAACCCATTCTTCCCCGGAGACAGGAGGGCCGGATTGCTGTGCCAGGGTGGTTCGTGTGCCGGCAGATGGGGGAGCAGGCCGCGATGGGGCCCATGTTTGCCCGCCGGAAGCCGGGAATGGCGCGCGTGGCGCGAACAGGTGCACGCCAGGATGACGCGCGGGAGAGGGGAAGCGGGCACGTTCGAGCGGCTACTCGAGCACGACGCGAACGGGGCTCGACCGGGTGTGGGTGAAGGGCACTTCGGCCACGAAAACGTGCTCGCCTCGAGACACCGGCCACCTCACGGTGTAGGGATACGCGACCGTCCGAAAAGGTGTGCCATCGACATACCACAGGAGCTGCGCCACGGGTTCGCTCACCGCGGCCCGGAGCGCCAGGGTGTCCATGCCCCCGGGGGATTCCGGGTCTCGCAACAGCCTCGATCCGTTCCTGGGAAAGGTGATGGTGACCCGTACCGGGACGCCGGCCCCGCTGTTCCACCGAAGGGTGTGCAGCAGGTTGCGCCCGGGGTCGAGATGGTTCGTTGGGCCGGGCGATGCCGTTGCTGCGACGATGGAAGCCGTGCTCGAGGGCGCCGGCGCCGCAGCCTGGCGGGGCGGCCCAGGCTCGAGGCCCATGACGGGCAGCCCCGCGGCCAGGGCCCATCCGGCATAGCGCGGCGGCAGGTTCACAAACGTGTGCAGTTCGACATACTGTCGCGGCGTCTCGCCCGTCGCGACGCGGCCCGACCTGCGGTCCACCGCGATCCTCACGTGCATGGGGCACGAGGTCGCCGGGACATCTTCGGGCGCCATCCACTCGGCGACCACCGGGTCGCAGACGCTGGTAGCCAACGCGCCGGACAACGGACATATCCGCCGTGACACGAAGCCTCGAGGCGCGGGGAAAGAGAGGTCGGAGAGCCCTCCGCGATCCGCCTCGTGGAGCAGATCGAGCACGTCGCGAGCGAGGACGGCGGCGGAGCCGAACCCCCCGAGTCGCCGCATCGGCTGGTAGTCGGGATCGCCCACCCAGACGCCTACCAGGTACCGGTTGGAGTAGGCCACGGTCCAGGCGTCGCGATACCCGGCCGACGTTCCGGTCTTCACTGCCACGGGGAAAGGGTACTCGGTGGCGCCCATGCGCGGGAAGACCGGCAGCCTCGCCGACGGGTCCGACAGGAACAGGGTCACGAGCCGGGCGGACGCCTCGGACAGGACGCGGCGAGGTGCGGACGTGGGTTGTCCTTCATACCATACCAGGTCGTACAACACGCCACCGGTCGCCAATGCTGTCCAGGCCCGCACGAGCTGCTCGAGGCTGATCGGGATAGCACCGATGGCGATCCCCTGGCCATAGTATCGAGCAGGCCTGGCGTGGTCGTGCAATCCCAGGGTCTCGAAGAAAGTGTACACCTCCTCGAGCCCCACACGGTTGAGCAGATTGACAGCAGGCACGTTCCTCGAGTTGGCGAGTGCGAATCGAGGCAGCAGCGGCCCGAGGAAGCGATGGTCGGCGTCCTCCACGTCTCCGGGGCCCGGCTCGATATCGTCCAGGATGGTGGTGGGCGTGATGACCCGGCGGTCCAGGGCGAGTCCGTACAGGAATGGCTTGAGTGTGCTGCCCACGAACCGGGGGACACGGGTGTAATCGATGGCGCCCCTGGCTGAGGCGTCGAAATAGCCCGCGGATCCCACCGCGGCACGCACACGGCACCCATCCAGGTCGACCACCAGGACGGCTGTGTTCCCGGCCCCGGCGTCCCGCCACCGAGCCAGCGATCGCCGGGCCATCTCGAGCACCCGTTCTTGCAGGTCCAGGTCGATCGTGGATGTCACGAGCAGTGGACCCGGCGTCGCGCCGGCCGGTTCCCGCAGCATGCGGTCCAGCCTGAGTGCGAGGTGCATGGCGCTCCAGGGCCTCCGCCCGCGCTCGCGGACCTGGAGCCTGGCCAACTCGTGCGTGGCCAGTGCATGCTCGTCTTCGCCCATGACACCGGTTCGCAACAGGGCGTCCAGGATGCGCCGCCCTCGAACGACCGCTCGAGCACGGCCCGAAGGGGCGTAGGGGTTCATGCGGGCCGGCGACTGCGGGATGGCAGCCAGGAACGCGATCTCGGCCCAACTCAGGTCCTCCACCGGCTTGTCGAGATAGACCCGGGCGGCGAACGCGATACCGTGGATCCGGTTGCCATAGGGCACGATACGCAAGTAGTGCTCGAGGATCGCCTCCCTGCCGTATCGCGCGGTGAGGCACACGGCGGTCACGGCTTCGACGATCTTTCGGACCCACGTCCGCGGTCCCGGCTGCTGCATCCGCGCGATCTGCATGGCGATGGTGGACGCGCCGGACACGCGCCGCCCCGCTGCCAGGTTCTGGAGCAACGCGCGGCCGATCGCGATCGGGTCCACGCCTGGATGGCGGGCGAATCGGCGGTCTTCGATGGCGATCGTGGCGGCGGCGACCCGTTCGGGCACGTTCCCGAGGGGCCAGTACCCCCTTGGGCCATCTCCCACTGCCACCAGGAAATGACCGCCACGGGCGCGTACCAGGGACGTCGGCCGCGGAGCGGTCAGGCGGGCTCGACTCACCCCCGTGACGGCCAGGGCAAGACCGAGCAACACGGCCACCACGCACCCTGTCCTGCCGAACGCGCGCAGCCTCTCGGCCCTCCCCTGCCCCAGCCGTTGCTTCCTCACCTTCATTGCAAGCGGCGCTCCCGCCCTCGGTTGACGGTCCCTGCCGGCGTGCCTGCGCCAGGACGGCACGAAGAAGCGATCTCGAGCCGTCGCGATGCCTCGAGGTACCGGTCGGAACACATCTACTTGACCACTGGTCTCTCTTTCGTTCTAACTATACCATGACCGAACGCGGGGAGAACGGAATGAGCCGAACGGGTGGGAAACGGCACGGGAACGCGGCCTTCGGCCTGGCCATCATGGCCGCCGGCGTGGCGCTGTTGCTGGTGAACGAAACCGGTGTCGTGGCGCGGACAAGGGACCTGGAAGAGACGGGGCGGCTCTTCGTGGAGGTCTCCCCGGACGTCGTCGACCCGGCAAACGATGGACGCCTGGTCCTCGTGCGCGGCCGGCTCGAGGTGCGCGCCCCTCTCGTGGACCCGGACACGGGCTTTTCGGCCCGGGGACTGGTGCTCGATCGACGGGTCCGCCCGCTGCGTCCGGCGCATCCTTCGACACGAGAGACAGCGGAGGGCCACGGTGCGAGCGCCCCGGGCACCGGGACGGCAGGGGGCGAGGCTGTTGGGGCCGATACGCCGGCACCCGCCGTGCATGCCACGGGAACGGAAGTCGTCCAGGAAACGCCGGCTCCCTCAGCAACGCCGGGCGAACAGGGCGAACAGGGCGCCGGCGCTGTAACGGGTTCGGACCGCTCGGACAGCGATGGGTGGGTGCCGGATTTGCGGACCACTCGATGGGAAGCACGGAACGTGATGCTCGGGGCCTTCGAGGTGCCCCCTGCCCTGGTGTCCCGCCTGGGCGCAACCAGGCCGCGCCGTATCACCGCCGGCGAGTTCCAGGCGATGAAGCCGTCCCTCGGTGACGCGGCCAGGCTGGAGGAAGCGGGGGTAGTGATCGGCGGAACGGCCGGAGAAAAGGGCGGTGCCGAGCCTGTCCTGGTTTCCTACCATGTCGCTCCCACGGGTATGCCCGTCTCGATTCTCGCCATGCAAACCGGAGACACGTTCGCCCCGTTCGAGACCACCGGGGGACGCCTCATCTACGAGGTGACTCGAGGCATCATCTCTCGCCCCGACGTGGACCTGGCGACATGGCTCGGTGTAGACCTCCGCTGGTGGCTGAGGTTGGCCGGGCTCGGCCTCATTCTCGCCGGCATGCTCGAGGCCGGCATACAGACCGGAACGCCCGGGGCGGACCGGCGGCCGGGACACGGTGCGAAACACCCATTCACGCCATTCCTGCCGGGTGCCGCACTCTTCCTCGCCGCCGTGGGGCTCCCCTGGTTGAGCTACCGGCCCCTTCTGGGTGGCCTTTCACTTGCCGCTGCCCTCCTGCTCCTTTCGGGTGTCGGGGCGATGCGCTACCAGCAGTCCTCCCCCTCGAGCCCCCCGGTCCGACACGGCCGACGGCGCGACGGCGTCAGCCTCCGACCCGGGACCCGCGCCTGACTACCCCTCTTCCCATGCCCCTCGAGCGCTTGCGATTGCGTTGGTCACCGCACCCGGTACGGTGCTGTCCGTGAGCCTTTTTCTTCCGAACTGTAACGTGCTGTTCAAGAGATTCTTCCTTGACAGTCAGGCCGGTGACGGTTAGTGTAACTTATAGTGTGGTTTTGTGTAGCAAATCGGCCACCGCGCCTGTTGCGAACAGGGGGAGATTGCACAGAACTAGGCGTTCTGTGTTTGACACAAGAGTAACGAGTCATGAATGCAGCCAAGGAAGAGGTCAAGGCGCTTCTGGATAGGCTCCCTGATGACTGTTCACTGGAGGATATCTAGTATCATCTTTATGTTGTCGAAAAAATCCACAGAGGAATCGAGCGTGCCGAAAGGGAGGGGGTGCTCAGTCAGGATGAAGTGGAAAGGAAGTTCAGTAGATGGACTTCGAAGTAAAGTGGTCGCCTGAGGCAACGGAAGACCTCGAATCGATCGCAGAGTATATTGCCAGGGATTCTGAGTTCTACGCCCGGGCTGTTGCTACTGGAGTATTGTCGATTTCCCGGAGTATCCACGAATTCCCCTTTATGGGTCGTGTTGTACCGGAGATTGGAGACGAGCACATAAGGGAGCGGTTCGTCTACAGCTTTCGTTTGGTATATCGGATCGAGCCTGAGTGCATCCTGGTGGTGGCAGTGATACACGGCAAACGGCTGCCAGAAAACATCTCAGAACGCTTTGAGGACCGCACATAGGCAAGCGCGCAATCCACCGCACCCCTGCCTTTCCTCCCCGTGCTTGCCGCTGCCCTCCTGCTCCTTCCGGGTATCGAGGCGGTGCGCTACCAGCAGTCCCCGGGAGACCACGCACTCGAGCGTGCCTCCGGTTGGCAGGGTGCCGGCCGGACCCGATACGGCCGCTGATCGGGGCCACGGGATGCACGCCGTTGCGGGAACCGGTGCGAGGCAATCCGTGGTGAGACGACCGCTCATTCGTAGCGCAACGCTTCCACCGGATCCAGCCTCGCCGCCTTGAGAGCCGGACCGAGGCCGAACGCGCCGCCGATCAGCACGGACAGCCCCATGCTGAGTGCTACCGACCACCACTCCACGTGGTACGGCCAGGGATAGAACACCTGGGTGAGCACCGCGCTGAGCACCGCGATCAGGAACAGGCCTCCGAGCAGCCCGAGCACGGCCCCGGTCATCGTCACCATGACAGACTCCATCAGGAACTGGGAGACGATGTCCCTGCGCGTTGCACCCATGGCACGGCGCAAACCGATCTCCCGTGTCCGTTCCGTGACCGTGACGAGCATGATGTTCATGATGTTTATGCCTCCGACGACGAGGGAGAACACAGTAGTCATAATCATCAACACCTTGATGACCAGCAGGATGGTATCCTCGTTGCTGTCCCTGTCTTCGGCGCCGGAAATGCGGAAATTCTTGTGCTCCCTGACCAGCATGAGCACTCTTTCGGCGAGCACGCGGGCGGCGTCGAGAGATTGCTCGAGGGTGAAGTCGTCACCGAACAGGGAGACCCGCCCCACGATCGAATCGGGAGCCTTCTCGATGTTGAACAGCAGGTTGTGGGTGGTTGCCGGGATGAGGATGCGGTTGTTCCAACTCCATTTCCTGTCAGGGCCCATGACCGGCTTGCGCGCGAGTACGCCGACGATCAACAGCGAGTAGCCTTCAACACGAACGGTCTTGCCCACCCAGGGGGGAGGATGGTCCTTGAGCAGGTCTGAACCCACGATCGCCACCTTGGTGTATCGATCGTACTCGCCGCTGAGGAATCTCCTGCCTGCGGCCACGTGGAGCCGGTTGGCGTCGAAGCCGGTGGGGCCCAATCCCATCACGAAGGCTTCGTCGTCCTTGCCCTGGAAGCTGTAGTTCCTCTGGTCCGGCCCGTACTCGGGAGCGAATGCGACCTTGCGCAGGGTTCGACTCTCAACCAGGTTTCTCCGGTCCTCGTCGGACAACCGCCGCTCGTTGGGGTACTTGCGTCTGAGGCGCCAACTGTCTCGAATCGTCATCAGGTCTTCGCCCGTGGCCTGGGTCGATGTGTCCCTCAACACGTCGAGTCCGACCGCGATGAAGGAGGCCAGGAAGACCAGGGACCCGACGCCCACGGCGACGCCCGAGATGGTCAGCAGGAACCGTATGATGTGCTGGCGAAACTGGTCAAAGACGAACCGAAGGTAATTGAAAAACATGTCTCATCCCGATCGTGGCGGTGTGGCTCGAGCTACCTGCGCAGGCACTCCACGATATCCAGGCGCGCGGCCTGGAAGGCGGGCCACGCCCCGAAGAACAGGCCTATGGCCATGGTGGCCCCGAGCGCCACGCTGACGCCGACGCCGGAATAGACCGGGACCCAGTAGTCGCTCCAGTGGGACACCACGGCGTTGGCGATGGCCACGGTTCCAAGTCCGGCGACGACGCCGACGAATCCACCCAGCATGGACAGGACCGTGGCCTCGCCCAGGAACTGGAGGATGACGGCCGAGACGGTTGCGCCCAGGGCCTTGCGGATACCGATTTCCTTCGTCCTTTCCGTCACGGATACCAGCATGATGTTCATCACCCCGATGCCACCGGCGAACAGGGACACCGCGGCAATGGCGCCCACGATGACCCGGATCGCGAGGAAGTAGGTATAGAACGTCTCGAGGATCTCACCGAAGTTGATGGACTGGAAGTCCTCGACGCCGTTGTGTTTTGCGAGGAGCTTGGCGGTACCGAGCGAGACCACCGTGGGGTTCTGGCCGGGGTCCTGCGTGAAGGCGACGAGGACCAGTTGCGACTGGAGCCCCTCTCGCTTTTCCGCCGTGACCAGGGGAACGAAAACGCTCTTCTCCCAGTCGAAGCCCAACTGGATGCCCATGACCTTGCGCTTCGCGAGCACGCCGACGACGCGATAGGGCTTGTCGAACACGGTAAGGGTACGCCCAACGGCCTGCTCGAGGGGGAAGAACGCGCGGGCAGCCCCCTCGGTGAGAATGCACACCCTGTCCCATCGGTCCACTTCTTCCGCGAGAAACCGACGGCCTTCGTCGATGGGCCAGGTCAGTCCATCCAGCATCCCGGGGAGCAATCCGACGACATCGAATTGCTCGCGCTGGTCCGCAGTCACGTACACGGTCCGCTTGCCGAGATTGATCATGCCGGTGGCGCGATCGACATAGGGGACGGAGGCGATGAGTCCCACATCCTCGCGAACGAGTCCTCTCGAGTACCGGCTGCGGTCGCGATCGTCCCGCACGAGCTTGGGCACCCACCAGACGAGCCGGGTGCCGCCGATTGCCTCGACGGACCGGGCGAGCGTCGCCTGTCCGGCCTCGGCGAGACTCAGCATCACCACGATGGAGAACGCGCCGATCGTGACCGAGAGGATCGTCAAGAGCGATCTCAACATGTGGCCGCGCAGGGCGGTCAGTGCAATCCTGATGATTTCCCAAAACATGGCGTGGTCACATCTTCATCTCGAGGTCCTTGGTGTCACCCTTGGCGTAGATTCTCTGGCCTGGCTCCAGCCCTTCGACGATCTCGACCTCCCGCGTGCCCCGGTGTCCGAGGGTCACGGCCACCTTTTCCTTGACCTGTGCCTTGGGATTCTCGGGATCGGGCTTCACGACGTAGAGGTAGTGCTGCCCGTCTTCCTCGAACACGGTCTCGACCGGCACCTTCAGCACGTCTTCGTATGTGCCGACGTGAATCTTGACTTCCGCGGTCATGCCAGGCTTGATGTCCATGTCCCAGCGGGAGGGATCGATGGTCACTTCGATCTTGAACACGTCGATCCCCTTGCTGGCATCCCGGTGCGCGGCGGCTGCAATGGAGGTCACCTCCCCTTCGATCGGGGTATCGCGGTAGGCGTCCAGGGCCACGGTCGCGGTCTGCCCGATCTTTACCCGGGCCACATCCACCTGGTTCATGTTCAGCTCGAGCAGCAGGCGGTCGAGTTGGGCGATGGTGAGCTGTGGCTCGCCGTTCACCGTGGCGGTGATACCGGCGGTCACCATCTCCCCCGGCTCGATGTTGCGCTGGATCACGACACCGTCGATGGGGGACTTGATCTTGGTGTATCCAAGCTGGTCCCTGGCTGTGGCAAGCTGGACTCGAGCGCGCTCGAGGCGGACCTTGGCGAGATCGAGCTGATAGCGGGCCCGGTCCAGCTCGTACTTGGAGACCCCGCGGGCATCGTAGGCACCCTTGGTCCGCTCCAACTCGCTCCGGGCATTCTTCACGTTCAGCCTGGCCTCCTCGAACGACACCTTGGACAGCATGACCTGTCGCCTGTAGTCGATGTCGTCGAGCGTCAGCAACAACTGCCCCTTCGTGACTGGATCGCCCTCGTCCACTTCCACGGTCTTGACTTCGCCGGACACCTTGGCCTTGATCTGAACCTCGTACCAGGGAACGATCTGTCCCGACTCCACGACCGTTTCCACGAGGTCGCCACGCTCGACGTCCTGGATCAAGGCCTCGTCGAGGCGATCCCGCCCGTTGCCGTTGAAGCAACTGGACAACACCAGGACGCCGAACATGAGTCCGGCCAGGGCAGACCGGTGCAGGCCCGGCGAGACGGACGCCCGAACCGGGTAGCGGGGCAAGGTCCGGCCACGGGACCCGGCACATCCCCTCCTCGAGCCTTCGTGGTCTCGATCGTGCATACATTCTTCATCATGGACAGCAGGCAGGTCCTGCGGCATGACTGCAACTCCTTGTCTCGTGCACCTCTCGGCGCGGCTTGTTCGATCTTCTACCGTGCCGGGGATTCCCCGACACTCCAGCGCAGGTCGTACTCGGCGGTGACCACGTCCACCTGGAACGAGGCGGCCTGGCTCAGGGCTGTCCGGTACTCGCTCTGCGCGTTCAACAGGTCCAGCAGCGACGCTGAGCCCTGGTTGTATAATGTCTGCAAAATCATCAGGTTTTCCGTGGCAAGCTCAACCTGCGCCTTCACTCCGGCCGCGCGCCGCTCCAGGTTCTTCCAGGTCTCCAGCGCGGTTCTCACCTCTTCGGCGATGGCGTCGTATTCGGCGGCTTCCTGCTGTCGCCACTGCTCGATGATCGTCTCGGCCCGTTCCACCTGGTACCGGGTCGAGAAGTTGTTGAACAGGTTCCAGGAGAGATTCACCCCGCCGGTGACTTCGACGGTAGGCGAAAACGAGGCCTGGTCCAGGGTGTCGGCGTCGGTCCAGAGGGCCGTGTTGCCGGCGTCGAGCGTGATGTCGAGGCTGATGGCCGGGAAGTACCCGGCCCGGGCCATCTTCCGATCGTACTGGGCAGCGGTGCGCGACAGGGCAAGGCCGGCCAGTTCAGGCCGGCGGCTCGCCGCTCGAGCCACCAGTTCCCCGGCGTCGTCGGGCCACGGGCCGAGCTGGACATCCTCCGCGCGATCGGCCAGCTCGATCGCTCGACCGTCGAGATGGAGCAGCCGGGCGAGGGTCTGACGTGCGCTGTAGGCGGCCAGCTCGAGCTGCGCCAGGCGCTGCTCCTGGTTCAGGACATCCACCTTGAACCGGTTGAGTTCGATAGGCGCGGCGAGCCCGGTGTCGACCTTGGCCTGAATGATCTCCACCGCTTGCCGGCTCTGCTCCAACCCCTCTCGCGCCGCCTGCTGCTGGAGTTCGTACCCCTGGATGGTCCAGTAGGCCTGGTACGCGGCACGCTCGAGTTCTCTTTCGGCAACGGCCAGGTCGGACTTGCTGACATCGACGGCGACTTCGCTCTGCTTGACCCGGGCGGCCGTGAGTCCACCGGCATAGAGCGGCACCGACAGGAGCGCCGAGGTGCCATAATCCGTCGTGTGTCCCAGCAGGTCCTGGTCTGCGATGTTCGTGGAAGGATCCCAACTGACATCGGCCAGATACCCGGCCCGGACATCCACCGATGCGGTGATGCGATCGAGCTTCGCCCGGTGTTCGGCGAGTTCGGCCAGCAACACGTTCAGCCGGGTCCTTTGCAGGGACGGATTCCGCTCGATCGCCAGGGAGATGGCCTGCGCGACCGTCAGCCGGTAGCCTGCTACGTCCGTCGAGGGTGCTGGTTGGTTCTCGAGAGCATCCGCCTGGATGTCGGAGTGCGCGGATTCGCGTGGAGAATCTCCCGGACTCCGCACGACCGGGCCGCTCCCGGGTTCGAGCGTCACATCCTGTGCGCTCGCCGCCCCGGCCGGGACCGCCGGCATGGCGAGCATGGCCAGGAGTATGCCGTGGAATCCACCGATCCAACTGTGTCGCATGACCTGTTCACTCTCCTATCGAGACGGGCAGGCGGCGGGCTCGCATCATTCAGCCGCCGGGCGGCCCGGTTCCTTGCGCGTGTCGCTGACGATACGGCCGTCGCTCAGCCTGACCATGCGGTGCGCCCGCGCCCCCACTTCGGCCTCGTGCGTGACCAACACGATGGTCATGCCGTCCCTGTGAAGCTGCTCGATCAGACCCAGGATCTGCTGGGTGGTCTCGGAATCGACCGCACCCGTGGGCTCGTCGGCGAGGAGGACCACCGGTCGCGTCACGATGGCCCGGGCAATGGCTACTCGCTGCTGCTGGCCGCCGGACAACTCGGTGGGTCTGTGCTTCAGGCGGTGGCCGAGGCCGAGCTTCTCGAGGGCTTCGATCGCAAGCTTCCTCCGGGCGCGCGCGCCGACGCCGGCATAGATCAGGGGGACCTCCACGTTCTGGACGGCGGTATACCGGGGCAGCAGGTTGAACGCCTGGAACACGAAGCCGATCTTCCTGTTTCGCAATTCGGAGAGCCGGCGGTCGTTGAGCGACTGTACTGCCACTCCGTCCAGGTAGTACTCCCCGTCCGTGGGCCTGTCGAGTGCGCCGATGATGTTCATCAACGTGGACTTGCCCGAACCGGAGGCCCCCATCACGGCGACGAAAGCGTTGGGCTCAACCTCGAGTTCGATATTGTCGAGGGCGAAGAGCTTCTCCTCTCCGGATTGATAGACCTTGGTGACGTGCTTTAACTGGATCAAAGGCGCCAAGATGTACCGTCCTCTCGTGCATCGTCCCTGTTGGCCCAGGGACGGAAAACGACGAGACCAGCCGGGGCGCGTGGGGCACGCAGCCGCCAGGCTCGTGGCTGGCGCGTCGAACACATCCCCTCATACGCGGCCGACTGGAGATTATTGCCCTTTTCAACACGCTCGGCCCGGATTGGTTCACGCCATGCGCATCCAGCGATCGATTTGTCGCTGCAACGCGGCCATGCCGGCCTGCCACACATCGGGACGAACCAGGAGACTCGTCACGAAGTAGCCCTCTTGCGGGAAGTCGAAAAAGAAGCCGGGGTGCACGTAGACCCGCTGCTCCTCGAGCAACTCGATGGCCATGGACTCTTCCGTTGCCACGAGCGGCACGCGCAATACCTGATACCATCCTGCCTCGGCGGGGACAAGCGAAACCGGGGACGCTGGCCCGAGAAGGGTCTCCAGGTGCTCGAGGTTCGAGGCGATACGCCGGCGAACGGCCTGCTGGATTTCGCCACGACACGCCATCAGCGCGGGCAATGCCCCTTGCACCGGTGTGTTCACCGAAAGGTAGGCGTCGGCGATGAACTCGAGGCGCTCCAGGGCGC
>JAJRTE010000188.1 GCA_024278455.1 Myxococcota bacterium
CGACGCCTCCTACAACGAGCTGCTCCCCAGCGTCGGTCGGGTGCGATTCATGGTGACACCGGACCAGGGTGACAGGGTTGCAGAGTTCGTGCCGGTGTTCGAGCAGTGGATGCACCAGAACCCGCTGATCCGTCACTTCGAGGACACCGGTGACACGCGGGCGATGATGTGGTCCGATTTCATGTCGCTCGACGAACTCGAAGAGACGGCGCTGTATCAGGAGATGTTCCGACCCCTCGGCGTGGCCAGCCAGATGGCGGTTACCCTTCCCACACCTCCCGGCATCGTGGTCGGGTTCGCGGTGAACACCGGCCAGGAGGGATTCAACGAACGGGACCGGGCCGTCCTCAACACCCTCCGGCCGCACCTGGCCCACGCCTACCGATCGATCCAGCTCCGCGACGAGTTGACGGCCCTCACCGGTGCATTGGAGACCGGTGGCTGGACGGGCGCCCTCGCCAACGGCGACGGGATCGTGGAATCGGTCACCAACAACGCCGAGGCACTCGCCGAACGAACCGGGATCCAGCTGCGGGTAGGATCACCGCTGCCGGACCCGCTCAGGACCCCGTTCCGACGGGGAGTCCATGCCTATGAACCGTCCCAGCCTGCAGTGCTGTCCCGGCCGGTACGGATCACCTACGAGGCAAACGGGACCGCCGGTTGGCACGTACCCGGACCGGTTGCTCCCCATGTCGTGCTCATCCAAACCGATATCGACGCCGCCGCCCGGCGCCTCGAGGAGTCGGGCTTGACGCCACGACAGATCGAGGTGGCCCTCCACCTGGCCCAGGGAGGCACCAACGCCGTCATCGCGGCCCGCCTCGGCATCTCCGAGGGAACGCTCCGTAAGCATCTCGAGTGCATCTACCGGACCCTCGACGTAAGCGACCGCGCCAGCGCCATCGCTCGTATTCGAGGATGGTGAGCGCGCACGGTACGCGTATCTGCGTATTGACCGCGGCGCCAGGTCTCGGGTTGTATGCAGTGGATGACGAAAACGTGGAGCACGCTTCTCTTGGCCGCTCTCCTGATCGTCGCGGCGGCGTGTTCCTCGGGAGGAGACACCACAGCCACGACGGAGAGTTCCCAGCAGCCGGCTCAGTCCGGTCAAGGCGGCGATGCCGCCCCGGCTGCTGCGCCCGGTGCCGACATCCCCTCCAGCGTCCGTGGCGACTTCCCGGTGGCGATCCCCGGCGGCTGGGACAAGGACATCCTGGCCAACTTGGGATTGACCGAGACCACCGGCGCACAGCTCCTCTACCCACGGGAGGACTTCGACCGGATCGTGGCGTTCTACGACCAGTGGACGGCCGACCAACCCGATGACTACCTCAAGACCGAAGGCCCCGACATCGTCGTCTTCAGCGGCACGGAGTCGCCGATCACCTCAATCACGGTGGGCCGCGACCTCGAGTCGGGCGGCACCCTGTACACCCAACTCCTGGTGGTCATTCCCGAGGGGTGAGCGATCCTCTTTCGCGGTCCCCGAGGACGCCCACCGATCGAGCGGGAATCGACGCGCCGACAGCGGCCTTCCGGAACCGACACCGCGATCAAGGAAGGGGACTGACCGAAAGAAACCCAACAACCATCAGGCGGGCCCATTTCTCCTGCCCGGCGAAACCCCAGTTCGACGCAAAGCCCTTGGTGTAGCGGGGTGGGATTCAGGCCGCGACCTTCGGGCTGGGAACCCGAAACCGATGCTCTCGCTAAGCAGGGAGAATGCCCGAACGCCCTTGTGCCTATGGCGGCGATGGCCGAGGGGACCGGCGACCCCGCCCACCGGCTGAGGGCGCTCGTCGCCCGCGCCCACCGCCGACGAGCTGGGACGGAGCCGGGAACGGGCACATCTCCTGCAGACGAGGCAGACCGCCTGTCGGACATGGTGATGGACCTGGCCGGTCGCCACACTCAATGGCAGCAGTGGCTCTCCGGAGCGATGACCCACGTGGAGGCGCTCGAAGCCCGGGAGCACTTCGCCACCCTCCATCGATGGCTGGCCAGACAGCTCGGCGGCGAACTCATGGCCCGGGCTCCCTGCCACGTCACCAGCTACCTCCACTACGGATACCCGGCAGTCTCGATCACCAGGATCGCCAGGTCGAACATGGCGGTGAAGATCCCCATTCCCGCTCCCCGATTGGCCCCGGGCGACAGATCGACGGTGAGTTTGGCCCCTCGCATCGGACGATGGCCTGGGCGCACACCCGACTCGCGGAGGTGACCGGCCCTCCTCCGGGGGCGAGCTCCACCTCCACCGGTCCCAGGCCCACGTCGATGCGAATCATCCGCTCATTCTGGCCCGATGGCCGCAGGGAGCGAAGACGATCGGTTCGCAAGAAGAAAGACTTGACATAGGCTATGCCGTTCTGACATAGTCTCTGTCATCATGGCACAGGGTATGTAGTGACGCTGAGAGAACGGCAAACGGAACTCACGAGGTCGGCGATCATCGAGGCGGCAGCGGATCTGCTGTTCGGCGGGGACGACGTCCGGGAC
>JAJRTE010000189.1 GCA_024278455.1 Myxococcota bacterium
GGTGTTCAGCCCCTGAGGTCCCGGTTGATGCGCGCGGCTCGAGCAGCACATCGACCGTGGCCAGCCGGTCGCGGAGCTTGCCCCCCCTCCCCCTGCCAACGGGTCACATCCCCGCGCCACGAGACCCGGCCGCGACGACGGTCCGCGTGAGACTGTCGAAGTCCAGGATGAGCTGGCGGCCCTCGAACACGATGACGGTACGGTTCGTTCCGAACGGCTGGCTGGCGTAGCGGTTGTCCCACCGGTCGTAGGGGCCGGTGTCGACGTGCCGGCCTTCTGCGAAGAGCTGTCCGCCCGCCGAAACACTGAGCTGTCCCAGGCTCGGGGAATCGTAGTCAACGGTGTCGCCGCTGATGATGACCGGGGCGCTCGAGACCGCCTCGACGAATGCGTCGAAGGTCCCGGACTCGGGCAGACTCCCCAACTCCACGATCCAGGTGTTGGCGAAGCCGTCCGCGATCAGCTCGTAGTCGCTCTCGGGCGAAGCCTCCGCCCAGACCACGGGGTTGTCCGAGTAGAGGGCCACGTAGGCGTCCCCTTTCTTTCCGAACGTCCAGGAGCCGGCGGAACGTATCTCGTCGAAGGCCCACTTCGGGAAGTAGGCGTGGGTGTATTCCACGAAGAATCGCTCGTCCGCCTGGGGGTAGCGGTCACGCCGATAGAGTATGATCCCCACGTTCCGGTAGAAGAGCGCACGGGGCAGCCAGCCCCCCGTCCAGGCGCCGGCGGTGTAGTCGTCCTCCATGCCGCCGGGGTAGGTGGTGAACACCACGGCGTCGGCATCGAGCGTTGCCTGCCAGATGTGTTGCTGGGACCCCCACAAGCCGGGGTTGTAGTTCTGTGCGCCGGAGAGCTGGTAGTGGGGGGTGCGATAGACGTAGGTGTCCATCGCCTCGAGGGCAGAGCCGCGCGTCAGGTCGTCCAGGTGGGCGGAAAGGGGCTCGAGGATTGGGCTACCCACGAGCGGCTCGAGGAACGCCACGTCGCTCCAGAAGTAGCTGTCCCACAGGTCGTAGTAGTCGACCATCTCGAACGTGCCCTCGATCACCTGGCTGGTCACGTAGGCACCCATTCCCCACCAGAACATGATGTCGCCGAAGTCCTCGTATCCGATGCCGTAGAGCGGTCCATCGGTCACGTCGATCCCGTCCCGCTGCCTGTGCTCATGGAACGTCTCCGCGTCGGCCGCAACCGCCTCGAGAATGTCCGGAGGCCAGTAGCGCAGGGAGGTGGCGAGAAACGAGCCCGTGAAGTTGTTCGGCGACCGGTAGCCGCCGAGCCCGAGCAGGATCCAGGCCGCCTCTGACGTGGAGTCGTTGCTGCCGCCGACCTGCTTGCCCTCGTAGGTCCGTCCGTGAACGGTCGCGTACACCCCCTTGAAGTAGGTATTGGCGAAGTCGAATGTCATGAGATCGAGGATCATGGCCGCCTTGGTGGCCACGGACGCATCCCACGCAAGGTCCGCCAGGTTGAGCAGGGCTGGCATGTCCTCGTTGAAGTAGACGTTGGAGTGCCACTCCGAAAAACCGAAAACACTGCGGTAGTCGAGCCACTCATGAACCAACGGCAACGCGTGCGAGATGTGCTCCGCGCCTGTCATGCCGGAATTCGAGAACACCCGGTCCGGAAACAACTGCCCCGCGATGAGTTCCGCGGTGTGGAAGAGAACCTGGTGGTTCTCCGACCACCAGCACATCATGTCGGGGCCGGGCTCGTCGAGCCAGTACTTGAAGTCGAGCACCGACCGTTCCATGTCGGCCTGTAGGCCGGGGTCCAGGTCCGGGTGACCGCTGTACATGGCCAGGATGCGCAATACCGTGTTGAGATAGAAATCTGCACAGTCTTCACGGTTGTCGATCTTGGCCAGAGCCGTCCGGATGGCGTCCGCGTCGATCAAGCCCCCGTTGGCGCCGAGGCGACAGAGTTGCGCATCCAGGTCGCCTGTCGAAGCCGAATCGGAACACACCTGGAGGTACTCGGCCTGGCGCTCCAGGAACCCCGGGGAGGGCACGATCCCTTCCCCCTGCGCCGCGGCACGAGAGGAAGGGGGGAGAACGCCCGGATCGGCCGCGGACCCACCATGGATGGCGGTCGTCCGGTGCGCCGGGCCATCGTAGCCAGTGCCCGCTCCGGCGGAATGCGCGGCGGACAGCGCCGCGGGCGCCATGGCCAACAGTGCTGCAAGCAGCGTCGTGCGTGCAAAGTCCATTTTGGTCCTCCTGCGGCAAGACGGCGGGTTGGCCCCCGATACCCAAGGACTTTGTAGCATCGACAGGCGCCGCGCGCCACCCTCGCCGGCTGTTCCGTTCCACGGTCCCGGGAGCGGCATCCAGCGCGCGGCCCGAAGACCCGCAGGAACATCCTTGCCTGCTTTCCAGGAATCTGGTGCAATTGCTACACAACGCGCAGCCGGGAAACGACGATGAAGCGAATGGTGGAAAAGGTCCTTGCAGCGGTCCTGGGACTTCTGCTCATGCTGGTCCTGCTGGAAGTGAGCTTGCGGGTGGTGAGTGCATTTTTCTGGCGTCCCACATCGATGCCGGGAATGAACCCCTCCCGTGAACTGCCTCGAGACGCTGGCCGGTGCCAGGGGTGCGTTCGCATTCTGTGCGCCGGCGATTCGTTCACCTATGGATTCGGCGCCACGGAAGGCAACGCGTACCCGGCGCAGTTGCAGCGCATTCTCGACTCGAGACGCCCGGAGACGTTCGTGGTCATCAACGGGGGCCGGGGAGCTGCCAGCACGACCACGGTGCTCGAGACGCTGGCCAGCCATCTCGATGCGTACCCCATCGACCTGGTCGTGGTGATGGCGGGCAATTCCAACCTCCTGAATTTCGCCGGCTACCTCGAGCATCTCTACGGAATCCGCCGGCTGAGCGCGGCCGCGGGCTTGCTCTTCGATCTCCGGATACTTCGCTACGGATGGTTCGCGGCCACGGCGCTGAAGGGGCGGCTGGGCAACGCCGAACCGCCCACCTGGGCGGGAATCGACCCGCGCGTTTCCCTCGAGCGTGTCGTGGCGTGGAAGAGCGCCCCGGAACCGCCGGCCGGGGCAGGAACGGGAACCCGCGCGCGTTCTCGAGCGAGCCAGGCAGCGCTGAAGGCTTTCCAGGAGGGTGTCGATGCGCTGCAGCACGGCGATGTAGCGGGAGCGGTGGCATGGTTTCGCCGGGGTATTGCCGCCGATGATTCCGAAGGGACCAACTACTATGGGATGGGCGTTTCGAACCAGTTGCTGAAGCGCTACGACGACGCCAAGGCGTGGTTTCGGGCCGGTCTCGACAAGGCCCCCGACGACCCGACGCTTCACAGCGGTCTGGGCGAGGTCCTGATCGAGCAGGCGGGGCCGTGGAACCCGGTCATGCCCGCCGACCTGGGGAGGAACCCCTTTGGCAGGGCGCCCATCCGCGAGACGTGGAGCAACCCGAGCGCCACCACGCTCGAGGCCATTGCCGCGTTCGAGGCAGGGATCGAGGCAGACTCGAGCTACTCTGGGAACCATTGCGATTTGGGGGCGCTCTACGGGCTGCTTTACAACCACCAGCAGGCCGTGCAGGAACTCGAGAAGGGTATCGCAGCCGACCCGGACGACCGCCGGTGCTACCCGCTCCTGGTGGACATCGGGCGCCTGATCGGGCGCAGGGACGAATTCATCGCCTTCCTCGAGCCTTTCGAGAGCACGAGCGGGACCGCGAGCACCTACCTGGACATCATGCGGTCCGAGCGAGACGACTACGCGAACTGGATCCGGGCCGACCTTGGCGCCATGGTCGAGCTGTGCCGGGAACGGGACATCCCCGTCGTATTCATGGAGTACCCGCAAAACGCCACGGTGAACGCCATTTTGGGCGACATCGCGCAGAAGGAAGGCCTGCCACTCGTGCACAACGAGGCCCATTTCCGCGACCTGCTCGCTCACGGCACCCCGTTCGACGCACTGTTCGTACCGGACGGCCACTGCAACGACCAGGGCTACAGCATACTTGCGCAACGGGTCTTCGACACGCTCGAGTCGCATGGGTTGCTGGAAGGGGCCATTTCGAGGGCCAGGGCGCGGTGGGGCGGGGATGAAGTGAGAAAGACACACGGGCACCCGGCGTCGTTCCCGGTCCCGGGAGGTGCGCCCGGTGCCCGTTGATGCCGGGTTCCGGGGCATGCAGCCCGTGGCCGGGAGCAGGAGAAGCACCCCGGAACCGGGCGTGTCAGTGCGAAGTTTCCTCTGGCTCTCCCTTCAGCTTGCGCTCGAGGAACTGGTCGCCGCTTTCCTCGACAATCCGCCGGTACCAGTGGTCCGGGTAGCCCGGGTGCGTCACGTTGCCCAACTCGTCCTTGACGTTGCCGTCGAGGTATTTCCAGAGCAGGAATTCGCCGAGCTTGCGCCAGCGATCCACCACGTGGAGGCCCTGTTGCACGGAATACTCGGTGAGATAGTCTCGAGCCAGCTCCGGGGAAGTGGCGTAGAGCGCGCGTGCGGCCTGCTCCACTTCGGGCTGCACGGCCAGGAAGTGGCCCTCGAGTTCCCGTTGCACCTTCTTGATATCGACAATCATGTCCTTGTAGCGCAGGTAGCTGTAGTTGCTGACGAAGTTGAAGACCCAGAACGCAGAGTCCCAGGAGAAGCTGTCGAAATCTCCGGTTCCCACGGCAAAGGGCTTCGGGACTTCCCGGATACCGCAGTACATCGGGACGTACACGGTGCTGTTGGTGTCATCGACGCCGAACCAGAACACTCCGCCGATAGGGTCGGGCATGTCCCTTCGCGCCTGGGCGACGAACGAGAACCCGGTCTGCTGGGTCGACGTGGACCGCTCGTTGATGTAGGTCTTCCCGTCCAGTTCCCAGGTGAGCGGCCGCCACCTGTAGGGCAGTTCGTAGGGGCCTGCGCCGACACCCTTGGTGAGGTCCAGTTCGCTCCCCTCGAAGTGGTCACGCATGAGTTCCATCACGTCGTGGACCGTAAGCTTTCGGTCGGGTTTGATCCAGAGCGGTAGTTGCTCGGCGCCGTCCACGCCCTTGACGTAGGGGAAATACTTCTCGCAATCACCGTTGACGCGACGGAACATGCTCCAGACTCGAGCCTCGCAGAACCTCACCCCGGAAAACGTGAGCGGTGCGTAAGCGTCGCGAAAGCTGAACGCCTCGTCGGGGCCGTCGAAGTAGCCCTTCTTTCGGGCGAACGCGATGACATCCTCCGCGTAGAGACAGTTCTTCTTGTCCTTCAGGGGAAAGGTACGGATACGCGCCTGGTTGGCGTGCGCGGAGATGTACCCATCCGGGATCCGCCGGGCGACCCAGACCGCACCCCTCTCGTCGGGCCCCTTGCCGATCATGTCCATGATCCACACCTCCTCCGGATCGGCCACCGAGAAGGATTCGCCCTCGCTCACGTACCCGTACTCCTTGACCAATTCCCCCATGATGGTGATGGCTTCTCGAGCCGTCTTCGCACGCTGGAGCGTGATGTACATGAGGGAACCATAGTCCATCTCGCCGGGGCCGTGCCAGAGTTCCTCCCGCCCGCCGTAGGTCGTTTCACCGATCGACACCTGGTGCTCATTCATGTTGCCCACGACGGCGTAGGTGCGCGGGACCTGCTTTATCTGCCCGAGGTACTTCCCCGTATCCCATTCGTACACATCGAGCATTTCGCCTTCCGCATGGGTGGCAGCAGGCCTGTAGTAGAGTTCGCCGTACAGGGTGTGAGAATCCGCCGCGTAGGTGATCATGGTGGAGCCGTCAACCGTGGCGCCTCGAGTAATCAGGAAATTGGTGCAGGCCATGACGGACGGGGACATCGCCAACAGCGATACGGCCAGGCCGGCAGTGGCAACGATCGTTGTGGTTCTCATCTGCAAGGTAACCCTCCACGATAGAATTGTTCGACAGAACAGTCTCTTCTGTCTGCCACAATCACGGGGCGGTGCGCACCTGTTTTCGTCCCGGGAGACCCCGAACCCCTTCCCACGATCGTCACCCGGCGCCTGCCATGCCGCCCCTTCCCGATACCGGAGCGCGCAACCCGCCGGCCCGCCGGAAGAAATCACTTTGCCCAAAAATGAGCTTGAAGCCTGGCACCATCCGATCCAGAATAGGCCCCAATGCCACCTTCTTCCACCAGTGCACCGAGGCTTTTCGACGCCATGACCGCAAGTGCGCCCGGCAAGGACAAGCTGCTCTTCACCCCAGGCCCACTGACCACCAGCTACACCGTCAAGCAGGCCATGCTCCGGGACCTCGGTTCTCGAGACACGGAGTTCATCGACCTCGTGCGCGACATCCGCGCCAGGCTGCTCGAGGTGGCCGGTGTGTCTCCAGGCAGGTTTCACGCTGTCATCATGCAGGGCAGCGGCACGTTCGCGCTCGAGTCGGTGGTGTCGTCCACGGTGCCCCGAGACGGTGGTATCCTGGTTCTGGTCAACGGCGCCTACGGGCGCCGCATCGCGGATATCGCGCGGGTGCTGGCTATTCCGTGCCGGTGTCTCGAGTATCCCGAGACCCGGTGTCCCGACCCTGGGGATGTCGCTCGCGTGCTCGAGGCTGATCCGGGGATCACGCACGTGGCGGTCATCCATTGCGAGACCACGACCGGGATCGTGAACCCCATCGAGGCCATCGGTCGGGTCGTCGCGGAACGGGGCCGCACCTTTTTCGTGGATGCGATGAGCAGTTTCGGGGGAATCCCCATCGACCTCGAGGCGTGTCGCATCGACTACCTGGTGACCTCGGCGAACAAGTGTCTCGAGGGCGTGCCCGGGTTTGGAATCGTGCTGGCTCGGCGCAGTTCGTTGGCGGAGACGCGGGGGTTGGCACGCAGTCTGAGCCTGGACCTGTGGGCCCAGGCGGAGCGGCTCGAGGCGGATGGTCAATTCCGGTTCACGCCGCCGACCCACGCGCTGGTGGCCTTCCGCCGGGCGTTGGTGGAACTCGAGTGCGAGGGCGGTGTGCCGGCGCGGGCGGCCAGGTACCGGCGAAACCATGAGCTGCTGTTGGAGGGCATGACGGCCCTGGGTTTCGAGCCCTACCTGGCGCCGGAGCATCGGGGCTACATCATCACGTCGTTCAAGTATCCGGATCACCCGGGTTTCTCTTTCGAGACCTTTTCCGAACGGTTGCGCCGTCGAGGTCACGTCATCTATCCCGGCAAGGTATCCCGTGCCGCGTGTTTCCGTATCGGGCACATCGGGCACGTGTTCAGCCATGACGTGATGTCGTTGCTGGCCGCGATCGGGGAGGTGCTCGAGGGTCTGGGGATTTCGGCGTACCGTGACCGGGCAGTGCGGCAGCGCACGGCAACGCGGCCCGAGGTTTCTTGAGTCTCCAGGCCGCACGTCATCTCGAGGAGGCAACGTGGACTTCGTTTTCCGGCGTTCCTACCGGGGTCGGCTGAGGGCCATTGTCCTGGACTGGGCCGGCACGACGGTGGATTGGGGGTGCATGGCCCCGACCGAGGTGTTCGTCAAGGTATTCGAGGAGAAGCAGGTTCCCATCACCGTGACGCAGGCGCGCATGTTCATGGGGAAGCACAAACGCGACCACATCGCCGCCCTGTGCAGCCTCGAGGATGTCGCGAAGCGGTGGCGGGAGGTGCATGGGCATCATCCCACGCCGTCCGATATCGATGAGATGTTCGCGGCCTACCTCCCTCTCCAGCTCCAGACGCTCGCCCATCATGCGGAACTCGTTCCGGGCCTGCCCGATGCGGTGCGTGCCTTTCGTTCCCGCCGGTTGAAGATCGGATCGACGACCGGATACACGCGGGAGATGATGGACGTGCTGGTGCCAGAAGCCCTGCGGCGAGGCTACGACCCGGACACGCTCGTCTGTGCCAGTGACGTTCCCGCCGGTCGTCCCGCCCCCTGGATGTGTTTCCGGAACGCCATCGATCTGCAGGTGTATCCCATGGAGGCCTGTGTAAAGGTGGGCGATACGCCCCAGGACATCCTCGAGGGCCTCAACGCGGGCATGTGGACGGTGGGTGTCCTGATGTCCGGCAACGAGATAGGGATGTCCGAGCAGGACATTCAAATGCTGGACCCATCGACATACAAGATGATGCGCGAGCGGGCACGTGACCGCCTCTACCAGGCGGGAGCGCACTTCGTCGTGGACACGATCGCCGACGTGCCCGATGTGCTCGACGACATCAGCACCCTGCTCATTGCCGGCGAGAAGCCCTGAGCTTGCACAATGCGACACCGTGCCAGACGTTGGTTCGCCCCGGCGCGCCACGTCGCGCGGGTCCTCACGGAGGCCTCCCCGCCCCTGCCGTCTTTCCCGGAACAGGGCTGCCGTGGAGGAAGGCCGGCTTTCCGCGCCCGCTCTCGATGGCAGCCCCCACCCTGCACAAGTGTCTCGTGCATCCCGGCATCCGCCGATACCCCATCAACAGCGGTGCATCGTGCGAAAAGCTAACAGGCTCAGCCCGTTCGACCGATACATTGGGCAGGATCCCCGAGCATTTCGGCCTCGCACCGGGGCATGGAACTCTCCTGACGCCGAGAACTCCTGGGAGAACCGATCATGAACGCCATCAACATTTGGACATACGGGCTGGCCGACCAGGTGCAGACCTTCCTGGTACGTCCTGGCCTCCTGGTCGCTGCCCTGGGCTGGCTGTGCCTGGCAGCAGCAGTGGTGGTGCTGGGCAGGTCCCTCGACTGGGAGAAGGTCAGGGGCGCACCTTTGACCCCTTTGACCCTTGGGCTGACCACGTTGGTTGCGCAGCTCGCAAGCCTGGGACCGGCCATCTCGAGCCGGCCTCGCGCCGCCGGACTATCGCCGCTCTTCGTTGCCGTGGCGGAACGGTTCAGCCCGGAAGCCGCCCTTTCCTATGGGATCACCTGGAGCGTCCTTTTCGCCGTCCTGTCGTGCGAACTATATGCCTACTACCTGGTCAACAGGGAGAGCCTGTTCGTTTCCCGTCCCGTGCCCCTTCGGCAGTTCATCCAGCAGGCAGGAAGAGGCAGCGAGGGACTCTTCGGCGCGCCGCGGCGTGTCCTGATCGCCTTCTGCCTGTCGGCCCTGGGTCCGTTCTGGTTCTACGTGGCCATCGCCGACGCCACGGCCACCACCGTGTGGGCAGCGCGCTTGCCAGCCATTCCCCTGGCCCTTGCAGCCTGGCTTCTCGGCAGCGCAGCGGTGTTCCTGTTCGTGACCCACAAGGCGAACATGCGCCACCTGGCGTCCCGACGCGGCCGCCCGCGGCTCTGGCTGGTCGGCAAGGCTTCACGACCTTCTCCGGCGCGCGGGTTTTCTCCTCCCGAGTCGGCGATGCGCACACAGAGCACCGATGGTGAACCCTGTCCCCCGCCGGCCGCCTGACGGATGCTCCCTTTCCCGGTTTCGAACGGGTCACCCGGCAGGAAAACGGTGCTGAACCCAACCACGTCGTGCACAATGAATCGCTTGGCGCATGGTCGTCCATTTGTGCATTCGAAAGCGGACAACCCCACCGGGTCGGCTGACAGGCAGCAGGCGGCTATTCAGATTCGACTGTTGACGCGCGTCATCTCCTATGGGTATAGTAGGTTGAAATGGTGGTTCGAAATCTGCCGACGAAAGGGGGATGTGCAGACATGAGACAGGTATTCTGGAAGGTGTTGAAAGCCGGCCCGTTCGCCGCCGCGGGCACATCGGTGCTGGCGCTGTTCGGTGCCAGCGATTGTCCGGATCCGTCGACCCCGACCCCACCGCCTCCCACGTGCTACGCACCCGTGCTCGTCACGCCCACCCCGGACGTGACGCCCACTCCCAAGGAGGTGGTGCCGACTCCTACCTGCTACGATGTGGGACCCGAGGCCGTGGGTGCCCGTTCCCCTGGTGACATCCCCGCGCAGGTCGACCGGCTCGACGAGCGCCTCCAGGCGCTGGACAAGCTCTCCCGGATGGACCGTCTTGCACCCGATGTGGTCGGTACCACCCTGGATCGCATCCTGGCCGACATCCACGCCATTGCCGAAAGCCCGGACAGCGGCCTTGCCGATGACGCTCTTCGAGCCAGAGTCGACGGCCTGGTCGCCGCGGCGGACCAGAAAGCCGCGGCCATTCGTGCTCGTCTGGCCGAGTAGTCCGCATGCACCTGCCGTGGAGACGCCGGCGGCACGACTATCTCGTGTTCGAGGTCACCCAGAACTGCAACCACGACTGCCCCCACTGCTACAACGTGTGGAAGAACGTCCAGCCCTATCCTCGAGGCACGCTGGACACGGCCCGGACCCTTCGCCTGCTCGACCGCGTGTTGGACCAGACGTCGGCCACCCTGGTGACGCTCTCCGGAGGTGAGCCTCTCCTACGCCGCGACATCTTCGACATCGTGGACCACCTGGCGTCACGTGGCGTGTCGATGAACTTTATCACCAACGGCTCCTTGCTCACGCCCCGCACCATCGAGCGGCTGGGTGGCAAGGGGATTGTCCTGTTCGAGCTTCCCTTGCTGTCCGCCGACCGTGCCATGCACGACCGGATGAGCGGTCGTCCGGGCGCGTTCGACGGCGTGACTCGAGCCATTGCCAACCTGAAGGCGGCCGGGGAGCGCGTGGTCGTGGTGTTCGTGGCGACGAAGTGGAACCTGCCGGCCTGGCCGGAGACGGCGGAACTGGCCCTCGCCCTGGGCGCGGACGGCGTCATGTTCAACCGTTTCAACCCGGGCGGACGTGGCGCGGCGTTCGTCGAGGAACTCCAGGCATCGCCCGAAGATCTCGCCAGGGGGCTCGAAGTCGCCGAGGCGATGGCGCGCCGAATCCCGGTGAGCTGTGGCATCGCCATGCCCCACTGCCTGTTCGACCACGGCGCGTACCCCCATCTCGGGTTCGGTGACTGCGCCGCCGGGACATCGAGGGCCTACTATACCATCGACGCCATGGGCAACCTGCGCCCCTGCAACCACTCGTCCACCATCCTCGGCAACCTGCTGCAGCACGGCTTCTGGTCGCTGGTCGACTCGAGCGCCATGCGCACCTTCGTTGCCGCCCGCCCCGCCTTTTGCAGCGGGTGCCCGGTCGAGGACACGTGCCTGGGCGGGTGCAAGGCGGCCGCCGAGGTGTGCCGTGGGTCTGCCAGTGCCGCCGACCCGTTCCTCGAGGCGAATCTCGCTCGCGCACGCAAGCCGGGGAAGGCCTGATCGCGCCAGGGTACTGTGCGGTCGATCGCTCCATGCACCGGTCCTATCGCCACGCGGCTGTGCGTTCGCGAGAGAGAGGCGCGCCCCCGGCCACTGAGTTTCGTTGGCAGCGCCGGACCGGATCATCTACACTCGAGAAGCCTGGCCCACCGGTCGTGGCCGCGCTGGCCCGCCCAACATCGAGAACCGAACAGGAGACCATCCATGAATCCGGATCGACGCCGCATTCGTTCCCGCATCACTGTTCTTGGTATCGTGTTTTTCGCCATCATCGTCCCTGCGGCGGGCGCATCTCCCGCCGCGCCGGTCCAACAGTCGATCCAGCAGCCGGATGGCACGCATATCGCCGTGCGACAAGTTGGCGACGAATGGTGCAACCGGATCGAGACCCTTGGCGGCCACCGATTGATTCGCGACAGGCACGGCTGGTGGCGGGAGAGCGATGGCCGGCGCCTCGAGGAGGAGCCTTCCAGGCCGGCCAGCAGCACCCGGCGGGCCGTGCCGGCCGAGGTGCCGGCGTTCGCCGAAGCCTGTTCGCCGTCCCCGTGGCAGGGTATGCCGCCGGCAGACTCCGCCAGGACCGGTGTCCCGCGGGACTATCCCGTGCTGATGATCCTTGTGAGTTTCGAGGACCAACTTCCAACCTATTCCGCCACCACGTTCGCCGCGCTCCTCAACGACGACCTCGTCGACTACTACTCCACGGTCTCACAGGGTGCCGCCACGATGGTTCCGGCTCGAGAGGCCTACCAGGTCCAGGGTGACGGCGTCGTGGGCTGGCTGCGCCTGCAGATACCCCATCCGGACACGGGAAGCCTACTGAAACTCGCCAACCAACGCCTGGCTCGAGCGGCCATCCGTGCGGCGGATCCCTACGTGGACTATGGTTCCTACGACACCAACGGCGACGGGTTCCTGGATTCCGACGAACTGGCGATCGTCGTTGTCACGGCCGGGTACGACTACGCCTACGGGCGCATGTCGCCGAGCGTGTGGGCGCACAGTTGGTGGCTCGGCACGGTCTCGCCGCCGGAAGTGGACGGTGTGGTCGTCGGCAACTACCACGGCAATTCCGGCGGGTACGCGGAAATCGGGGAAATCCACGCCTCCTCCGGCGACGACGCCCACGCGGCCACCGTGGGTGTGCTGGCCCATGAACTCGGCCACCTCATCTTCCGGCTTCCCGACCTCTACGACATCGACCACACCAGCTCCGGCGTCGGTGTGTTCTGCCTCATGGGAAGCGGCAACTGGGGCTACGTTCCGCAAGGAGAATACCCGGGGACGACCCCCGTCGTGGCCTCGGCCCACGTCCGGACTCGGCTGGGGTGGTGCGACGCCCCCACGGCCGAAGGTCCCGTCTCCATACGCGCTGCCGGCTCCCCGCTCGCCACGCCTTTCGACACGGTGCGGAAGGCCGTCACGCCGGACGCCGCCGAGTACTTCCTGTTGGAAAACCGCGAACCGGTCGGGTATGACCTGGGCATGACAGGATTGCTCGGGTCTTCGTTCGGGGGCATCGCCATCTGGCACATCAACGAAAATGCCTGGTTGAACGCGGTCGATGACCGCCGTCTCGCGGACGTGGAGGAGGCCGACGGCACCGAAGACGCGTGGACACCGACGGCGCTCTGGTACGACGGCAACCCGCTGAGCGAAGGGGTGTTCGACGCAACCTCCACCCCGGACAGCGACCTGGTCCTCCATCGTCCGAGCGGTGTCCAGGTCTACGGCTTCTCTGTACCGGCGGAGACGATGAGCGTCACGGTGGCCACCACGTCCGCCAGCGACGGGTGACGCCCGACCGGGAAACGAACGGACATCACCGCCATGCCTCGATTCAGGCCCGACCGAAAGAAGAAGCGCGCCCCGCGTCACAGTCACGTCTGCAGCGCCTGCGGGCGGGAAGTCGCGTTCTGCTGGCACTGTCCCTGCGGGTTCGCCCTGTGCCAGGCCTGCATGGACGAGAACATCTGGGGCATGACCTGCAACTGGGTGACGTGGACGTGCCCCGATTGTGGTGCAGACCGGTCATTCTGACGGCGCTGCTCCGTGCGTTCACAAGATGCGATCGGCGAGCTGCAGCAGGGATCGCATGGCGCCGACGGCCGGTTCGGGCTCCGGAACCGCCTCGGGCACCAGGAACGCCTCGTGCCAGGCATCCTCGTTCGAGGCGGCATGCACGCCCCGGTAGGAGTACACCTGGATACGCTGGATCCCGGCGGCCTTGGCTGCCGCCACCTCCTCCTCGAGCTGTTCCGGGCCGGTCATGTCCGCGGCGATACCGAGAGCGATGGAGGCCTGCCACATTCCGAATGCCTGGACGGTGGACCGGGCATAGCTGTAGACCAGGTCCGGGCCGAACGGTGTGCCGAACAACGCCTCCCCGACTTCCGAGAACATGGTCGTGTAGACCATGGTGGATACTTCGTCCCACGCCACCGTGGAGACCGGAATGTCGAGCAGGTCCTGCAAGGAGCAGTCCCAGTCCGACAGGTCGTCGAGCACCTGCGGGTAGGTTACCACCATGACATGGAACCCCCTCCCGTGAAGGTCGTCGACGAGCTGTTGGAAGACCGCCGACGCCCGCACGAAGTGGACGGGGTCGAGGTTGCCCAGGAGCGCGCCTGCCAGCGCGCCGTAGTCGCCGCTCTCCGCCAGCGCCATGACCTCCATCAACTTCTGGTAGCCCAGCTCCATGTCCACGACTATCCAGTCGATGGGGAGCCCCTCCTCGGTGAACCACCGGGCGGCGTTCAAGGCCGCGCCGGCGAACATCTCCGCGTTGTACTCGTTGGGCCAGTAGCCGTATTCGAAGGGCAGGAGCAACCACGCGCGGACCTCGACCCCCTCGCGCTGCGCCGTCCTGAGAAACTCGAGCAGCCTCGAGTCGCCGATTTCGTCGTCACCGATACCCAGGAACAGCGTCAGTCCGTGTTCCGCGAAGACCGGGAGCTGGGGCTCCAGCCAATCGAGTTCCTCGACCCCGCCCTCGAGGTAGTAGCCGTAGACCGGGCTGGGGGCGATGTAGTCGTCCGCACGGGCAACGCCACGGGCGAGGCTGGCGGATGCCAGGAGCGCCGCTGCCAGACCGAAGACGGCCCCGATACACACCGCGTTCTTCATGCCGGTTCCCTCCTTTCTTGGATCTCCGTTGTGCCGCCCGGAACAGAAGATCCCCCGGGCTGATGTCCTGTCGGGTCTCGAGCGCGCACTGGTCACGCCACTGCACGCGTGCCCGGGCCACGCCGGCGTCGCCACTCATGGACACTGTAGCGGGTTGCCGATGGCATGTCATCGGTAAAGGTCGAAAACAGGAACGGCGGGAATCATGCATGACGGGCAGCTACCGGACCCCATTCTCCCTGCCTGACCGCGATGGGGTCCGCGCGAGAGACTCGCCACTGCCCGAAACGGTCAGGCGACCGTGATGGACTCGTCCAGGAACACATCCTGGATGGCGTTGAGGATGTTCACGCCCTCGGCCATGGGCCGCTGGAAGGCCTTCCGACCGGAAATCAGCCCCATGCCGCCCGCGCGCTTGTTGATGACGGCGGTGCGCACCGCCTGCTCGAGGTCACCGGCGCCCCTGGACGCCCCTCCGGAATTGATGAGACCGATCCGGCCCATGTAGCAGTTGGCCACCTGGTACCGGGTCAGGTCGATGGGATGGTCCGTGGTCAGGTCGCTGTAGACCCTTGGGTGGGTCTTGCCGAAACCGATGGCCGTGTAGCCGCCGTTGTTCTCGGGCTGCTTTTGCTTGACGATGTCCGCTTCTATCGTCACGCCCAGGTGGTTGGCCTGGCCGGTCAGGTCGGCCGAGACGTGATAGTCCTTGTCCTTCTTGAATGCGGGGCTGCGGAGGTAGCACCAGAGGATGGTGGCCATGCCCAGCTCGTGGGCCTGCTGGAACGCCTCGCTTATCTCCATGATCTGCCGGCGACATTCCGGCGCACCGAAGTAGATGGTCGCCCCGATGGCCACCGCGCCTAGTTCATGGGCCTGTTCCACGCTCGCGAACAGGGTCTGGTCGTGGAAATTGGGATACGTCAGCAACTCGTTGTGGTTGATCTTGACAACGAACGGAATCCGGTGGGCATACTTGCGCGACACGGCGCCCAGAACGCCCAACGTGGAGGCGACCGCGTTGCAGCCACCCTCGATCGCGAGCTTCACGATGTTGTCGGGGTCGAAGTAGATCGGCTCAGGGGCGAACGAGGCCCCGCCGGAATGCTCGATCCCCTGGTCCACCGGCAGTATCGACACGTAGCCGGTGCCGCCGAGCCTGCCGTGGTCGAACAGGGTCTGCAACGCCCGAAGGACTCGAGGCGGCCGGTCCGTTTGCATGAACACCCTGTCCACGAAATCGGGCCCTGGCAGCTCGAGCATGTCCTTGGGGATCGTCGTGCAAGCGTGTTCCAGGAGATACCCGGCATCGTCGCCCAACATGTCCACGATATGACTCGCCATTCTCGCTCCTCCTTGGAATGTCCTCTCAATGTGGCTCGTCTCGAGAAGAGGATGACAGGTTGGTCACACCGTTCCGTGCGCAAACCGTCCTACCTCGACCGAGCTATGATGCCAGCCCCGGGGGGATTGTCAAGGTGCAAAATGCGGGCATGCGCGGGTGCGCGGCTCGCCCCGGGCGGGATACCCTTCCTGCTCGACAGCGCGACATCGAAAGCCGGGAGGAACTTGATGGCAGGATCGGTGCATGCCGGGTGTCACGGACCCGGGGTCGGGGTCGGCGACCCACCTCCACTATCGCCATCGACGCTCTCGTCGATGTCGTTGTAGACCACGTCTTCCTCGAGTTCGTTGCTCCAGTAGCCGTCGCTGTCCTTGATCTTGACCTTGAAAAGGTAGGTCGTGGTCAAGGAATCGTCGGAAATCAAGAAATCCACCCAGATCGTCTTCGTGGCCGTGTCGTAGTCCACGTACTTGCTTTCCGCGACACCGAAACGGTACTCGGCGTTGGCCTCATCCGACTCGGGGTCGTTCGCATCGAGGTTGGTGATCTTGACGTACACCTCGCCATCCTCGATGTCCGAGAAGCAACGGGTCTTGTAGGCGACCCGGACGCGAATGTAGTAGCCGATGTCCTCCCATTCCCCCTTGAGGAATTCCAGCTCGGAAATCTGGGGATTGCACGTCCCGACGGTGCCCGTCGACGACGCGGAGTTGGGATCTTGCTCGAATCCGGAAGGGTTTGTCGCGCAGGACGCCACCACCACCGACCCGGAAAGAACGACTGCCAGCGCCAACCGTCCAAGGGGATGCATAACCACTCCACAAGCCGAATCCTGCGCCACGATGCGCGGTCGCCGATCGAATCTGCTTGAAAACCCACGCTGCTCACTCAAGTATAGGATCGCTGGAGCGATCGCGTCAAGCAAACTGAGACATCCAGGGAGCGAAATGGTGACGCATACAACAACGTTGATAACCGGTGCTTCCAGCGGGTTCGGCCGTGCGCTCGCCCGTGAACTCGGACGCCGGGGGGCCCATGTCGTCGCCGCAGCCCGGCGCCTGGAAGCGCTCGAGGCCTTGGTCAGGGACATCGAGCAGGACGGGGGGCGGGCCGAAGCGCTGTCGCTCGACGTCGCCGACACTGCCGCGACCGTGGCCGCAATCCAGGAGGTGGACCGGCGCCTCGACGGGCTCGATCTCGTGATCGCCAATGCCGGACTGGGCGTGGCCGTGTCCGGGAAGCGGATGACGTTCGAGGCCATCGAGCCCATTCTCAGGGTGAACTACCTCGGCGCCGTGGCCACGCTCACCGCCGTGCTCCCGGCCATGGTGGCGAGGGACCACGGGCACCTGGTCGGCGTCACGAGCCTCGCGGCGTCTCGAGGCTTTCCCCGCCACGCGGCATATTGCAGCACCAAGGCCGCCCTGTCGGTGTTCCTCGAATCGTTGCGGCTCGACCTGCGGAAAACCGCGGTCCGGATCACGGAGGTCGCCCCGGGATTCATCCGGACACCGATGACCGAGCCCAACAAGCACCCGATGCCCTTCATCCAGGAGCCCGACGTTGCCGCCCGTTTCGTCGTCGATCGGCTCGAGAAGGGCAGAGCGACGATCCGGTTCCCGGCCCAGATGTCCCTGGCGTCTCGCGTGGTCCGCCTTGTGCCCGATCCCCTCTACGCCCAGGTCTTCGGCTCGAAAACCGGCGTCCGCCCCGAAGATCTCGAGGAGGCGAAGCTGTCTCCGCGGGAGTGATTCGCGGGAGCGAGCCGTTGCGCGGATGGGGCAGCCTCCGCTTCGTGCAGGATACCGCAGGACCATTCTCGGCCGGCACGTTCCAGACATCCTGTTCTTCAGCGAGCTATCCAGTTCGGAGCAGAACAGGCACGCTCGAGCCGTCACCAGGTGAACGAGAAGCCGCCGGTGGCTTCTACCCATCCGCCAGGGCTCCGCAACAACAGGTCGTGATCGAACGCACCCAGGGCCATGGCCCAGAGTTGGAACGTATCCACGACCATGCTCGAGGCGCGGGCATAACCAATATGTTGGAAGGTGTGCAGGCCGGAATCGTGGGCGAAGGTCCACTGGTCCAGGATACCGCCGCCGAGCCAAACCTTGCCAGCGACTCGAGTAGAAAGCCCCAGGTCCAGTCGGGCCTGCTGCCGGGTTCCATCCCCGTAGTCCGCCGCGGCCTCCACCGCGAGGCCGGCCACCGGGTCGCGACGGTAGCGCACCCCCCCGGCGACGACCCACTCGTCGTAGCTGGTCCCACCCTCCTGGAAGTAGTAGAGATAGGGCTTGACAGAGCGATCGACGCTGCGCTGGAGGCGGAACCCGAGGTCGATCCGTGTCAACGTGCGGCCGGCGAGGGCGGTCGGCCAGGCCCCGGGCAAGAGGTCCATCTCCTCGAGGTAGAGCGGATGGCCCGCGTATCGCATGCTCAGCTCGATCCGCCGTTTCGGGCTCGAGCCGTAGACGACCAACAGGGTGCCGTCAGCCAGGTCGAGACCGGACTGGCCATCCGCGGACGCCCCGGCGGGCACGTAGTCCACGGTCGCACTCTCGCGGACCACCCACGTTTCGCCCCGGGTGTACCCGCTGTCCAGGTAGATGGACTGCCGGCTCGCGGATGCCTGGTAGAAGGTGCTCGCCGCGCCCCCGGACACGCGCCAGGTTTCATCCCCGCGCGCTCCGTGCCAGGTGGCCGCGCCCCCGAACGCTGGCGCGACGGCCCTGGGCAACAGGCTGTCCGGAGCGGGCCGGAGGCCGCCGAACAGGCTGAAATCGGTCCGCGATCCATGCCAGGCAGCCTCACCGCCATCCACGATGCCGACATTTCGAGCCGCGGGACGGAAACGCCCGATCGAGGCGGCGACCCTGCGGCCCCCGGGCGCATACCGCAAAGCGACCTCACGGAACAACGGGATGGCCCGCTGGCCCCCGAGGTAGCGGTCGGGGTTGTCGTCGTACCGAATATCGAGCGCGCCCCTCACGACCAAATCGAGCCCGTTGTGTCCCAGGTCTTCTGCTCGAGCGCGGAGAAAGACGGACTGCTCCTGCCTGGCGAGCCACGCGGCGTCGAGAGCGGCTCGAGCCGTCATGCGGCTCGCGGCGCGACCCTCGAATCGGAATGCCCGTTCGGCGTTCCGGTCGTGCTGGTACCGCACGACGGTTCTCGGTGCAGAGGCAAGGGCGGCCCGCCACCGGGAGGGCCATTCGGCTTCCGGAACGAGGATTGCCGTCCTCTCGGCCGCGGCCGGTGCCTCCTGTTCCGCCGGCGCAGAGGGCGGTGGGGGGCTGAACGCAAAAGTATCGCCTTGGTGGATGGTTGTGGAAGCCGACTGGACTCGGGCCGATGCGCGCCTGTCCGAAGTGTGTGACACTTGCACGGTGGCGATCTCGTCTCCCATTCGTTGCAAGGTCAGGACCTGTCCGGGGGTGAGTCCGTCGAGCGCGCCCCGGTCGACGAAAACGTCGCCGCGGGTCACGTAAAGGACATGCCCCTCGACCTGGGCCAGGGCCACGGACGGATGGAGTGGGCACAGGACGAGGGACGCGGCCGCCCAGGACAGATGCAACCAGACCCGGCACAGGGGATGGTCTCTCATGAGGAACACAGCCGAGGCCTGGTGAGAAGACAGCCCGATTCGCGACGCTGCGCGCTGGCGATTGATACCCTTCATCCTCGATCCAGTCCTGGAACGTTGCACGGAAGGTTCATCGAGAACATGTCAGTCGTCCTCCCCCTCCTCCTTGCCATCGGGATGGCAGGAATAGCACTTGTCGTTGTTGCATTCATAGTTGCGAACCTCCCCCTTGTGCTCCGGGTCCATCTTCGCACACGTGTGTTCCCCGGTATGGCACTCGATGCAGACAAACGATGCGTAGTTCGAGTTGTCGAGGTGGCACTCATCGCAGGTGTAGCGGCCATGGTCCCCGGACGTGATCGGGAAATAGCCATTGTGCTCGCTCATGGTGATGACCACCTCCCCGTCCGGATGGCATTCGAGGCAGTCATCGGAGTCGTAGCGGTAGCCGGTCACACTGCTGTGGTCGGAATCCATGGATGATTTGTCGTGCTCGTGACATTCGATGCAAGAGAAGGTGTCGTAAGATCCGGACGAGTGGCATTCGCTGCACCCGGCATCGGCGTGAGGACTCTTTTCATCGATGGGGAAGGCGTCGTGTTCGTCTCGAGACAGGCTGACGCTGCCATCGGGATGGCAAGACAGGCAGGTATCGGAGTCATAGACATAGCCGGAGACGCCGGCGTGGGCGCTGTCCATGGCCGGTTGGTCGTGCTCGTGGCAGCTCAGGCAGGTGAATTCGGCGTAGGTGTCCCCCTGGTGGCAGTCCCCGCACTCCACGCTGTCGTGGTTGGAGCCCCCGCTGATGGGAAAATAGGAGGCCGTGTGGGTGTCTCGAGAGATGATCGTCCCGGTCGGGTGGCAACCGTAGCACTCGGTGGAGTGATAAGTGTACCCCGCGACCGTGAGATGGGCGCTGTCCGTGGCCTGTTTTTCATGGGCGTGGCACTCGAGGCAGGTGAATTCCGAGAAAGAGTCGAAACCGCCGTGGCAGAGGTTGCAGTCGCCCGTGGGATTTTCCTCGATGCCGTGGGCGATGGGGAACATCTCTGCGTTGTGGCGCTGTGGCGTCATCCCCTGGACGACGAGCGAGGGGTAGTCCGGCCCAAAGCAGGTGACGGCGGCCAGGGCTGCGAACAGGGAAAGAGCCACGACACGGGCGGCCAGGTCGCGCCCACCGGTGAAGCCGCGTGCGTGGCGCCCGACCGCACCGTTCTTTCCGTCTCTTGCTGCCGGCTTCATGGTCAACCTCCGGGATGGCACTGATAGCACTTGCGGTCCGCACATTCGTAGCCGTTCACGTTCTGGTGCCTCGAGGCCTGGCACCCGTGGCACCCCGTGCAGGAGAAGGTGGCCTGCGAGCAGGTGCCGGACGCTGGTGGAATCGTTCCGGTATGGCAGTCGTTGCATGCGATCCCGGCATGGTGGCTGCCCTGGCGGATTGGGAAGCAGGCGTCGTGCTGGACGAACGCAGCACGCTTCCATGACAGGGGGGTGTGACAGGACTCGCACCGGGATGAGAACCCCGAATGGTCCACCTTGCCGTTGCCCGGGCCGGGCGCCTGGTCGTGGCAGGCGACACAGGCGGTCGGCGTTCGACCGAACCCCAGGTCGCGAACATCCTGGTGGCACTCCGTGCACGGGGTCATGGCGTGCTTGCCGATGAGCGGGAAGCCAGTCTGCGCGTGTCGGGCCAGGGACATCGCGATGTCGTCGAAATCCGTCTCGCGGTGACACGAATCGCAGTCCTGTCCCAGCATGCCCCTGTGGACGTCCTCGTGGCACCCCACACAGGTGAGCGGGAGGGGGTTGGCGTCCTGGCCGTGGCAGCTCCTGCAACTCAGCGGGCGGTGCCGCCCGCGCAGCGGGAACCCTGTCTGCTCATGGCTGAACGTGACGCGTTTCCAGCCGGTCTCCTCGTGGCACACCGAGCAGTCGGTGAGTGGCGTATCGGTGCCCGGCCAGGCCGGCGGCAATCCCCACGGCGGCGTGGTAGCTCGCAGGCTTCCCGTCGCACCCCCCGCGGACTGCCGGAGCCGTTCGCGTCCCGAACTGCCTGCCGCGGCCAGGATGACATTTGCGTCGAGATAGGCGCCCTCGTGTTCGTCTTCGTGGCACCATCCGCATGCCATGGGTGTCGGGCGATATACGGAAACCAGGCGATCGTCCTCCAGGGCGAGACGGTGATGGCATTTGTCGCACTGGACCTTGCCGTGTTCGCCCTTCAGAGGCCAGTCGCTATACCGCGGGTCGTCATGGGTGAACCGGATGGCCTTGAAGCCTTCCACCGCGTGGCACGAGGAGCAGGCCAGCTTCGGTTCGATCATACGGAACTGGCCAAAGTGCTGGTCCTCGTGGCAGGCGACGCAATCTCCGGCTTCGATGGGCGTGTACCGGAAGAACGTGCCCCGAGCGTCGGTTTCGGCAGGATGGCAGGCTTGGCACCGGACCGAAGCATGTTTGCCCTCGAGCGGGTACTTGGTCCGGGCGTCGTGATCGAACGTGCCGGCCAGCCGCCAGGTCGCTTTCTGGTGGCAGTCGATGCACTTCCGGCCGGCGAACTGGCCCCGGTGCGGGGACTCGTGGCAGCTCGAGCATTCTGAGAATTCCTTGTCGGGGGCGCGCAGGCGCCAGGGAGACAGGACGAGCGACGAGAGTTTCCCGGATGAGGGTGGTTTCGCCGGTCCGACCTCGAACGGCTTCCCGAGCTTTTTCAAGTGGCACTCCGCGCAAGGCGTTGCAAGGTGGGCGTCCTGAAGCGGGAAGCGCGCCTGCGCATGGTCCTCGAGGGAGTAGTTCACGGGCAGATAGCCATCGAGGGAATGGCAGGACGTGCACTTGATGGACCACATCTCCTCGTCCGGGATGTCCGGGTGCGCGTTGGGATGACACCGCTGGCACCGATCGTGCGCGATCGGCTTGAGGTGGCGCTTCCCGCTACCATCCTTCCGGTGGCACCTTTCGCACGGCACCGTCCTGTGCCGGCCTTGCAGGGGGAAATCGGTTTTCTGGTGGAAGGCGACCTTTTCTGCACCGAGCTTGACCCGCCAGGAATCGTGGTTGTGGCACGTCATGCACTTTGGGCCGAAACGATTGCGGTGCGGGTCCTTGTGACACGACGAGCAACGACCGTGCTCCACGGGTCTGAACCGGGCGAAGGTGGGGGCTCGAGGCGCCGGGAAGGCGGTCGCGGCGTACGCGGTGTCGGTCGCGGCCGGATGGCACCTGTCGCAAGGAACGCGCTCGTGTGCACCCTCGAGCACCCATACCTTGGCATGGTCGAACCCGGGTGCCGGCTTCCAGGCGGTCGCGTCGTGGCAATCGGCGCAGGTCGACCCCAGCGAGCCGCGGTGCTCGTCGAAGTGGCAGGCGGAACAGGCGCGGGGGAGACCCAGGAACGTCGTCGCCGCGGGGTTCTTCTGGATCCATGTCAGCACGGACTTGTTGTCGATGTGTCTTTTGTCGTGGCATTTCTCGCACCCCAGGGGGCGGTGGGCGCCTTCGAGCCTCCAGCCGGTTTCGTCGTGGGGGAAGCGCGTCATGTCCCCGGTGGGCCAGATGATCGCCTGCGCGTCCCGTCCCATGTGGTCATGGTGGCACGTCTCGCACGACTGTCCCCGGACCCGATCCCGCGCGTGGAATCCCTTCCGCGCGGCGATGCGATACTTGAGGGGCCTGTGACAGGCCAGGCACTTGTTGCGGTCCACCTTGTTGCCGGCGGAGTGGCATGCCGTGCACCGGCCGAGGGAATCCAGGTGCGCATGACCGTCGAGCAGCGCCCCGGGCGAGAAAACCTGTGCCGTGGTCGTCGCAGCCTCCTCGCCTGGCCCAGCCGGCCCCAGGCCGATCGAGGCGCCCCACACCGTCGAGGCGGCGACGGCCGCCAACACCGGCAGGCAGAGCATCCGCACCTTGCCCAGAAACGTCAGAATATCCACCGGTACCCCACCCAGAATCCGATAATGATGTGCGCGGCGATCAGGAAAACCATGAAGAACGCCAGCACGGCATGGCCCGACCGCCAGAGGCCCAGCAACCGCTTCAGGCTGGGGAGGTATTCCATCTGGTGCCGGATCCGGAACATTTCTCGCGCGTAACGCTTGAACTCCGCGTGCCTGTCCGGGTCGGCGATCTCCCCCCTGGCCCGGCGCACCAGACGAACCAGGCGTATCCGTCGCAGGGGCCACACGGCCAACATGCGCCAAAGCAGTGCGGGGAGACTGTATCCCGCCTCGCGCTCCAGGTCGAGCACCTCCTGGACCTCCGTGGCGACAGCCAGGCGTTTGAACAAGCGTCCAAAGTCCTTGGCCATTCGCTCGCTCAGGCTGACCAGGGCGGCGTGGGCAAGGGGACGACCCCTGGGATCCAGCGGCACGAACCCGTAGATGTACCTGCCGACGATGCCGGTCGATACCACTATCCCCAGGCTGGCATACAGGGCGATCGCGAAGAGGTTCCTGGCGTAGAGCGACGAATGAAGAAGCACCACGGCAGCGCTCGTCAGCCCGGAGAACACGTGGACCTGGAGCCATGCCCGGATGTCCCCCGCACCGCGAAACAGCCTCGATTCCTTGCGAATCAGGTAGAGGAAGTTCGACACCATGAGCACCAGGGCGATCACGCCCATGGTCTGGCCCCAGATACCCGTCGGCGCGAACCTTCGGAGTTCCTCGGACGCCGATCGAACGCTCGAGGGGGCGAAGTAGTAGGCGCCGCCCCACCACAGCAGGCCGAGTACCAGCCCGGCTCCTGCGCCCGCCAGCGCGACCGCCGTCCTGGTCTTCGCCTTGTCCTGCCTGGCGTGGAAGTCCTTGAGCCCTTCGTGCCGCACCTGCTTCTTGATCGTCTCGAATACGTCCCACGTGGTCGCCTTGACCTGTCCTTCCACCTCCTCGCCGAAATGACGCTCGAACCGGACTCCGGCGCGCTTCAGGAGATCCGCAGAGACCTCGCCGCCGGCAAACACGAGCACGGCGTCGTTGCCAAGTTCGATTTCACCCTCATCCACCGCCAGCCTCACCATCTCGGGCCGAATCTCCAGGACTCGGCTCGCAAGCAGCGCACGAATCAGCCCCTCGTCGACCAGGTGTCGAAACCGTTCACGATTCCTCGGTCCTGCTCGAGTGATGCGCTCACGGCGATAAGAAAGCGTTACTTCCGCGGATGTCTCCTCCGCAAGCATGCACGCGGCCTCGAGGGCGGAATCGCCGCCGCCGACCACCAGCACCCGTTGCCCCTCGTACAACCCGGGATCGACCAGGACGTACTGCACCTTGCTCGAGTCCTCGCCGGAAACCCCGAGCTTCCTGGGCGTCCCCCGCCGGCCAATGCACAGCATCACTCGGCGCGCCCGCACCACGCCAGTGTTGGTCTCGAGCTGGAACACACCGCTTTCACACCGCACGATGTGCCGGACTTCCACCCCGGTCTCGATCCGGATGTCGTGCTCCTGGACCAGGTCCGCCCACAACTGGACCAGTTCCTCTTTCAGCATGGCCGGGGAGAACACCTTCCCGGCGATGGGGAGGTCCACCGGCTCGGTGAGGACCAGCTTGCGGCGCGGGTAGTGGAGAATGCTCCCGCCAAGCGATGTTTCGCGTTCCAGAAGACGATAGGAGACCCCCTGTTGTTGGGCTGCCAGGGCGGCGGTCAGCCCCGCGGGGCCCGCACCGACGATGGCAACGTCCACGAGATCCGCGTCTTCCCGGCGTCGGACGCCGCGCAACGACCGGCAAAGATCGACCATCCCCTCCCGGGCCTGACGCGCAGCGTTGGCGACCAGGCCCATGCCTCCGAGTTCCCCGGTGATGTACAGCCCTTCGACGTTGGTCTCGAACGTGGGACGCAGGTGCGGAATGTCCACCCCCCGCTCCGCACTCCCGAACACGAGACGAATGGCCCCAACAGGACACTCGGCAGCGCAGCGGCCATGACCGATACAGCGGGTTCCATCAACCAAGGTTCCCCGCCCGCTGATGAGCCCGAGCACGTTGTCGCCCTGGGGACAGGCCGCCGTGCACGCGCCCGAGCCTATACACCGTGTGCTGTCGATCACCGGATGGAGCGTCGCCGGGACGGGTCCCGATCCGCCCAGTTCGCGAAGCCTGTCCAGAACTCGAGCTTCCCCCCTCGAACGACGCCAGAGCCGGAACACGCCGATAAGCAGGACAAGGAACAAGGACCCAAGCAGAAACAGAATGGTATCAAGGGACATCGACCGCTGCGGCCTCCCAGGTGGACCGGGTGCTCGAGGGAGGACCGTTCAGGTCCGCCAGGTGTTCTCGGCCTCGCGTACCACGCCACGATTGCGCGATTGCCGATCGAAGATGTGGAGCATCCTACCCCAGGCCAGCGCCGGCGGCAAGTATGGTGGACCACAGAAACGGCACAGATCACATCGTCGAAGGGAAAAAGGCAACCCGGGACAGGGACTCGCCCCCCTACTCCACGTACCCGAGCTGCCTGAGATACTCGAGGTTCGTCTCATCGAGCACCCCGGTGCGATCGGTACGGGGCGTGACGCGCTCGAGCTGCGTAAACGGCAGCAGAGCGCCCTGCAATGCCTGCTCGAGGCTCAACAACTCGCTCGCGGACTTGCGTCCCGCCTGCTGCTGCACGAACCGGATGGAGAGCCCTCCCCCCGTTCGATCCAGCAAGACCTGGCCATCTCGAGCATACACCGCGAAACGGGCGAATCTGCCAATGTCGTGGGCCGGGTTGGAGTCCAGGTGGGAGAACGCGCAGGGGCACGGCCCGTCCCGTGGTCCACCCCGAAGCCCGGCATCCGTCGAGCCGCTCCGCGAGGGCACCGGGACGCCTGCCGCTTCGAGCACCAGGGGCATGATGCGGGTCAGGTCGATGGGCGTGTCCGGCGTAAGCCCCCGGAGCGGGAGGTTCCGGCAGAGAAGCGGGATGTGGGTCTGCGCCGGGTCGAGGGACGAACCATGAAACGTGGCGGGAAACTGCCTTCCCACCCCCTGGCCGTGGTCCGCGGTGACGATGACCACCCCCTCCGCGAAGAACTCGAGAATGCGCGGAAGCTGCTCGTCGATCCGGCGCATGCTCTCCACGAGGTACCGCCGATAGTTCTTGAGGATGGCCGGGCGTGCAGCCGGCGGATGGTAGAGCGGCGTGGCAATGGGGTCCTCGAAGTTGATGAAAAGAAACAGGGGCCGGTTCGGGTCGATGGCATCGAGGGCCTCGAGCACCGCGCCGGCGACGTCCTGGGCGTCCGGTATCACGGTGTAGAAGGTCCCATCCACCGTGTAGTCGAAGGCGTAGAAGCCGCGCGCATCCGCCCCGGTCGGGGAAAGCCTGTGCTCCACCAGGTTTATCCAACGGTCGAACCCCTCGCCGAGGTTGAAAACCGGGTAGCCATAGCACGGGTTTCCGAACACCCCGACGGTCTGGTATCCCGCTTGCGACAACTCGCCCGCCAGGGTGGGCAGACCTCGAGGAATCGCTACATCGGCCACGGGTATCTTGCCCGCCTGCCGCCGCCGCGTGTCCACCTCGGTGTCGGTCGAGGGCTGGTAAGGCAGCCGGAATGCGCCGTGCTCCTGGGGATACAGGCCCGTGAAGAGAGAAGCGTGGGAAGGCAGGGTCCACGAACTCGGCGAATAGGCCCGCCGGAACACCGTGGCGCCCGACATGAACCGGTGAAGGTTGGGCATCGTCCGGGGCGTGCACACATCGAAGCGCGCACCGTCCATGACCACCACCAGGATACGGCGAGGCGGTTCGCCGCCCCGGGCCCATCCCGCAAGGCAAAACAGCCCGGCGGCCAATCCGCACAGCCAGGCTCGAGCCGGTATCCCATTCCGCGTCCGCACTGCCATTCCACCCTTCCGGTCGGTCGTCGCGTGTGGCATGCCCCTGTTCGACCGCCACGCTGTGGCATCGTAGCAGGCGCCACGCCAGATCTCAAGCCGCGAACGAGAAGCGAGAAGTGAGAAGTGAGAAGCAAGCAGCGAGCAGCGAGAAGTGAGAAGCGAGAAGTAAGAAGTGAGAAGCGAGAAGTAAGAAGCGAGAAGTAAGAAGTGAGACGTGAGAAGTGAGGAACCAGGAACCAGGAACCAGCAACCAGCAACCAGGAACCAGGAACCAGGAACCAGGAACCAGCAGGATCCCGGGAGAAACCTGTTGCCCACGTCGAGCGTTCCTAGTATGCTGGATATGTTCTGACTTCTGGTCGTCTTCTCGGTCAGGACCCCGTGACGTTCCGCCCCGTCTCGCCGACACTCGAGGAGTACCCGAATGGACCTGAACACCAGCAAACCCTGGCGCCGCACGAAAGATTGCATTTTCGGGGCCATCCTTGTCGGTCTGATGGGCGCCCACCTCCCTGCCGCCGGCGATGTGGTCCCGGTGCAGTTGAAAGTCGGGCTCCTGGTGATTTCCGAATTCGACGACGCAACGCCTGAGGAACTCGGCGCCTTCCGGTCAGCGTTGGAAGAGGGTCTCGCCGATGCTCTGAATCCTGCCCAGGTGGACCTGGTGGCCCCACAGATGTGTTGGATCTGCTCAACCACCAGTTGTGCCGCAATATGGACAACTTTCGGTGTGTGCGCAAGCTAATCGGCGATGCAGGCCTCTCCCACCTCCTCAGGGTCGATCTGACCCATGCGCATGCGGGAGGAGCGCGCTCTCGAACAGGAAACTATCCCCCCGAACTCACTCCCTCCAAGGATGAAGTCAGCTACTACTACCTGCGGGTGCGACTGTACGACGCCGACGCTCCGATCGGCATGGTCATCGGCCCGACCGCGGTCTCCGCGGCCGGGCTCGCCCGGAACCGCACCGACCCCGACCGCCTTGTTGGTTTCGCCAGTTATGCGCGCGGTACCATCTGCATGTTCCTGCACCAAGTACTCGAGCCCATCCGGCTGGGCTCCGTGATGTGTCCTGTCATTCTCGAGTCCGAACCACGCACCAACTGCGCCGGCACCGGCGCCAGACTTCCCCCGGGCGACCCGCACGACCGGGCTCGCGCAGCCGTTGAGCCCGGGAAACCAGGCAAGCGTCACGATGCACCGGCGTCGGGCGGGCCCAGCGGGACAGCTCCCCCGCCCTCGAACAGCAGGGAAAACGCTGGGGAGCAGCGGTCCGCCGCAGATGACGCCGTCTTTGACAGCCCTCCCATCGATATCGATTTCAACCAGCTCGTGAAAACCAAGTCCGTCTTCCCCCGCTATCCGAGCACCGCCAGATCCCGAGGGGTGGAAGGTCGTGCCCTGGTGGAGGTCGTCTGCTCTCCGCAAGGGGAGGTGATGACCATACGTTGGCTGGAGGGTCACATGTACTTCAGGGAGAGTATCTATCGCGCGGTGATGCAATGGCGCTTCCTACCGCGGTCCATCGCCTTCAAGTTCCAGCAGCCGTTCATGTTCCAAATCCGACACTGACGCCTGGCACATCCTCCCTCGTTGTCTCCGTCTCGGCCGCCGCCAAAGCGATCCGGCGACAGGTAGTGGCATCGCGGTGGGTGTACGCGAACCTGTCGGACGCCGCCCCGTAGCCATGTCCCTCCGGGCGTTTGCTCTGCAGACCCTATCCTCTGCGCCCCTGGGCCCCTGCGCGAGATTCTCCAGGGACATCTCCGTAGCGGGCGCCGGGCCTTCGCGGCCAGGTGGTTGTTTGCCTCCCCTACTCCGCGCCCCGCGGACACACCGTGGCGGCCGAGTCGCCAGCGGGTTGCGTCAAGTTTCTTTGCACGGGCCGGTCGTGAGGAGACCGGGTGGGACGAGCAGGTCGAGGAGGCGGGCCTGTGACTTTACACTCTTCGTACCGCGAACAGGCGTCTTCTTCCGCCCAAGAAGAGACCTGTGCCCGAACCCTGGTCTTGCACGAAACGTGGCACGATTCGTGCTATCGTCAGGCGGAGCGACAGCATACCACGACCCGATTCTGCCACCGCTCTCTCGAGGCCGCACGCCGGCCCAGCACGCGAGTCGGAGTGCCCGCGCAACGAAGCGCCTCGAGCGCGGGCCATGGCGCAAGAACAGGAGGGAAGTATGAGACCTTTCGCACCGGCGCGTTTTCCGGATCATAGAGTCCCGGTTCATGTAGGAACGGACCAGCGTGTTCTGGCCCTGGGTCTGGTGGTCCTGGTGTCCACACTGTTGTCCACGGGGTGCGCGCCCTTGACGCCGGTGCGCCGCACTGCCTTGATTCCGACCATCACTCCTGTGGCGCGAGTCGGGTCGCCGCTGTACAAGGGCGAGGTCCGGATCATGGCCGAGGCGAGCGGCTTCGACTACGAGCCCCTGAGCAAGGAAGTCGACTTGACCACGGAAGTCGGCTCGGCCGGCGTCTACATTCCGAACGTCGAGTTTGGTGCCGCCGGCTACGTCGGCGTCTCGCCCCACATCGAACTGGGCATACGCATGCAATACGGGCACGAGTACTGGAGTACTCCGAACACCGTGGGTGTGCTGCCGTTTCCCGAATCCGAGCCCGCTGAACTCGTCATCGGCGGGATTGGCATGCGCGTCAACATGCCCTTCGAGCGGGAGAAATTCCGGGGTGCCGCGTCGCTCATCGGCGAGTTGAACGGTGCTGCGATCCCGCAGGCGACCTACTACTGCGAGACGTGCGCGGGCGAACCCTACGACGGCGAGCCGCTCTACACGTTGCATAGCAGGGAGAGCGAGCAGTTTTTGCTCCCCAACCTGGCGTTCCAGGTCGGGGCCTACGCCGGTGACATCGTCTTCGTGGACGTGTTCCTCGGAGCGGCCTACAGCATCACGAACGTGGGTTTCGAGTCCGACGCCGGAGCCATCGACAACTCCACGTTGCAGATGTTTCTCGCCACCTACGCTGGGATCGGCGTCGAAGTCCATGCGGGCCACTTCGTGACCACCTTCCACTACTACCTGCCCTACGAACTCCAGGACGATATCGTCTTCGGGCCACTCTTCTCCCTGCAGGTCGGTACCCAGTTCTGAGACGCATCCTCGAGCAGGGACAGGCCCCGGCGGCGGGGGCTGTGCCCGGGCAGCCGGGTCTCCCCCGCCGAATGCGCGTTGGGACGAGCCGAGGGTCAGGGTGGGAGGGCAACACGGTGGACGGCGAATGCGGGGTCGGTCACACGCCCCGCCAGGTGTCGCTCGGGCGGGGGCGGAGCTGGCGGCTCGAGATCCATGGGCCAGGCGTCGGCGTCGCAGGGTGGACCATCCCCCCACGGGGCGAAGATGGCGACTCGAGCGTCCCGGTACACCGGGTCTCCGAGGAGTTCCGCGAGGTCCGCCAGGACGCGACGGCGAAGGGTTCTCCTGGCATTGTCCAACAGGCCGGGCCGGGGCGGAACCGCCCAGTAGGCGTCGAGCTGCAGCACCACGTAGCGATACCCCAGTCGGTGCAGCGCGTCCCGGTCCTCGAGGGTTGGCTGTGCCACAGCACGCGCCTGCTTCGCGATGGCGAACAGGGCGGCGACGAAGGTGTTGGTCCCCTTCAGCGCCACGGTTCCGGGTGGTGTGAACGATGCGTTGTCCTCGAGCATTCCCCCGAATATCGGCCGTCCATGGACGGTCTGGTAGTACAGGTGTGCCTGGGACCAGGCATAGGGCAGCTCGAGGATGGCACCGCTCCGGTCGCCCTCGGCCAGGCACCGGTACCCCGACGGAACGTTCGCGTCCCAGGTGGGAAAGGGCAACAGGTGGGAGCGCTCGAGTTCCCACAGAAAGACCAGCGCACACGCTGCCAGGGACAGACCAAGCCAGCCCCGGCCTCGAGCACCGGCCCGGGCCATGGCGACGGCCATCACCGGGACCAGCAGCGCGGTCACCACGGCCAGGCTCCTGCCCGGCCACCAAAGTCTTGCCAGCGGCGGAAGCGCTCGAGCCAGGCCCAGGTATACCGGGTTGGGCAAGGAAGAACGGGCCACGACGAAGGCCGGTCCGACCGCTACCAGGCCCGCGGTGAGCAGCATGACGAGCCAGGTACGGCGCTCGAGGGTCCCGGGACGGGCGAGCCAAACCAGGAGCCACGGTAGCGCCACCCAGGTCAAGCTGTGCTGGAACGGCATGTAACGCTCGGCTCCCTGGCCGTCCTGCCAGTAGTGGCCGCTGGTCATGGACGCCGGCTGCCACACCATCAGCGCCACCTGGGTTCCTTCCCGCGTGATGGTTGGCGCTCGCGACAGGGTCCAGGCATCGGTCTCGAGCAACCCGGGCACATCCGCCGTGTCGCTCGAGAGCCTGGCGAGCATGGGGCCGGCCACCGGCGCGCACAGCGCAATGGCCACTCCAGCGACGACGGCATGACGCAGCATGACGCCCTGCCGTCCTCCTGAGCCCTCGGGAGGGGCCAGGAAGCGACAGGCGGCGTGGACGACCGAAACCAGGGCCAGGAAGATGGCGTAGTACCAGTACTGGTACCCGACGAAAGCCAGGACCAGGCCGGCCAGGAGCGGCGTGGCCCGACCGCGCTCGCGTCCCATCCGCCACAGCAGGCCGACATAGAGCGGAATGGCCCCGATGAGCGCCTGTGTCGGGCGTCCTGCCTCGAGTTCGTACAACCCATAGGGCGCCGCGAGGAAGAACAGGGTTGCAGCAGCTATCGCGGTGCGGTCCGAGGTGAACGACCGGGCCAGCCACCATGCGGCCGCGGCGCCCAGGCCCCACCCCGCCAGCACGAAAAGGTTGTAGCCGAGCACCGGCCCGAACAACCACCGGAACGGGAACGCCACGATGGCGTCGAGCACGTTCGACCCGGTGTGGAGGAAGATGTCCTTGCCGAACGGAAAGAAGAGCAGCCGGGTGAAACCGAACCCTTCGCCGGCCCCGACCCCGCGGGCGACAAACCAGTAGAACCACTGGGTGCCGTACTGGTCCACACCTTCTGCACCGATGAAGTGGGTCGCCAGGCGAGGCAGGGCCGGGAGCCACAAGGCGGCGAGGAACCCGGATGCGACCACCAATAGAAGGGCCCGCTCCCGCAACGGCCACGGATCGACCCGACCCTTGCCCGACCTTCCACTTCCTCTACCGTGCAAGGTCCGTTCCATCGAGGATGGCACCCCTTCCGGGCCGGCCGTACTAGTCGCTCGTGTCCCAGCCCCCGTCAGGACCGCCAAAGGCGCCCATGTCGTTGCGGGTTCCGTCCGGGTCCCGGCTCGAGCCGTCCGGGTTGCCGGCGTCGATGCAGGGGGAACCCTCTGCCAGGTGCCAGTCGGCACTTCCCGCCCCGGGGTCGGCGGACACATCGACGAACAGCGGGTCCGCCGAGATGTTCCCGTTGGTGCCGGCCTGGTCGGGGTGGCCGAGCCAGTCGCCACCGTCGTTGCCAAACACGTCGTTGTAGCCCGCCTCCAAGCTCGATGCCACGCTCACGGCCACGCCGCCTCCCGTGATGGTGCCGTAAACGATGTTGTTCTCGAGGATCAACTGGCTGGAACCCGACACGTCCAGTGCCCCCGTAGGCGAGGCTTCGTAGCCCCAGGTGACGTTCGTGGCGGTGACATTCGCCCCGGTTGCGAAGAGCCCGGCACCGGAATCGGTAGCCTCATTCCAGGCCGACAGGATGTTGGCCATGCGCACCGTGCCGCCGCTGACCGCGACCCCGGCCCCGTCGCTTGCCCGGTTTGCCAGGATCTCGCCCCGGTAGAGCTTGATGCTCGAGGTCTCGTCGATGTAGACGGCTCCACCCTGGTCGGCGTAGTTTTCGCGGAATGCCACCCCGTCGATCACGACCATGCTGTCGACGGCGCACAGTCCGCCTCCGAACGACCAGACGTAGTAGGTGTCGGTGTCGTCGACCCAGGTGTCGGCCGGGGGCAAGTTGTTGGACACCACGACGAGGTCCTCCAGGACCGGCATGGCGTTCTCCACGTACATACCGCCGCCGCTGTAGGTCAGCGTGATGTCACGGCAGACCGATGTGGAGCCGCAGGAATAGGTGGACTCGGTCGTCTCCAGGCTGCCCTCCCCGCCGCCGATCGTGAACCCCCTGAGAGTGGGCCTCGAGACCTCCGCCCCCCCGATGGTCACCGCGGGCATGCCGAACCCGGTGGCATCGAGGAAAGTGCTGTCCGGCCCGGCGATACCGGTGACGGAGATGTCCTTGGCCCCGAGATCGATGGCCTCGAGGTAGGTGCCGGGATAGACCACCACGCACGCGGAAGCGGCGTCGACCCCATCCTGGATCGAGGGGAAGGGATGGGCCAGGCTTCCGTCGGCCAGGTTCCCGTCCGCGCCGGCTTCCACGACTCGAGGATCGAGGGGGTTATCGTCGTCGCAATCCAGGTCGTTGTCCGCGCCCCGGCAACGTTGCGCCCAGGTATCGGGTGCACCGAAACCGTCTCCGTCACCGTCGAAAGCCAGCCGTTCGGTGCCTTCGGCGCCGTCGTCGACGAGACCGTTGCAGTCGTTGTCCAGCGCCACATCCCCGTCGCACACCTCCACCGCGCCGGGATGGACACCGCTGTTGCTGTCGTCGCAGTCGGTGGCGTCCGCGACGAAGCCGGGAGGAGCCTGGCAAGCGATCTCCGCGCCCTCAGGCGCTCCATACCCGTCCCCGTCCTGGTCCGGGTACCAGGTAAGGGCGTCCACCGCGTCGCTCTCGTTCACCTCCCCGTCGCAGTCGTTGTCCACCGGTCCGCCCGGCGCGCCATGGTCACACGACTCGGGCATGCCCGGATTCACGGAGACATCGCTGTCATCGCAATCGGAACTGTCGCCTACGTACCCATCCGGCGGCAGACAGGCGTCGACGGCGCCATCCGCGACGCCGTACCCGTCCCCGTCGCCGTCGGGATACCAGGTCTGCATGCCACCCTGGACGTCCTCATCCACCTCTCGGTCGCAGTCGTTGTCGATACCGTCGCACACTTCGACTGCACCGGGATGGATCGCGGCCTGGGAATCGTCGCAGTCGTCGCCGTTGTCGGCGTAGCCGTCGGGGCCCGCGCATGCGGTGACGGCGGCGGTGAGGAGGCCATACCCGTCCCCGTCGGCGTCCAGGTAGTAGGTGGCCGGATCGACGGGGTCTTCGTCCACCACCCCGTCGCAATCGTTGTCGATACCGTCACACCGCTCGTCCGCGCCCGGATGAATGGCTGCATCCTCGTCGTCACAATCCAGGGCCGCCGCGTACCCGTCCCCGTCTCGGTCCACCAACGCCGCGGGGGGGGTGGGGGTCACCGATGGCGTCTCTACCACGACGGGCGTCATGGTCGCGCCCGGCGTCATGGTCGCGCCCGGCGTCATGGTCGCGCCCGGCGTCATGGTCGCGCCCGGCGTCAGTGTGGTCTCCGGGGTTTCGGTGCCCGGGGTCTCGGTGAGTCCGGGCGTCCCGACGGGAGAAGGGGTCGGCGTCCCTGTCGCAGGAGTGAAGACGGGTGTCGGTGTGGGGAGTGGAGCAAGCGTCGGCGTGGACTCATCCGGCGTCTCGAGAACCTCTTCAGGGGTTGGAGTCGCTGGGTTTCCCGGGGTGGGCGAGTCGTCGTCATCTCCCCCGCCGGGACAACCCATCCCCAGCGCCATGGCCAGACCGAGCCAGACACACCGATACGCGCTCCTGCACCAACTCGACTTCAACATGTTTTCTTCTCCCGCTCCACGTCAGTCGTTCGAGAATGGAGCCAGTATAGTCAGCCTTGCGGTGGATGACAAGCGGGGAGAGTCCAGGGATGTACCGCTGCAAATCGATGGGGGCCCTGGCGCTCGCCGCGGAGTTGAAGCGGCACCCCGGCTTCGCGGGAGCGGCGGAGAGCCGTGTGCTCTTGCTGACCATCGGAACCCCCCGGCGCGCAATGAAGCGCTGCTTCCGGGGGACCTGGGAAACGGTGCAGCCAGGCCACTCGCGACACGCGGAGGCCCTGTCATTCGTCCACCTGGACCTCCTCCGGCTGCCGGTGACGGTAGAC
>JAJRTE010000012.1 GCA_024278455.1 Myxococcota bacterium
CAGGACAGGATACCGCCGCCACGAAGCGGCGGCAACAGCAGCGGCCACGGAACAAGGGGGACTTGAGCCACGCAGCCGCACCGGCTCGACCTTCTCTGCTCTCGCCCTTCCCTCTCGATGACAGTCCGTTGCAGCATGAGCGAAATCGTACAGCCAGACCGGATACAGCCAGCCTTTCGCTGGACAGGGGCGAAGGAAACGGCAGCTCCCAGTGCGGTAACTGTCAACCATGACAATACAAATAGGCCCAAACGGCGTTGCGATATATGGCAATAGGCGGTATGTAGACAAGTGAAGGATGGCGTGAACCGCCTGACGGCATCCGGGTTTCGAAGCCTGCTCGAAACAACGCCCGTCCGGGCTGGGACGTCAGTCCGGAACAGCAGACCATGGCCGGGGAGGATCTGGATGGTCGAGTCGCTCCCGGTGGTGTTCGCCGGAGGCGGTACCGGCAACCGGCCCTGCCCGTGGGATCCGATCGAGCTGCTCCCGTTGACACCGACCGTTTGCACTGAACAGGAGGACCCGATGTCACACAACGCACACCTTCGATGGGTGCTACCCTTGTTGTTCGCCTTGTCTCTTCTCGGTACCGCGTGCCCTGACCCCGGCGACGAAACCCCGTCCGGCGATGATGACGCGACGGGAGTGTACCCCGGTGACGATGACGCGACCGCCGGGGATGATGACGCCACGATCGGTGACGATGACGCCACGATCGGTGACGATGACGCGACTGCCGGGGACGACGACGCCACGATCGGCGACGATGACGCGACTGCCGGGGACGACGACACGACGCCATGTGCGGACTCTGACGGCGACGGCGTGTGCGACTCGAGCGACCTGTGCGCCGGCCACGACGACGGTGTGGACGCGGACGGGGACGGCACCCCCGACGGCTGCGATCCGTGCCCAGCCGACCCCGCAGACGACTCTGACGGCGACGGCGTGTGCGACTCGAGCGACCTGTGCGCCGGCCACGACGACGCGTCAGACGCGGATGGTGATGGTACGCCGGACGGCTGCGATCCGTGCCCAGCCGACCCCGCAGACGACTCTGACGGCGACGGCGTGTGCGACTCGAGCGACTTGTGCGCCGGCCACGACGACGGTGCGGACGCGGACGGGGACGGCACCCCCGACGGCTGCGATCCGTGCCCAGCCGACCCCGCAGACGACTCGGACGGCGACGGTGTGTGCGACAGCGACGACCCCTGTCCTCGGGACGACCCGAACGACAGCGACGGAGACGGCACGTGCGATTCGGTGGACATCTGTCCGGGGTACAACGATCACCTGGACACGGACTCGGATGGGTTGCCTGACGATTGCGATCCGTGTCCTTTCGATTTCGAGAACGACGCAGATGGAGACGGGGCCTGCGAATCGGAAGATCCGTGCCCCCTCGACAACCCGGACGATAGCGACGGAGATGGCGTGTGCGACACTGCGGACAGTTGTCCCGGCCACGACGACGCTACCGACACCGACGGGGACGGCATGCCGGACGGCTGCGATCCGTGCCCGGAGGACAGTCGCGACGATTCCGACGGCGACGGTGTGTGCGACTCCCTCGACCCCTGCCCGGCCGACAATCCGGACGATTCCGACGGCGATGGTGTGTGCGACTCGAACGACATCTGCCCCGGGAGCAACGACGCCGCCGATGGCGATCACGATGGCCAACCCGACGGTTGCGACCCCTGCCCTGCTGACGACCCGGACGATTCCGACTTCGACGGTGTCTGTGATTCAAACGACATCTGCTCCGGGTTCGACGATGCCACAGACACCGACGGCGACGGCATCCCCAACGGCTGCGACAGTTGCCCGCAGGACGAGACGAACGACAGCGACGGTGACGGTGTGTGCGACTCTGCGGACCCCTGCCCGGCGGACAATCCGGACGATACCGACGGGGACGGCGTGTGCGACAGCGACGACATCTGCCCCGGGAAGAACGACAACATGGACGCCGACAGCGACGGGCAGCCGGACGGCTGCGATCCCTGCCCCGTCGACGCCCTCGACGATGCCGATGGGGACGGCGTGTGCGACTCCAAGGATCCCTGCCCCGCGGACAACCCCGACGACAGCGACGGCGATGGGGTGTGCGACTCCAACGACGTCTGCCCCGGCTTCGACGATGGGACCGACGTGGATGGCGACGGCGTCCCCAACGGTTGCGACCCCTGCCCGGTCGACAATCCCGACGATTCCGACGGGGACGGTGTGTGCGACATCGCCGACGCGTGCCCCGGGGCCGATGACCATGCGGACCAGGACGAGGACGGCGTTTGCGACGCCAACGACATCTGCGACGGTCACGACGACAACGTCGACGCGGATGGCGACTCGGTTCCCGATGGTTGCGACATCTGCGCCGGCGCCAACGACGCCGTTGACACGGACCATGACGGCGTCCCCAACGGTTGCGACGCCTGCCCCGGCCACAACGACCTCGCCGACCTCGACGGGGACGGCACGGCCGATGGGTGCGACCCCTGCCCCGTGGACGCCGACGACGATTCCGACGGTGACGGCTCGTGCGATTCGAACGATCTCTGCCCTGGCCACGACGACGGCGCCGACGCGGACGGCGACGGTGTGCCGGACGGCTGCGACCCTTGCCCCATCGACAGTCCGGACGACTCCGACGGGGACGGTGTGTGTGACTCGAGCGACCAGTGCCCCGGCCACGACGACCATGCGGACACCGACGGTGACGGGGTAGCCAACGGCTGCGACCCCTGCCCCGTGGACGCCGACGACGATTCCGACGGCGACGGCTCGTGCGATTCGGACGACCTCTGCCCGGGCCACGACGACGGCGCCGACGCGGACGGCGACGGTGTGCCGGACGGTTGCGACCCCTGCCCGGTGGACAATCCCGACGACTCCGACGCGGACGGTGTGTGTGACTCGAGCGACCAGTGCCCCGGCCACGACGACCACGCGGATGCCGACGGGGACGGGGTAGCCGACGGCTGCGACCCGTGTCCCACCGACGCCCACGACGACTCGGACGGGGACGGCTCGTGCGATTCGGACGACCTCTGCCCGGGCCACGACGACGGCGCCGACGCGGACGGCGACGGTGTGCCGGATGGCTGCGACCCCTGCCCGGTGGACAATCCCGACGACTCCGACGCGGACGGTGTGTGTGACTCGAACGACCAGTGTCCCGGTCACGACGACTATGCGGATACCGACGGCGACGGTGTGCCGGATGGCTGCGACGTGTGCCCGGCCGACAACCCTGACGACTCGGACGGCGACGGCGTTTGCGACTCGAGCGACCAGTGCCCTGGCCATGACGACGGTCAGGACGCGGACGGCGACGGCACGCCCGATGGTTGCGACCCGTGTCCGGCCGACCCCGATGACGATTCTGACGGTGACGGGTCGTGCGACTCGGATGACATCTGCCCGGGTCATGACGACTTCGCCGACGACGACGGCGACGCGATCCCGGACGGGTGCGACGACTGCCCCTACCAGGGGGAAATCTGCCTCCTGGTCGTGTGCAGCACGCCGGGAACGGCGGTTCCGGACAACGACGCCAGCGGCCTGGAAGATACGATCGAAGTTGTTGAAGAGGGCAATATTCTCGATGTGGACATCGACCTGGTCGTGACCCACACCTCCGTGGGGCAGCTCCATGCCGAGGTCGCTCACGCGGGCACCACGGTGGTCCTGCTCGATCAGCCCGGTGCTCCCCCGTCATCCAGTGCGTGTCAGGGTGACGACATCGACGTGACGTTCGACGATCTCACGGCGTACCCTGCGGAGGATCAGTGCCGGACCACGGCTCCCGCGATCCTGGGATCCTACCAGCCGGCGGAGCCTCTGAGTGGACTCAACCGCCTGCCCTCGGAGGGCCCATGGTATCTCATCGTCTCCGACTTGGAGGCGGGAGAGACGGGGACGCTCGACGAATGGTGCGTGACCGTCCTGATCGAGTAGCGAACGCCCCTTGATTCTTGGCGTCTCTCGGCCGCTGCCTCGAGAGCCCAGCAGGCTTCCCTGCGTTGGCGTGTCCTCGAGCGCGTGTCAGGCAGTCAGGAGCTTCCTCCGATCCGTCAACCATCCCGCTTGCCTGAACCAGGCCACCGTGTCCTTGAGCCCTTCCCGAACGTCGGGGTAGAGATAGGTGAACCCCGTGGCCAGGCTCTTCCGGTTGCTCAACCAGTAGCTCGAGCTGACATAGGTCGCCGACTGAACCTCGAACACGCGCACTCGAGGCACCCCGAACGTTTGCTCGAGCCATGTCCAGGTCTTCGCGGCAGCGATGAAGGGGTAGCGAACGGTCTTGAGGTCGACCACGGGGAGGTCCACCATCTTGCGGCCCGTGAGCAGCGCGATGTAGCGCAGGAATTCGTAGTAGGAGATGATGCTATCGTCCACCACGTTGTAGTCTTCACCGACCGCCTCCGGGTGGTCCGCGATGAAGCAGGCGAACCGCGCCACGTCACGAGCGTGCACCGATGTCGTGACATAGTTGCGCGCGTCGAGGGGGATGACGGGGAGGAATCCGTTGGCGATGGTGAGGATGATGCCGCCGTGGCCGTAGGAACTCCCCGGTCCGTAGATCGGTGCCGGCCGGATGACGGTCAGCGGCAATCCCTCCTTTCGGTGGGCGGCCCACATCATCTTCTCCTGGCGCCACTTGGTCATCGAGTAAGCGTTGACCAGGTGGGTCCCTGTCGGCTCCGTGGCATCGTCCGGCGTGTTCCGGGGCGATGGCGACTCCTCCGTGAAGGGCACGTTGACCCGCTTCCCATCCGCCGCCGTGTACGGCTTTCCGAACACACCGCACGTGCTCCAGTGGACGAACCGCTCGAGCGGCAGGTCTTTCACCGCGGCGAGCAGGTTGCGCGCCCCCTGGACGTTGATCCGTTCGAGCCGGGACATGGGCGCACTGTAGTCGTAGAGCGAGGCGGTGTGGAACACTCGCGTCGGTTTGCGCGCTGCCAGGCGCTGCAGGCTCGGTGGATCGAGCAGGTCCGCGGGAATAAGCTCGAGGTTGGGGTGCTGCGGGTCGAACGCCGTGTCCCGAATGATCGCCATGTGCGCCGCGTTCTCGAGGTTGCGCGAAAGGTCTGTTCCGATGACCTGCTCGCCGGCCTTGAGAAGCTCTCCCACCACGTGGGACCCGGAAAAGCCCGTCGCTCCAGTCACGAGGTTCGTGCGAGATGACATGTTGCTTCCTCCCTCCATTGCGGGTTGGCAAGGTCTCGGGTCAATCCCGCGTGCGGTGATGCACGCGCCGCATGGGGATCGACCTGGTGAGACACTGCAATCTATACATGATCTTTGGGTCTTCGGGGCGCCGAAAACAGGGGAGCATGGAATTCGTCTCTTCGTCACGCCCCCGGTCATGCCGGGACCATCGCTCGATCGAGGAAGAGGGGGGGAACAGGCGTCCGCCCTCCCGCTGTCGTCTGCCACACCCGTTCAGCCATGTAGCGGAAAGGCGAATTCGGTAGGGGCGCTCCATCCGGCTAGCGCATGACGAGGAAGCCGCACGGGCACTGCTCGGCGCACTTCTTGCACCCATCGCACGTGGACAGGTCGACGCTGTAGTAGTAGCCTGGCCTGGGCTCCGAGAGCTTCTTGAAGCAAGAAGGTGTGCAATACATCCAGCAGTTGTCACACCCGAAGCAGGAACCGCAAGAGAAGCAGCGGGCGACTTCGTCGATCATCTGCTGCTGGGTGATGCCGCGGTCGAATTCGGCCAGGGGATCGGCCAGCCGTTCCTCCGGCCCCGCGATGTTGCGAATCGCAGGCTCGGCGGGCGGATACCAGTCCATGAGGAGGCGTTCGTGGGTGATGACCTCCTCTTCGGCCGGAACGGGGTGCTCGAGGCCGCGCAGGGTGGCGTGAATACTCTCCGCCGCGCGCCTGCCCTGGCCAATCGCGGTGGTGGCGATACCGAGATTGACGTTGTCGCCCCCTGACCAGATCCCGTCGATGGCCGTCCGGCCCCAGTCGTCGGCATCGATCCAGTTGCCCTCGAGCCCGAGCGCCTTGCCGGCCGGGGCCTGGCTGACCGCGGTGATGACGGTCTCCACGTCGATCTCGTCGACCTTGCCTTCGATGGGTACCGGCCGCCGCCGTCCCGAGGCGTCCGGCTCGCCCAGTTCCATGCGCTGAATGACCATGCGCGTGACATTCCCGTTCTCGTCGCGGATGATCTTGGCTGGAGCAGCCAGGAACTCGAGGCGGATGCCTTCCTCGAGCGCTTCTTCGATTTCTCGCTCGATGGCCGGCATTTCGACACGGGTGCGCCGGTAGAGAATGGTGACCTCGGCCCCCATCCGCCGACTTACCGCCGCGGAGTCCGCCACGAGACGCTTGGCCACGCGGCTAGCATCGATGGCCGTGTCTCCCCCGCCGATGACGACCACCTTGCTGCCCACAGGGGGCCTGTCACCCATGTTCACGCGGCGCAGGAAGTCGGTCCCCGTGTACACGCCAGGCCCGTCCTCGCCGGGAACGCCGAGCTTCTTGCCCACGTGCGCCCCGATTCCAACGAACACTGCGGCGTACTCGTCGCGAAGCTGCTCCAGGCTGATGTCCTTTCCGACACTGGTGTCGTACCGGAATTCCACTCCCAACGCCTCGATCCGTGCCGCTTCCGCGTCGATGATGTCCCGCGGCAAGCGATACTCGGGAATGCCGTATCGCAGCATGCCCCCCGGCCGGGGGAAGCTCTCGAACAGGGTCACCTTGTACCCTCGGCGCGCAAGCTGGTAAGCGCACGACAAGCCCGAAGGGCCAGCACCCACGACGGCGATCTTCTCATCGAACGGACCGCCCGCGTCGATGAGAGACGGCTTGAGCCCGCGCTCGATGCCCCAATCACCGATCGAGCGCTCCACCGAGTTGATCGCCACCGAACCATCCTTGTGTTCTCGGTTGCACGACCCCTCGCACGGGTGGGGACACACGCGACCCATGATCGCGGGCAGCGGGTTGGTCTCCATGTAGAGCTGCCACGCCCGGTCCAACGCCTCCTCGAGACCGATCTTGAGCTTCTCACGCTGGGCGATGACGGTCAGCCACCCCCGCACGTCGTTCCCGCTCGGGCAGGCGTGAATACAGGGCGCCAGCTTGAACTCCTGCACTGGGCGCGCCGTCGACACTTGGCCGCCCCCGGCTCCGTGCGCATGTGCTTTGAACGGCTTCTTCTTCTTTTTCTTCTTTATTAGCGACATGTTCCTCCGCCTTTCCTTGAAGTGGTTGCTCGTGACACGAAACAGGCGCCATCCCGCCCTCCTATCCCGCGAAAACGTTACCCACCGCAACGTGTCCCTTGGCAGGCTCGAGACAAGACGGCTTGTTCCAAAAAAACTCCATTTTTCAGCCAATTAGGCCGTCGGGGGAGAATCCGCTTATAGATACGATCGAGAAAACCGGCTCGCTTGCGAAAAGCTGGCTTTTTCACCACGCCATTGTAGCACCGTTTTTTTCGATCGGTACCAAAATGTTTGAAGCAAGCCCCCTCTTCCTTCAGAGACGACGGCCTGGTAGAATAGGGTATGAAAAAAGATGCATCACCAAAATGGCGAGCCTGACCGTGGCTGCGGGACGAGAAGGGGCGAGTACAGCACGCCACCAGGCGGTGCCCGAACGCTGCCTTTCACCCTTTCCATGATGCGGCTACCCGGCTCCAGCGGCTGCTCCCCGCGCACGCGCTCTCGACCAAGGCCGTCTCGGCGCATCGTCACACCTCCTCGAGAAGGGATCAAGACATGTCAGGCAAAAGGAAACTACTGCTGGTCTGGCCGCGCATGGGTGCCGCGACGAACGAGTTCGACCGACTTTCCCGTTTCCTCAACAAAAGAGCGGCCTTCCTGCCCGTCTCGCTGGCCACGATCGCTGCGCTGACCCGTCCCGAATGGGAGGTCCGGATCGTGGACGAAGCGGTGCAACCCATCGACTTCGACGAGCCGGTCGACCTGGTGGGGATCAGCGGTCTGATCACCCAGGGACGCAACGCTCTTCGCATCGCTCGGGAGTTCTCCCGGCGGGGCGTGAAGGTGGTCTGGGGAGGCCCGGCAGTCTCGCTCGCCCCCGAGCGGTTTCGAGACCACGCGGACGTGCTCATCATCGGCGAGGCCGAGCGTATCTGGCCTCGATTCCTCCACGACTTCGCCCGCGGGACCCACGCGCGCGAGTACCGGGAAACGGATCGGATCGACCTCTCCGCCCCCCCCATGCCCGACTACTCCAGCATCCCGCAAGCCGTCGTGGACCAGTACTTCGGCGGAATCGTCCAGTGCAGTCGCGGATGTCCCTACAACTGCGAGTTCTGCGCCGTGCCGAGCTTCGGGGGACGGCGCATGCGCTACAAGCCGATTTCTGCCATCATGCGCGAGATCGAACGCCTCCACAGCATGGGGCTTACCACCATCCTCCTCGCAGACGACAACCTGACCGCCAAGCCGGCCCACGTCAAGGCTCTGTTGCGGGAGATTCGGGACTGGAACCGCGAGCAGAACAAGCCTGCCTCCTTCGTGACTCAGGTCTCGATCGACATCGCAAAAGACGAAACGCTCCTCGAGCTGGCTGCCGAAGCCGGGCTGACCCGTCTGGTGATCGGCATCGAAACGCCCAACGAGGAGAGCCTCAAGGAAACGAACAAGCTCCAGAACCTCGAGGCGGACCTTCTGGAGAGTATCAGGCGGATTCACGAGCACGGCATCATCGTCCGGAGCGTCTGCATGATAGGGTTCGACCACGACGACCTGTCGATCTTCCGGCAACAGCGGGACTTCATCATGCGTGCCGGAATCCCCGCCGTGCAGGTCTTCCCACTTCAGGCCGTGGACGGGTCCCGCCTCAAGGAGCGTATCATCGCCGAGGGGAGATACATCGATATAGTCGATGCGATTCGACAGGACCCGGAGCACGCAGACGCCGCGAACACGTTCACCTTGGTCCCGAAGAACATGACCATCGACCAGCTTCGCCAGGGCATGGCATGGCTCCGGTGGCAGCTCTACGACACCGAACCGTTCCTGCACCGGCTCCGCACCTTCTTCGCGAACTACGAAGGATCGCCCAAGAAGGGGAAGCTCAGGATCCCGGGCAGGCCGGCAGACCTGGACATGACCTGGCGCGTCGCGCGGTATGTGCTGAGCGAGGCCTCTTCGGCCGATAGAAAGGCCCTGTGGCGCATGATCGGCTTCGCGCGACGCTCGAGCCATCCCCAGAGATACATGCTGGCCATCACCAACTTTCTCGCCTTGCTGCACTTCCAGGCTCGGGAGCGAGCCGAGCATGCGGAATCTGCCACCATACCGTATCCGGCCTGACCCCCGAGCGCCCCCGCGCTCGAACGCCGCGGCGGCGCCCCGTCCCGCCCCCCCCGGCGCGGTCGCGGCCTCGAGGTAAGCCACCGTCCGCCGCTCACCGCGTTCTGCCCGTCGGCCCGGCGCCCGGGCCGACGCCCGTCGCCTGGCCAACTCCGGCAAGCCGGGCCAACAGTCGGTGGTAGAGCGATCGAGGCAAGAACGTGTAGCCCAGATAGCCGACAAGGGTGTCCGTGCCAGACAGGTAGAGACGCCTCGGCCGTCGAGCGGCCACGGCACGCGCGATCACTCGAGCAGCCCGCTCCGGGGACGTGCCGTGCCTCCTGAGCCGCTCGAAAAACCGTCCCGTGCGGTAGAAGGCGTCGTGGTAGAGCGCCTGCGCCTCTGCTGGAAGTTGCTGGAAATGCGCCTCTGTCCTCGGCAGGGACTTGTCCCACATCGGCGTGTCGGTGGCCCCGGGATCCACCATGACCACGGAGATTCCCCACTGCATGAGTTCCATCCGGAGGGCGTCGGAGAATGCCCCAAGACCGCTCTTGGACGCGCAGTAGGCAGCCACGAAAGGTGCCGGGGCGAAACGGTGCCCCGATCCCACGTTGATGATCCGCCCGCGCCCCATCCGGAGCAGGGGCAAGAACGCTTGAGTGACCGCAATGTGGCCGATGAGGTTGATCTCGAGCTGTTGCCTCACGACATCCAGGTCCTGAAACTCCGCGGGACCGCCATAGATCGCGCCCGCATTGTTGACCAGCGCATGGAGCCCATCCGTCTCCACACACGCCGCCACCTCGAGCTTGGCGGCTGCAACGGTCTCCGGCACCGTGATGTCCATGAGCACCGGGCGGACGTTGCCACCGGTCGCGCGCTCCAGAGCCTCTGCGTCCGGTGGTCTGCGCACGGTTCCGAAGACGCGGAACCCCATTTTGTCCAGTCGTAGCACGAGCGCATGGCCAATGCCTGCCGACGCGCCGGTCACGAGTACGCTTCTTCTACGTGCCATTCTGCTGCGTCCAGGTTAAAGACCGCTTCCGGCCCGAAGGCAGGGCATACCGATCGGCCTGCCTGTCGATGAACGATCCGAGAATCGGGCGGAGCACCCGCTGCACCGCCAGAATGGATGGTACCACTGTCAACAGCATGACGGGAAGCGACAGGGCGAAGAGGATCGTCACCGGATCCCGGCGTAGCGACCCCTGCGGCCCCGAGAGCCGGGCCAGACGGCTCCACAGGCGGAAGAAGGCTTCCCCCGCCCACTCCACGGGAATCAGCCGCGGGTCGATCGTGACCGCGCCCAGACCGCGCAGCAGGGTCTCCCTACGGTCCACGGCGCCCTCGAGCAATCCGTCCAGGATGGCCTGGCCGAACCGGCGCGCCTCCCGCACGTCCCTGTCATCCACTCCCGGGCACGGGAGCGCACCCAGAAGAGTGGCCTTATTGCCGGTCAGCACCCAGATCGGGGTGTTGATGATCGAGGCCAACCCGGAGCGATGGTCGGTCAGCGCGATGTTGTCGATCAGGACCGCACCATGGGCCGCCAGCAGCCGCTTGACCTTCTCCTGGGCCATCACCCACATGTCACGACAACCGATAACCGTGATCACCGGCCTGCCACGAAGCACTCGAGCCCCCTCCACCGATCGGAGAAAACCGGTCACGGGGAGCGACGGGGACAGGAACCACACCTGGTAGGGCACGATGACCAGGTCCCACTCCGCCTTCTCATCGAACGTGAATGGCGCCATCGGGGGCGGAACGAGCTGCACGCATTCCGGGACGATCTGAAAGAAGTCCCGCAGGGGCCAGGGGAAAGGGTACCGAACACGGGGACGGAGCGTCTCCACCGTGACCTCCACCTCCGCGCTTTCCCTCAAAGGCCCGAGGATCGATTCCATGATGCGTGTCAGTTGACCACTCTGGGAATACGCGATCACCAGGACGCGTCTCATTCGGGTACTCCGAAATGCTGCTGACGTTCCAAGGACCAATCAAGGCCACAAACCAGCAGTTAGCCCATTGTGCCCCTCTTGTCAAGCACAAAAGCCAGTCATGACATGCCGTTGGTATCTCGCCGCGGTCGCCGCCTCTGTCACCATCGCCCCCGCCGCGACCAGGCGCCTGTACCTGCGCTTCGCCCACTCTACCGCTGTCTTCCCACCCGTCCCTCTCGAGCACCGCTACCGCCAAGACGACGCAAGACCTGGACTCCATGACGAATCCGCGCCATGCGTGACATGGCAATGGTACAGGTATTCGTTGTATGTTACATTGGTTCCAGCCATTCAGATGCGAGCCACGACGGTCCACCGAGGGGTCGATGATCCGGCTGCACACCGGCAGCACCCCGGGAACGCCAACCTCGAACAGTCGGGAGGCCGATCAAACCATGGACAGGAAGCTGCTGCTCGTCTATCCAAAGAGCCCCCCGCCGTGCTATCTCGACATTCGGGCCGCCGAGCCGCTGGTGCGCCGCTCCTCGCTGCTGCTCCACGCTGGACTTGCCACGGTCGCGGCCTTGACGCCCGCCGAGTTCCGTGTCCGCATCATCGACGCCAACCTGGAGCCCATCGACTTCGATGAACCCTACGACATCGTGGGCATCAGCGGCCACCAGTTCCACACCGAGAGCGCGCGCGAGATTGCCGAGGCTTTTCGCGGGCGAGGCGCCCTGATCGTGTGCGGGGGGCCGGCCGTCTCCATCACGCCCGAGAAGTTCCGGCCGTTCTCAGACGTACTGATCATCGGGGAGGCCGAGCGCATCTGGCCGCGTTTCCTCCAGGACTACCTCGAGGGCCGGCACGAACCGGCCTACCGGGAGACGGAGCGGTTCGACCTGTCCATCTCGCCGGTTCCGGACTACTCGAGCTTCGAACCCTCCACGCTGAAGCGCTACATGAGCGGTATCGTGCAGACCAGCCGCGGCTGCCCCTGGGACTGCGAGTACTGCGCCGCGATCACCTACCTGGGACGCAAGGTGAGGCGCAAGCCCATCGGCACGGTCCTGGAGGAACTCGACCAGCTCCATCGGCTCGGCTTGAGGTTCGTGTGGCTCGTGGACGACAACTTCTCTGCCGGCCGAAGGCAGGCGAAGGCACTGCTGAAGGCCATTCGAGCCTGGAACCGCGCCAAGCGCCATCCCATGGCGCTGTCCGCCTCACTCTCCCTGGAGACGGCCCGGGACGTCGAGTTCCTGGAACTGGCTGCCGAGGCAGGGCTGACTCGAGTCTCCATCGGCATCGGGAGCCCGGACGAGGCCAGCCTCGAGGAGGCCAACAAGCTCCAGAACCTCCGGAGGGACATCGGGGAGGATGTGCGAGTCTTTCACGAGCACGGCATCCTCGTCTCGGGCGGGTGCATGGTGGGCTTCGACAACGACGACATCTCCATTTTCCAGCGCCAGTTCGACTTCTTCACCGACATCGGCGTGGCCGAGGTCCGGGTCTACCCGGTACAGGCGCTCGAGGGAACCCGGCTCAAGGATCGGATGGCTTCCGAGGGCCGGTGGAACGACTGGGACAGGGCGGCCGAGGTGGGGCGCAAGCTTGCCGGAGACCACTTCGTCCCCTCCCTGTTCAACGTGGTCACCTTCGTTCCCAGGCGGATGACCCCTGCACAGCTCCGGCAGGGTAGTTTGTGGCTCCTCGCCCAGTTCAACCGCCTCGATGCCCATGCTCGGCGGCTGCAGACCTTCTTTTCCAACTACGAGGCGTCGCCCAGGAAGGAGCGCCTGTCCATTCCGCACGGCCCCCCGACCCTGGAGGACCTTGGAATGGCCCTGCGTGTGCTCCGCTCCTCCTATGCCCAGGCTTCCCCGCTGGAGCGCAAGGCCATCAAGGACCTGCTCAGGACGGCGCAACGCTCCTCCCATCCACAGCGGTTCTCGTTTGTCATCGGCGCGTTGCTCGCGGTGAAGAACAACCGCGCGATGCTGGACGCCCACGGCGTCGACCCGGCCCGCATCGAAGATCCTGGCCGGGCAACGTAGGGCCGCCTTCGGGTCGAACCAGGAAACGAACCGAGGGCATGATCGGTGGATTGTCGGACTTGCGAGCACCGGTTTCCTGCGGCATAATGGCGTCGTGGTTCCGTCACGCTCCCTGCACGAGGTATATTGGCAATGGCCAAGGGGAAACATAGCTTCGCTCGAGACGACTTCCTGTTCACTATCGGCTACGAGGGGGACACCGCCATCGTGGATCGGCGCACTCGGGCCAAGTATCGGCGCCTGTCCGGTCCGGAGTTGGCCAGGATGGGGCTGTTCAAGCCAGCGGTCTACAGCGGTATCTACAACGACAGCGAGCAGGAGTTGCAGGAAGTCCTGGAGGTGTACAATCGAAACAGCGCGGTCAAGGTCGCTTCCCTGGACGATCTGAAGCGTCTGGTCGGCACGTTCGGGGTGCCGCAAGGTGTGCGCAAGGTGAAGTACATCTGATGGGGGGCGAACCGTTGACCGCCGCCGGTCCGGACGGTATGGTGTCGGGGCGGGATACGGTGGCGCTCGCGTTCGTTCGCGTTCTGGGTGACGGTCCACCGCACGGGGAGACGATGCGATGAGTCCTGAGAGAGCTGCGTGGCTGGTTGGTCTGGGCTTTGCGTTGGGGGCCGTGTCGGTCGCTTGCAACGACGTGTCCGGGAACTGCGACGGGAAGATCGACGGCGACCTGTACGAGTTGCGTATCTACAACTGTTCGTCGGACGAGATGACCGTGAAGGTGAACGAACGGACGGTCGGCTCCGTCGAGGCGGCGGACGAGGATGGCATTTGCGGTGTGACCGATTTGGGCTCCTTTCCCCAGTGTTCGACAGGCAAGATAGAGGCCTACGCCTACCAGACCCTGACAGACAAGCTCAAGTGGAGCGAGGATGCGGTGAACCTGAACCCTGACGGATGTTGGGTGATCGCGGTCATCATGGGTAGCTACACTGAAACAGAACACTTTGAACTGCCGGCCGTGGATCCCATTACCGGCCCGGAATGCGGGTACCTGGAAAAGGTGGAGTACTGACAGGTCCTGGCCCACCCTTCCGCGACCAGCCCCAGCCGCCGGTGTCGATTCCCGAGTACCTTGTCGTTGATCGGTGCAAGCAGGGGCGGGCCGCCATCCCGGACGGTGCCGTGTGTCACCGCACCGCGACCCGGAGTTGGTACAGGCGGGACACATCGCCGTGATTGGTGTCGGTGTGGAACGAGCGCAGGTGGATGGCGCCGACGGCGATCGCGACATCGGCCTGCAAGGTATCTTGCCAGGTCCAGGTCCCAGTGGCGCTGTCGGCGCACGTGTACTGTGGGTGGTACGCCCACTCCTCTTCGCTGAAATCCTTGGACCGTGTGTCGTCGCGGCACAGGAGGTTCCATTCCGCGCCGCCTGCTTCCGCGAACAGGAACGTGCCCGACTTCTCCATGCTCTGACCATCGTAGTGGATGGAGAAGCGGACTTCGCCGCCATTCGGGACGGGCACGGTCGCCTGGTACGCCATCACGTCGGCAGTGCCATCCAGGTCGGACCACTGGATGAACGGACCAAGGGCGTCCGAGAACTCGCCCATGTCGTTGTAGAGTCTCTCCATTTCCGTTTCGAAGGCATCCAGGTCGTCTCCACGGGTTTCCCTGTCCCAGTCGAGCACGATGGTCCAACCCCCGCCATCGGTAGTCATGTCGCAGGTGACCTGGAACGGGAGGGTTCCGGAGTCGAAACCGTCCGGATCGACCACGTAGACGCCGTCGGTATCGCCGAAGTCGTTCTCGAGAATGTCGTTGCAGCTTGTTCCGAGGGCACATAGCCCGTTCGCATCAGGGCGAATAGCCGGGTTGAGATCGTTGCAATCGGAGCCTCCGCATGCCATGTTCGACCATCCGTCGGCGTCGCTGTCGTTGTCCACGAGTCCATCGCAGTCATGGTCGGTGTCGTCGCAGCCCGGCGGGGCGCCCGGGAAGGTGGTGCCTGCACTGTCGTCGCAGTCGGAGCCCCCGCACGCAGCGTCGGCGAAACCGTCGCCGTCGGCGTCGTTGTCGATGCGTCCGTCGCAGTCGTGATCTGTGTCATCGCAGGCGGTCTGGGCACCCGGGTAGATGAGCGGATCGGTGTCGTCGCAGTCGGTCCCACCGCAGAGGGCGCTCGAGGCGTTGTCCCGATCCTGGTCGTTGTCCACGAATCCGTCGCAATTGTGGTCCAGTTCGTCGCATGCCTCGGTATTGCCGGGGAAGATGTCATCGCGGGTGTCGTCGCAATCGTCGTTGGACGGGACGTACTGGGGAGTTGGGGCCTCGCAGGCTTCGATGGACCACCGGTCTCCCCCGTACCCGTCGCCGTCGTAGTCCAGGTACCAGGTGAGCAGAACGTCCTCGTCGATGGCGCCGTCGCAGTCGTTGTCCGCTCCGTCGCAGGATTCCGTCGCACCCGGGTAGGTCGTCGTGTCGGTGTCGTCGCAGTCGTCTCCGGCCGGAGAATAGCCGCCAGGGACGGTGCATCCCTGGGTCGTAGACGCCGTGTTTCCGAATCCATCACCATCGCTGTCGAGGTAGAAGGTCTGCAATTCTACGTCCTCGTCGACGACCGTGTCGCAGTCGTTGTCCTTGCCGTCGCAGACTTCCATCGCATCCGGGTACGTGGCCGAATCCTGGTCGTCGCAGTCGTGGCAGCTCGAGTAGCCATCGGCGTCGGCGTCGGGGCCTTCATCGATCTGGATGTCGCAGTCGTTGTCCTCGCCGTCGCACAGTTCTTCCGCGCCCGGGTAGACGTCGGGTTGGGAATCGTCGCAGTCGGTGGCATTGTCCGCGTATCCGGGGGGCGGGTCGCAGCGGTGCTGGGACACCTGACCTGCCCGGTCGCCATAGCCGTCGCCGTCGGCATCGAGATACCAGACCGGCACGTCCACCGCGTCCGGGTCGCGGTCGTCCTCGAGGCCGTCGCAGTCGTTGTCCTTGCTGTCGCAGATTTCATCGGCGTTCGGGTAGACGGCGGGATCGCTGTCATCGCAGTCGCCTCCGGCCGTGTCGAAGCCGTCGCCATCCAGGTCGGTGTTCGGATTCGGGGTGCCGGCACCGTCGTCGTCGTGTGGCGTGGGCTCCGGGGTGGGGGGGGCGGCGGTGCCCGGGCCTGGCGTGGCCGTGGCATCGCCGTCGTCGTCCGCGGGGATTGGCCCGGGGCTGCCGTCATCCGGGGGCAGTGAGGGGGTGACCGGGTAGGGCGACGCCAGTGGTGTCGGAGAGGGCGTGACGGTGCTCGAGGAGGATGCGTCGTCGTCGCCCGGATATGGTGTCGGCGCGCGCGGCGTGAGGGAGAAGGTGATCTCTTCGACGGCAGGGGTTGACGTGGCCTCCCCAGCGGGGGGCTCCGGGCTGGACCACGGCAGCTCGATTTCAACGTCGCCGGCGCTGCTCGGGTCCTGGGTTGGGCCACATGCCCCGGCGAAGATCGCGATCGCCACGACGCCCGCCTTCCAGGCCTGGATCCACCTCCGGCGAGCCTGTTTCCGTCCCGATTCTCTCCATGGCCGATGCCACTGCATGCCACCACCTCCCTGCACCACCACCAGGACCCAACATGCCCCGACCCGAAGACCCCGACCCAAAGACCCCAATCTCGCCGATCGGTACAGATTATAGCCGCCTTGCCCTGGGCGGAGAAATGGATTTCCCTGGCGACCCCGGGGCCTGCATCGAGGAGGAAAGGATGGTCACGGTGCTTGCAAACGTGGGGCGACTATCGTAACATCTCGCTATTACGGCTATCCAGGTGCGTCAGAAACGACGCGCGCTACTCCGCGGGGGCTGGCAGGGCCGCCGCAGTCCGCCGAGGCCGGTGCCGCGCGAAGGGCGCGACCGCGATCTCGCTGCCTGCCGCGAGGCTCGAGGAGGTGGCAACACATGACAGGTATGTGGCTTCAGGCCGTCTTGCTCGCACCGCTCTGGACGCTCGACGCCACCACCCTGCCGGGCGGCGCCTCGCTCGATGGGTACGAAAACGCTCGCACCATCGACCTCCAGGCCTGTCCCGAACTCGCGGCGGGGCGGATCTACCGCCTGCATGTCGATGTGCTGGACGCTCGAGGCGCCCGCTGTTGCACGAAAGGGCTGGAGGGAATGTGCGCAAGCGGTCTGAACGCCGGGAATGGGCACGATCCATCATGGGGAAGTCCGGGCGGCGGGCCGGCGAGCGAGGTGGGAGGAGATGGTCCGGACCGCCCGAGCCTGGCCCGCGTTGCGTGGGAGGTCGCCGGAGGAACCGCTATCGATGTGCTCGGCCAGGCCCGAGGGGACCTGCTCATCGCGGCCGTGTCCCCGAGCGAGGTGGTCGGAGACGTGTTCCTGGCAGCGTCGTGGCTCGACGAGACCGCCGGCCTGCAATCCCTGGCGTGTGCCACCACGGTCGTCGGAGCGCGTGTCCGTTCACTGGCCTTCGGCGGCCAGGGCATGACCCCGGTCGCGGACGATTGCAGCGCACCGCCTTGTCCCGTGCTCGAGGCTCCCCAGTGGAGAGATCCCTGTGGTGAGGACGGTGCGGTATCCGGCGGGTGCGGGGCCCCCGTCTCCTACGTCTCGGGAAGTACCGTCGTTCTCGAGGACCTGGCATTCGATGTGTGGCCGGA
>JAJRTE010000190.1 GCA_024278455.1 Myxococcota bacterium
GTCTGTTCCTGGGGCCGGTGCCAGGATCGGCCACGAAATGTCCGTTCCTGGCCGGAAGGTTGTGCTACAATCAACAACGAAGATCGAGGCAGGGAGGAGTCGGCATGCGAGGCGCGAATGGGGACAGGGGCTCAGTGGGTCGCGACGTACCTGTGCCGTTGCGATGTCCCGGCACCTGGTCGGGAGGCGGGGGCGGGCCGGACACGTGCTGGCGAGGTCGTTGGCCTCTCCTCCCGTGGACGGTCGTCGTGCTCCTTGGGTTGGCCTGTGCGTGCAACTCGGCCACCGGGGACGGCGACATGCCGAGTCCGACCGCTGCACCGCTCGAGCTGGTCCCGGCCGATCTGCCGGCCGGGGTGGAGCGCGCGGCCTACGGAGCCGAGTTGGATTTCACGGGCGGGGTCCCTCCCTATCGCTTCGACGTCGTCGATGGGACGCTGCCGTGGGGGCTGGCCCTGGACGCGGGGACGGGCAGGTTGAGTGGCGTGCCGAGCGCCGGCGGGTACTTCGCGTTCGTGGTCCGCCTGAAGGACGGAAGCGGGCAGGAGGACCGTGAGACCTATGGTGTGTCGGTCTCCCCGTGGAACACTGTGCGACCGTTGGCATGCGGGTCGGATGTCACGGTGTCGCTGGTGCGCAGTGCGATGGACGAATGGGGCGGGTACCTGTTCGACTCGGAGGAGTCGGTAGCGTTTTTCTCCCTGGCGCTCCCGCCTGCCGGGACGACCCTCGTGACCCTGACCGCTGAAAGCGGCAACGGTGATCCCGCCCTCTTCCTGGGACGCCGCGGGGAAGCTCCCGGGTCGGACACGGTGGGCTACTACTACGTGACTGCCGCCGAACCGGGTGAGGCCGAAGTACGGCTCCACGAAGCGAGCGCAACATCCTTGTCGTACTACACGTCTTTTGGCGCCGATATCGCGGTGGTGCTCGCGGCCACCGAGCCGGGGGACATGACCTTGCGTGTCGCCTGTAGTTCCGGTGCCGTCCTGGCGACATCGATCCTCCCGAACGCCCGCGTCGGAGCGCCCTACGAGGCGGTGCTGGAGGTGGTCTCGGGCACGCCGCCGTGGCGGACGCTGCCAGGGGGACCGCTCCCGGATGGGTTGGCCCTGTCCGAGGACGGCATCATCTCGGGACAGATCGACGTTCCGGGGACCTACGCCGTGGCCGTGTCCGTGCAGGACGCCACCGGTCTCGGCGAAATGCGAACGCTTCCGCTCTGGGCCCCGGCTCCGGCGCGGTTGTCGTGCTCTGGTGAGAGTGACGTCACTGTTGACCTGGCGTTCGACGCGACTGCGCTGGGTGCGCCAGCAGGTCTTGCCACGCCGGGTGGAGTGCTCTTTTACGAGGTGGAGGTCCCCGCGAACATCACAGCGTTCGATATCAGTGCCCATCGAGCCGCCGAAGGGCCGGCCGTGGGGATCTACCTGGGCCGGCCGGGCATGGGCGCGGGGAGTTCGTCGTTCGCCGACTACGTGGCCGCCGCTTTCGATGCACCGGACCTGCCGGCGCTGATCGCGTTGGGATCGTCCGGGCTGCCCCCGCTTGTCGACTATGATGGAATGCTCCCGGCGGCCGTCGCCGCGGCCGGCGGAGAGGGCGAGGCCGCGCTGGTCCTGCGGTGCAGCGACCGGCTGGACATTCAGACCCCGTTCGTGCCAAATGCCACGGCTGGCGTGCCCTACGAGGTCATGCTCGATGCCGCGGGTGGGCAGGGGGCACTTGCCTGGTCGCTGGTGTCCTCGAGCCTGTCCGACGTCACGTTGACCGAGGATGGCCTCTTGTCGGGGACCTTTCCAGAACCTGGCCGGTATGCGCTGGACGTGGAGGTGTCGGACGAGAACCAGCAAACAGCCGTGCGGCACCTGGAGATCGGTGTGGGCGACGGCTCCGTTCCCGGCGGGTGCGGCGACGCGACTCCGGTCACGTGCGACGAGTTCGCGTCGGGAACCCTCGAGCAGTCTGCCTGGCCGGCGAGAGTGGAAGCCGACCTGTACACCGAGGGAGGCGCGGCCTTCTTCTGTGTCGATGTCCCGGGCGAGGCGGGGTGGGTCGAGGTGGAGGTGTCGAGCGCTTCAGGGGACGCGGATCTCTTCGTGGGGTATCCGGGGATGGCTCCCGGCGACAGGGACGTGGCCCACTACTGGCGCGTGTCGGCCGATGACGGCGACGACCTGGTGCGTATCGACGGGGACACCTTTCCGCCGCTCGGAGGCTACGCGGGACCTGTCGGGGTGGCCGTCGCCGCCTACGACCCAGGGCAGTTCCTGTTGTACGTGGCTTGTGGCGAATAGCCCCACGAACGAGAAGTGAGAAGAGAGAAGAGAGAAGAGAGAAGGGAGAGGGGAGAAGTGAGAGGGGAGAAGTGAGAGGGGAGAGGGGAGAAGTGAGAAGGGATAGGGGAGAAGTGAGAGGGGAGAGGGGAGAAGGGAGAAGTGAGAAGGGAGAGGGGAGGTGGGTCACGCGCTGTCGTCGCGGAAGATGTCGCGAGGTGTAAGCAGACAGAGCAGCTTGCCGCTGCCTGACACGACTTCGTCCCAGTTGGCCGATTCCAGGGCGATATCGGCGACGGTACAGGTGACGA
>JAJRTE010000191.1 GCA_024278455.1 Myxococcota bacterium
AGGTCCGTCCGAATCACCTTGTCCTTGTTGGAATCTTCCGCCAGTTTCCAGACTCTCGCGTCCATCAGAGATACCCCGCTTCCTTGGCTTGATTCAGCAGGTTGTTTCGAATCCCTTCGAGGTCTTGAGCTGCCTTCTCGAAGGTGGTCCACTCCTGGGAAGCCTCGTTGATGGCCTTGTAGTAGTCGTCCGTGTGCACCCCCTGGTGGAACTCCTTGGGGAGGGCGACCCCGTTGATGGCGTCGTCCAGGTCGACCCCGAGACGCTGGAGCGCTTCCCGGGCCTGTTGGGCCTTCTTCGCCCCCTTCGGGACGATGTGATGGCAGTGGTCGATCCCCTGGCGCGCCCCCCGCCCTACTTTGTACAGGTTCCGTCCAAGTTTGGAACCTCGGTAGAACTCAATCGCCGCCCCGGCGCCTCCCGGGACGAACGGGGTGAGCGCCGCGGCGGCGTCGATGACCAACCCTGCCGCGTCCACCGCAGCAGCCGGGTAGTTGCCGGCGGCCACGTTGGCGCTGAAAGACGCGATGTCCAGACTGACGTTGAAGGCGTCCCACGCGGTCTCGATGGCGGTACCCCACGGATCCACCCCGTTCACCGGGTCGTTCAGCACGTACCCGTAGAGGTTCGGGTCGCCCCCCGCGAACAGGATGGGGTCCTTGGCTGTCCATCGACCGACCCCGGGATCATAATCCCGCACGCCGAATCGCACAAGCCCGGTGGCCGGATCGTACAGGCCGCCGGCAAATCCGAAGGGCTGGAGACCCGGGGCGGTGTCCTCCAGGACCTTGCCCCACGGGTCGTACTCGAGACGCTGAACCACCTCCCCGGTCCCGGCGTCCACCACCCGCCGCACGCTGCCAAGGTGGTCGGTCTCGAGACGGTAGAGGCGAGGAGCGGTCCCGCCGGACTCGTACTGGATGAGGTAGTCCGGAACGTGGGACCGCGTGCCGTACACGAAACGCTGCGCGAGACGGCCGTCCGCGTCGAGCACGGCAACGACCTGGGCGCCGCGGTAGAGGTAGCCGTGGGTCGAAACGCCGTCCACGCGCCGGGCGATTCGACGGCCGAGGCCGTCCACGTCGTAGGTGACCACCCGGCCGTCCGGGAGCGTGACCTCCCGCAGGGCGCCCAGGGCGTCGTACCGGTACCCGGTCTCCTCCCCGGTGCTCGTGTCGGTCCGGGTGGTCAGGCGGCCGTGGGCGTCGTACGCGTAGTGGAACACGCCCCATCGGACCAGCCGGTCCTGGCCGTCGTACTCGGCGGCGACCTCCCCTTCCGTGCCGGAGGTCGCCACCCGGTTCCCGTTGACGTCGTAGGTGAAACTCCAGGTGCGGACGCCGTCCTCCTTCACTTCCGAAAGCCGGTCCGCCGAATCGTAGACGTACTCGGTGACCGTGGCCCCGGAGGCTTCCTCCTCGGTCCGACGGACCACCCGGCCCAGGACGTCCCGGTCCAGGTGCCACGCCCACAGGGCCTCCCCGCCGGCCCGGGCCTCGTAGTCGCTCACCTCGCCGTAGTCGTTCCAGGTGAGCAGGTCCGAGACCCCGGCCAGGTCGAGCCGCTCCAACCGGCCGGTGGAGAGGTCTCGCTCCAGGGCCAGGTCCCCGGCCCGGGCCAGGAGACCGTCCTGGTCGTAGATGTAGGCCACGGAGTCGGACGCGCCGGTGTCTTCACCGGAGTCCCCGGCCGCCACGGTCTCCGAGGCGACCCGGAGGTCCCGGTTCCAGGTCCGTTGCACCTCCCCGGAGACCAGGCCCGTCCAGGTCTCCCGGGTCATCAGCGGGCCGTCCCAGGTCCAGGTCACCTGGACGCCATCGCTGCTCTCGATGCTCTCGACCTGCCCCGATTCGGTGCCGTAGGTGAACTCGACCCAGCCGTCGGGGTGGGTGATGCGCGAGAGTCGCCCGGTCTCGGGGTCGTGGTCCAGGACCAGCGCCTCCCCGGTGGACCGGACCTCCCGGGTCCACTGGCGGTCGGCGTTGTACTCGTAGGAGATTGCGCCCTCGGGAAGAGCCGGGGCACCCCCGGATGGCTCGCCTTCCGCCGGCTCCGGGGGAAGGTACCCGGCCAGGGCCCCGAAGGGGGTCCGGGGCAGCCCGTGGTCACCCGACGACGCAGGCGTCAACCTCGTCACCCACCCCAGGCCGTCCAGACCCAACTCCACCCGGCGGCCGTCCGGGTAGACGACACCTCTCAACCGGCCCGCTTCGTCGTGCTCGAAACGCACCGTCCGGCCCAGACCGTCGGTGAGCCTCGAGACGTTCCCCCGCTCGTCGTACCCCACATCGACCCGCCGGTCCCCTTGTACAACGCCCTCGAGACGGCCGGCCGCGTCCCAGGCGAACGCAACAGGGGTCACCCCGGGGGGCGACACAGACACCACACGCCCGTTCTCGTCCAGGGTCGCCCGCGCCTGTCGCCCTTCCGGAGTCGTCACCTCCCAGGTCCGCTGGCCCGCGTCGTACGCCGACTGCCAGGCGTTCCCGTTCACCACGACCTCGTCGGTCTGCGACTCCAGGCTCCAGGGGTCCAGCGGGTCCGACAGGAAGACCGACCGGGTCCGGGACACCAAGGCGGTCAGGCCCGAGGGGAGGGTCAGTTGCCAGCTCTCCAGCACGGGGGCGCCCATGGACCACCGAGGGTCCGGGCCGTAGTCCGCCTCCACGTCCGTCCCATCCGGGTAGACGACCCGCTCGTGGTCCGGGGCCAGCCAGGCACGAATCGTCAGCCCATCGGGGCCGGTGGTCTCCCGGTACTGGCTCCCGGGTCCCGTGGGCTCCACCCGGTAGACGCGCTCCCGGCCCAGGGCGGTGGTCGTGGTCGCTTCGTACCCGGTTTCGTCCTCCTCCCACGACAACTCGGTCGCAAACCCGTCCGCGGCCTCGTCCCGCACCAGGTAGCCCAGTTCGTCGTAGGTGAAGAGGTGCTCCCGGTCCGATGGGTCTCCGGTCCAGGCGGATGGAAACAGCGTGGCGGCACCGTCACCGCCCAGCGCTTCCAGCCCGGTCTCGCCCCCGGAGGGCTCCTCCAAACGCACCAGAAGCCCGTCCGCGGTGCTGCTCATCCGCCATTCGGCGCCGGTGGGATCGCGCACGCCCGAGAGATACCCGTTGCTGTCGGTCTCCAGGTCCGTTCTCACTCCCCAAGGACTCACCACCGCGGTCGGGTGACCGCTCTCGTCTCGCTCGACCCGGGTCAGGTGTCCGTCTCGGTCCTCCACTCCGGAGAGAAGTCCGGTCTCGTCGTAGTGGAACCGGAACAGGACCACCCCGGTCAAGGCGTCCACCGTCTCTTCGTGACGGCCCGCGGCGCCGAACCGGTAGACCTCCGTCCCGTCCTCGGAAACCAACTCGAACGGCTCCCCCGTGTAGGGCACCAGGCTCCAGCCGATGTGGCGCAGGCGGTAATGGTAGGTGTCGGCAACCCACAGTTCCCCCAGGTCGTCCTCCCACACCCCCCCCGGCCTCTCCAGCGTCGCGCTCGCCGGCGGGCCTCCGTCGCCCAGGTCCCCTGGGGGGCCTCCGGCAACCGTCTCGATGATCCCGTCAGGACGCACCCGACGGATACGTCCGTTCAGGTCGTCCGTGATGTACAGCGAGCCGTCCGCGCCGAAATCCAGCTCCACCGGAATGCCGATGCTCGCCTCCGTCGCCGGTCCTCCGTCCCCGGTCGCGGTGCACACCTCTCGCCCCGCCACCGTCTCGATGCGCCCGTCCGACGTCACACGACGCACTCGGCAATTCCTGGCGTCGGCGATGTACACCAACCTGTCTGGACCCAAGGCCACCGCGCTGGGCATGTTCAGGTGTGAACGGGTCGCCTCACCCCCGTCTCCGTTGTAGTCCGGCACCCCGGTCCCGGCCAACGTGTGCATGATTCCGTCCGGGCCAACGTACCGGACCAGGTGGTGGTAGGTGTCGGCTATGTACAGGTTCCCGTCCTCGTCCACATCCACGTCCGCAGGCCAGTACAACTGCGCCTCCGTCGCTGGACTCTCGTCCCCGAACCCGGTGGTCTCCCCGTTCCCCGCCACCGTCTCGATGATCCCGTCGGGACGTACGCGACGGATACGGTTGTTCCGGCTGTCCGCGATGTAGAGCGACCCGTCAGGACCCACGTCCAGACCCAGAGGGTTCCACAGCCCCGCTTCATCCGCTGGGCCGCCGTCCCCCCAGTAGCCGTGCTCCTTCAGCGTCCCGGCATAGGTGCTCACCGTCCCGTCAGGACTCAAACGAAGCACCACCCAGAGGTTGTAGTCCGACACGTAGACGCCACCCTCTCCATCACCTACCACCCCGTGCGGATAAACCACCTTCCACTCGGACGCAGGCGCGCCCTCATAGAAGCTGTCTCCCTCCCCAATCACCGTGTCAATGACCTTGGACGTGCTCCACGCCGCCTCCATCCGCCCGTCCCCGTAGTAGAGCACACGCGCGTTCGGGTCGTAGGCATGGTGTACGTCGAGAGTCCACCCCCCCAACCCCTGCGCTCGCGCGTCCCACGTCCCCACCCGCGCTTCCCAACTCTTCCACAACGTCACCTCTTCTCGCGTCGCATCCGCCGTGAGTTCCGTGCCCGTCCCGCTGTAGCCAAACGTCTCGGTCTCCTCGTACACGCCGTCGTACACGTAGCCCGTCGCGCCGTTCACCACCTGGACGCCGAGAACCTCACGGCCGTACCCGTCCAGGCCGTCCCACTCGAACGTGAACCATTGCCCAGGCTCCGGACCAAACGTCCAGGTGTGATGCTGCCCCGCCACGTCCAGTTCCACTTCCACTCGCTTCAAACTCCCGGGGACCTCCGCTTCGGTCACAGGGATCTCAAACCGGTAGGCACTTCGACGACCGGGTACCCGGTCACTCCGGTACCTCAGGCTGAACCCCGTCCCCGCCAACGGAATCGATTCCCCCAGAACCCGGTTGTGCACGTCCAGAACCGATCCCGCCTCCGCACACGGGTCGCACTCCGACTCCGGGCTCCCGGGTCCACTGGATGGCGCTCGCGCGTCCGCAGGGGGGTAGAAACCCAGATTCGAATCCCACGAAGAGAAATGGGGCAACGCCACACGCCACAGGCTCGTTCCCGCCGGGTACCGCTCGGCCAGGACCGCTCGCTCCTCCTCCCCGATTCCCCAGGCTGCCAGTTGCGCTTCCGACGCCGCACGCCCGGTCCCGGTCAGGTCCAGGTCGGCCACGCCGTCCGTCACACCAAGAACCTCCAGCACCACCCCGCTATCCGATGGCTCCCACTGCCCCGAGGACGGGTCGTACCAGCCCACCGGTATCGTCGTGCCGACAGGGAAGTCCAGGAAGTTCTCGTTGTACAGGGGCACCGGCCGGTTCAATACCACACGGGCCTCCGTCCCCAGGGCCCACGCCTCCCCCACCGTGACCTCGAACGCGAACGTGTACCCGCTCGCAGCAGGAAGGTCCCCGGGCATGGCGGCTGGACCGCTCTCCCCCACCGTGTACTCGGTCAACTGGATGCTCAGGCTGTCCAGCGGCTGCCGCCCCAGACCCGGAAGGTCCAGCCAGGCTTCCGTTCCCCCGGGTATCAGCAACGTCAGCCGCCGCCGGCCGTCACCGTCCTCCTCCTCGCTCCCCTCGGCCACTTGCAGGCCTCCCCCCAGAACCACCTCGGTCACACGCGGATCCGGCTCCACCAACACCACGGGACCCAGCGTGATCTCCCGCTGCCAGCGAGGCGACACCCGGCGCTGCGCGGGAAGGTAGCCCTCGGCCTCGAACCGCAACAGCCGGGAACGCCCGCCGTTCACCACCAGGTCGAACCGGCCGTCCTCCCGCGTCCGCGTGGTGCCGAACTCGACCCCCTCCCGGACCGAGATGTCCACGCCGGGAAGCGGCTCTCCCCAACGGTCGACGACTTGCCCGTGGACCACAGACATCCGCTCCGGATCGATGGCGCCAGGCTCGACGCCTCGCTGAACCGCGTCCGGGCCGGTCCACAGGAAACGAAACGCCTCGAACGGCACGGTGACGGCGCCGGGGTCGAGGGGCGGGGCGTTCGCGGCGGGATCTTCGGGGACCTCGCCCGGAGCCCAGTCGCCCGGGGCGGGCCAGGGGGTGGGCTTGCTGACCGGCTCCGGCGTGAAGCCGGGCGTGGCAACCGGAACGTACGTGGCCACTGATGGCGGCGGCGTCAGGGCAGGGGACGGCTCCCCGGCCTCCGGCTCAGGCGACGCCTGAACATCGGGGGAAGGCTCGGAAGGCGGCGCCCCCCCGATGGATCGACGACGTCAGGCTCATGGCAGGCGGCGATCCAGGTGACGAGGACGAGAAGGACGGGGAACGCCCGCCCAAAGTGGGACGGTACGATGGAAAGGGGGTGCATGCGGGTATCCTCCAGAAAAGCGGTGTGTAGTTGGCATGGGGATACCTCGCCGCGAACAAAGGGCTGCTCCGACTATACTTGGGAAAACATTACATTGCGATGTGTTCTGGTGTCAACTGGAAAATGCGGTGTGAAGTGTGCGAAAGGGCCGGCTCTGTCCCGCGCGGCCGGAACGTGCGGAGGATTCTCCCCCCGGTTCGCCTCGCCAGATCTTCCGTTGACCCTTTGTGCGGGTGCTCTGCCTCGCCGCCCCCCTGCCGCCGCAACCTCCACCAACACACTCAGGGACGGGCGTGCGCCCGCCGCTCACTCGCCGCCTCGAGCAAGCCTTTGATCTCGCCCGAAGCACGATTCGCCACACGCATGTAGTCGGCCTTCAGCGACAGTGCCGGTCCATTGGAGGGATGACAGGGAGAAACCTGTGCCCGCCGCCCGGCCGGCGAAATCCCCGGGAGTTCGAGCACCACGTAGGTGAAGAGCAATGCGAACAGCAACAGCAGGCCGACCATGCAGCCCACGGCCTTCAACGGGTCCTGCACGTTGACCGACGACCTCGAAGACCCCCCACGCGACCTCGTTGCGGTCTCGACCCGCGGTCGCCATCGGCCCCCGCCGCGTATCTCGACGCTGCCGACTCGATTTCCCATTTCGATGTCTCCCCGCATGCCATTTCAGGCAAGCCCTCGGTCTCAAGACCCCTGCAGCACACCTGACCAATCGTCACTATTGTAGATTGGAATAACCACATTTGTGTAATCGTTACACTGCGGGGGCAAGAATTCCGGCGGAACCGGAATGCATGGGCCGTTTGGAGTAATCGACGGGGCAGCGGAACCAGCCGTCGCAGGCGAAAAGGGATCGAACCGGCCGGGTCACGTCCGACTCGAGAACATGGCCTCGTGCCACAAACGGCAACCTGTGCGCCGGGGTTGGGCTCGAGGCGTTGGCGGATTTCACCGGAGGAGTAGGCATCATGTCGCGGAAAGAGACCAGCGGCCTCTCCGGGGGACGGTCACGAGCAGGGACATGGTGCAGGCAGGCCCCCTGCAGCGGCTCCCGACACACTCGACGCGGGCAGGGAGGCAGTGCGGGCTCAGCGCCGCCGGCGAGGGTCGACGATCTTCGCCCTGCTCCCGCACTTGGGGCAAACGCCCTTGTACTTGCTCACCTTGCCTTCCCAGCCGCAGCTCACGCATTTCCCCGGAACAGTGTACCCACTGCCGGGACTGCCGAAGATCCAACGAACGAGCTTGCGCACGATCCACAGCCCCACGACAGCCACCGCCACGTAGATGAGCAGGTCTCGCAACGTCACGTTGCCGAAAAGGACGGTATCCCATTGTTCTGATTCAAACATTACGACTTGTCCGCTCCTCGACTCGAGCGTCGCCGCGCCGAGTCTACCACGTGTTCGAGTGCCTGCTGCACGAGGTCGTTCGAGGTCCACCAGCGCAGCGGGCGTGGAAGATGATTGTACACCATATCGCGTCAGCTTGTCTCGTGACCAGCGTCCTTTTGCTCTGTCCGCCTGAGCCGTCGTAGCGCACCGCGCGGCCATCGGAGCGGCGAGCGCCCGGTGTCACAGGTCCCAAGGGACCAGGGGTTCGAATCTTCCCTGGAAGAACCGCAGCACGTTCGGCTCGTAGACGAATTTCAGCCCGCCGATGCGGTCCCGTTTTTCGTGGAGCCGCACGATACCGTCCACGACGTAGTCGATGTGCGAGTTGGTGTAGACCCTCCTGGGAATGGTGCAACGGACCAGCTCGAGGGCGGGGCGGTAGTTCTCGCCGGTTTCCGGATTCCGTCCTTTCGAGACGTTGCCCCGTTCCATGGTGCGGACCCCGGTCTCGAGGTAGATGGCTGCCGCCAGGGCCTGGGCCGGATACTCGTCCTGGTCGATATGCGGCAGGAACCGCTTGGCGTCCAGGAAGATGGCGTGGGTGCCGGCGGGCACCACGATGGGGACGCCGGCGTCGATCAACCTCTCGCCGAAGTACTGGGTCTGCTCGACTCGAGTCTTGATGTAGGCGTCTTCGATCGAGTCCAGGAGCCCGCGATGGAGCGCCACGATGTCTTTCGTGTCGAGGCCGCCGTTGGTGACGTCGCCCTCCCATTTCCGCAGTTTCGCCTGGAACTTGCGCGCCAGTTCCTCGCTGTTGCACGCCAGGATGCCGCCCATGTTGACCAGGAAGTCTTTCTTGCAACTGATGGTGCAGCCGTCGCCGTAGCTCATCATCTCCCTGAGAATCTCACGAATCGGCCGGTGACGATGGCCCGGCTCCTTGCTCTGGATCATGTAGGCATTCTCGACGCACCGGGTGGCGTCGAACATCACCGGTATGTTGTACTTCTGGCAAAGCCTCGAGACCTCCTTGACATTGGCCATCGAGAAGGGTTGCCCCCCGGCCATGTTGACCGACATCTCGAAACTGACATAGGCGACGTTTTCGGCGCCCACCCTGTCGATCTCCGCCTGGAGCTTCTCGAGGCTGATGTTGCCCTTCCAGGGGAAAGGATTGGCCGGGTCGTGCGCCTCGTCGACGATCACGTCCACGAAAACGCCGCCTGCCATTTCCTGATGAAGCTTTGTCGTGGTGAAGTACATGTTGCCGGGCACGCTCTGCCCTGGACGAATCATGATCTGAGACATGATGTGTTCGGCAGCGCGTCCCTGGTGCGTGGGCAGGATGAACTCGTACCCCAAGATGTCCCTGAAGGTCTCCACCAGTTCCAGGTAGTGGTGGCTCGTGTAGGGGGTGTCCATGGAGTTGGTCATCCCCTCCCATTGGTAGCAGCTCATGGCAGACGTGCCGCTGTCGGTCAGGAAGTCGATGTAGACGTCCTCCGAGTCGAGCAGGAAAGTGTTGTAGCCCGCCTCGGCGATCACGCTGCGCCGGTGCTCCCGCGTGGTCCGCTTGAGCGGCTCGAAGATGGCAATCTTGTACGGCTCGAACGTGCGTTCCCGCGATCGCAATCGCCTGGGGAATTCCACGAACAACCGATGGTTCTCGGGCTCGAACGCGGCTTCGTCCACGAAAACGGGGTCGTTGGTCAACCGCAGGCCGCAGATCTCGTCGCGCTTCGCCCAGACGGTGGCGATTTCGTCCGCAATCTCCCGGAGGTGGTCTCGAGTCAGCGCGTGGCGCGGGATCTCCAGGAACAGCACCTTGCCCTCGCGCCCGAGTTGGTGGCTCCAGAGGCCGTCGAGCGGGCAACGAATGCCGCCCTGGATGAACAGGCTTGCGGCGAGCACGAACTTGGGATTGTCCTCGGCGCCCAGGTGAGGCAGGAACCGGGTCACATCCAAGGCCACGCCCTTGCCGCCCAGAAAGGCCGGCACCCCGTCGGACTCGAGCATCCCGTGGAGGGTCTCCACCTGCGAAGCGTACCATTCCACGTAGTCGGTCCGGGCCATCTCCTCCAGGCCGACGGCGAACACCTCCATGGCCCGCCCGGTCATGCCTCCGTAGGTATGAAGCCCCTCGAACACGACCACCTGGTTCATAAGCCTCTCGAACAAGTCACCGTGACGGCTGCTCACGAAGCCACCCACGTCGGAACGACAATCCTGGCTGGCGTCCATGATCACCACGTCGGCCAGGGAAACGATACGCTTGACGATCTCCTCGATGGACCTGTCCGGCAACTCATGCTTGTGAATCCAATAGGCGTTCTCGAGCACGTTGGAAAGGTCCACGACCATCGGCGTTCCGTGCTTGCCGGCCACGTCACGCACCTCGAGCAGGTTGGCCATCGAGACAGGCTGGCCATTCCATAGTTCGGGACACAATTCCACGGCAACGAAGGCCACCTCGCCGCGGGCATGGGATGCAAGCGCACTGGCGAGCTGCACCACATCCAGGCCGCCGCCAAACAGGCTCGGGTGTCCGTATCGCCCCGCTTCCTCGCGCGACACGTCCATGCACTCGCCACCGTTTTCGGCGACGAGAGGCCAAGGACGCCCCGAGTTGTGCAGCACGAGCTTTCCCTGCGAAACCATGGTCGTGGTCAGAAGTTTCCGGGCGCCGATCCCGTTGTGGGTAGGGACCAGGCGGTCGATGCCGAGCACGTCTCGAGCAGCACGGCGGAGCTTCTTGAAGTTGCGGCTGCCCGCATAGGCCTCGTCACCGATCATGAAACCGGCCTTCTGGAAATGGGACCAGGCGGACATCCCTCGAGCCACCATGTCGAAGGTGACGAAATCGGAACGCACCCTGAACGTGTTGAAACGGGCCTCCTTGAGCACGTTCCACAGCTCGTAAGGCTCGTGCCGCACCATCTTCTTGACTTCCTTGATCTTGTACGGTTCAGCTTGCATGAGTCTTCCCTCCGAAACATGTATGGCGGGCGCCACAATGCTCGAGCATGCCCTGGGCCGTTCACCCCCCGGGACACCGGCACGCGACGGTCGACGCCACCACCATGGGATACGCTGCGAAAACGAACACGGGCCTGCGCTGTGCACGCGCGGCCGGGGTTCGAAACCGCCCCTGCTATATACCACAAGAACCGCGCTCCGTCCGGCCATGTTTGAATAATCCACGCCGCTGCACGTCCAAGTTCGGGGAGTGGTGCGCGATGGCGACACCCCACCGGCATCGGGTACGATGAGAGCGAGACCACGGGATTGATGCACCACCTGGCGTTCGGCACGGAGATTCCACCATGCATCTGTCGCCCTGGCTACTGCCCGCCCTGTTTCTGGGAGCAACCCTGCCGCAACATGCGGGCGCAGCGCCCACCCAGCCGCCCAAGGCCGAGTGCGGGGGGGATCGAGCCCCCGGTCCCGGCCCGGATGACACCATGACGGTGGCCCAGCGGGCGGGAAAGTCCTCGTCAGCGCGTTCCTCGAGGAGTTCTGGACGGTCCGGGGCCCGCGCCACCGGCCGGTCCAGGGCGACTTCCTCGAGAAGTTCGGCAACCAGGGCCAACTCCGCGGGCCGGGCCAGGCCGGCTTCCTCGAGAAGCCCGGGACACAGGGCGAATGGCGGGCGTCCTCCCCGGGCCCCCGGCCCGGCGACGCCGGCACACACCGGGTCCTACCGGCACCGGACCACCGGTGGACTGGTGTCACCGAACTCGAGCACTCTATCGCCTTCCCTCCGTGCTTCCCCGACCGATACCCCTGTTTTCCCTTCCGCGCCGAACGTCCTGCAGGCGCCACCGAGGCTCCAGGTTCCGGCACATCCGGCAGTGACACCCATCCTGGCGCCTGGGACGACAGTACAGCCATCGAGCGTGCTGCGTGCGCTGCCGGCCGCGAACGGGGAAACGCCGGACGGGCTCGCTGGCGACCCTCCACCGCCTCGAGGAAGCAGCACGGCCGCGTCTGGCAGTCCGCCGCCGGCCAGTACCACCACGGCCCAGTCCGCGCCGCCGCCTCCAAGAGGCTCAGGGGCGACACGGTCGGAGTCGCCACCGCCGCCGCGAGGCTCCACCGTGCCGGGATCACCGCCGCCGCCGCGAGGTTCCACCGTGCCGGGATCGCCGCCGCCGCCGCGAGGTTCGCCGGGATCGCCGCCGCCGCCTCGAGGCGGGTACGCCTCCTATCCGCCATCGAGCCCGGCATACTGGGAGCACGTAAGGTTTTCAGGGGCATATTCCTATGATGACTACCTTCTCGCCCTGTGGTACGCGCCGGACCCGTGGTTCTACGACCAGATGGCATTCGCGCCGGCGTCCTGGTTTCGGCCGCGAGTCTGCGGTGGCGTGTTCACCTGTTCGCCGGCGGAACCGGCATCGCCGA
>JAJRTE010000192.1 GCA_024278455.1 Myxococcota bacterium
CGGCGTCGGCGTGGGCTCCACGGGTGTCGGGGTCGCCACGGCCGGCGTCGGCGTGGGCTCCACGGGTGTCGGGGTCGGGGGCACAGGCGTCGATACCTCAACGACACCATCGCAGTCGTGGTCGATCCCATCCACTCCGTCTTCGGGTGCGCCGGGGTAGGTGGTCGGGTCCGTGTCGTCGCAATCCTCGTCATTGGCGGAAAAGCCTTCAGGAGAGGCGCAGGCGACGGCCGGGTCGCCCGGAGCACCATACCCGTCTCCATCGGCGTCCAGGTAGAACTCGGTGCCATCCACCGGGTCCTCGTCGATTTCGGGAACGCACGACTCCGCGGTCTCGAGGCAGTCGCAGTCGTTGTCGAGGCCGTCGCAGACCTCCGGGGCTCCCGGATACGTGTCAGCGTTTCCGTCGTCACAGTCCCCGCTTGCCAGAACATACCCATCGGGTGGGAAACACCCGACAGCGGTGCCTCCGGAGTCCCCTTCGACGCCCCAGCCGTCACCGTCCTCGTCGAGATAGAAGGTTATGCTGCCATCCTCGTCGATTTCGCCGTCGCAGTCGTCGTCGGTGTGGTTGCACGTTTCCACTGCGCCTGGAAACACCGCGACGTCGCTGTCGTCGCAATCGTCGCCCGCCGTGACGGCTCCGTCGGGGATCTCTGCACATGCCGAGCCGGCCGGGTCAGGCTGTCCGTGCCCGTCGCCATCGCCGTCGAGGTAGTAGGTCATTCCGTCCGCGGGGTCGTCGTCGGTCAGTGTGTTGCAGTCGTCATCGACGCCATTGCAGACTTCCGTGGCACCCGGGTTTCGGCTTGGATCATCATCGTCACAGTCGCCATCGTCCGTCGAGTAGCCATCGCCGTCCCTGTCGGGATCACAGGCATCGCCCAGGGAATCTGCGTCGAGGTCTTCCTGGCCGGGATTGGGTGCGTCCGGACAGTTGTCATGGCTGTCACAGAGGCCGTCGCTGTCGGAATCCCCGGTGGCGTCGTCGCCGAGGCACTGGTCCTGGTCGTCGCACACGCCGTCGCTGTCGGTGTCCCCGGTGGCGTCGTCGCCGCTACACTGGTCCTGGTCGTCGCACACCCCGTCGCTGTCGGTGTCCCCGGTGGCGTCGTCGCCGTGGCAGAGATCCAGGTCGTCGCACACACCGTCGCTGTCGGTGTCCCCGGTGGCGTCGTCGCCGTGGCAGAGATCCAGGTCGTCGCACACACCGTCGCTGTCGGAGTCCCCGGTGGCGTCGTCGCCGTGGCAGAGATCGCACCCGTCCGGAATGCTGTCGGAGTCAGCGTCCACGGCGTCATCGTGCCCGAAGCACACATCATCCACATCCAGCACGAAGTCACCATCGGTGTCCCCGTTGGGGCAGGCGACATGGGTGCCCGACACCGTGGCCTGTCCTTCGGATTCGTAGACCGTCCAGATCTCGTTCACGGAAAGTGCACGGTCGTAAACGCGCACTTCGTCGATAATGCCATCGAACGTTCCCGCATTTCCGTGGGAGCTGTCGTGGATGGTGCCGATACGAAGAGGATCGCTTCCGGTGTAGGCTACGATCGGGCCGAGTTCCGTGCAGCCTTCGAGGATACCGTCGACGAAGATGCGCAGGTGGTTGCCATCGTAGCTGCCGACAACGTGATAGAAGGCTCCAGGCGAGTGTGTTTTCGAATATACGGAGAAATCCGCGTCATCGGAAGCACGCTCGAGGCCGGCTTGAAACACGCTGTTGGCACCCCAGGCGATGTAGAAAGTATCCTTGTTGCCTGCCAGACTCGCCATCTTCCAGACGATGGGGTCGGCGCGCAGGTCGGTACCGGCAGAAAAGGGGTTGACCCAGGCTTCCACCGTCCAGGCGTCGGTCAAATCGAACGCCCCGCCCGTATCGGGTACGTTGACGCCAGCCCCGGGGCTGTTGACCAGGAATCCCTGGCCGACCTTTGCCGGGGCATACGCCAGAGCGCCCAACGGGGTTCCGTCGTGGGCGCCATCCTCATCTACCGTGGTTGCTTCGCCTCTCCACCATGCCACGCGTCCTTCCACCGGTGGGACGCTCTCGTCCGCTGATATGGGATTGGGAGACACGAGAGAACAGGAGAGAGCTGCTACGCAAATAGCCTGTCCCGGGATCCAAGTATGCCGAACCGCTGCCGAATGGTATTGGGCCATCGCTGCTCCCGCTGCAAGAATCCGACGTGATGGCGGCGCTGGGGGGGTGTCGCCGGGACAGCCGTTCGCCACTGCCTCTCGAACCCATCGCAGGATGGCGAGAATCCCTCGAGGAACGCACTGTCGGGCGTAGCGCACCGACGGTCCGCCCGGTCCCGCCACGCAACGCCTCGATGAGTAAACCTACTACAGCCGTGAAGAATTGACAATGGTTTCCCAGTCACGTCTTCGTTCAGGCCTCCCGCCGTGATCCACCGTTCGAGCGGGACGCACACAAGAAAGGGGTTGCACCAAACGATGCAACCCCTTGAGAAACCTGGCGCGCCCGGCAGGATTCGAACCTGCGACCTTCGGATTCGTAGTCCGGCGCTCTATCCAGCTGAGCTACGGGCGCGCACCCGCCGGCTCCGGCGTCCAGGAGACGCTGCAGAGCCTGTCGAAACGCCCTGCGACATCCGTTTCCGCACGCTGGAGCCAGTTCATCGATGGCGGAGAGGGGGGGATTCGAACCCCCGGTAGAGCCTTTAACCCTACAACGGTTTAGCAAACCGCCGCCTTCGACCGCTCGGCCACCTCTCCTTTCGTCCAACTGAGCGTCAACCGTGTCGAAACGGTGGCGGAGGAGGAGGGATTCGAACCCCCGGACCCCTCGCGAGGTCAACAGTTTTCAAGACTGCCGCCTTCAACCACTCGGCCACTCCTCCTCCTGAAGGCGAACTCGAGGCGCAAATCTGCGGTACTATATCACCGCCGCGAGCACTGTCAACCCATTTTTCGGGTCTTGGCCCCCCCGCCACCGCCCCCGATCACGGTCACGCGGGACCTATTCGGTCCATCCCGAGATAGGGTCTCAGCGCCCGTGGAATCACCACGCTGCCATCCTCCTGCTGGTAGTTCTCGAGGATCGCCACCAGCGTCCGCCCCACGGCCAGCCCGGATCCGTTCAAGGTGTGGACGTACCTGGGCTTCTCCTTCTTGCCGGTACCCTTGAAGCGAATACCCGCGCGCCGGGCCTGGAAATCCTCGAAGTTCGAGCAAGACGATATCTCACGGTAGGTCTTCTGACTCGGCAGCCACACCTCGATGTCATAGGTCAGCGCGGCCGAAAACCCCGTGTCGCCAGAACAGAGCACGACCACGCGGTAGGGGAGTTCCAACATCTTGAGGATCTCCTCGGCATCCTCGAGAAGGCGTTCCAGTTCCTCGTTGGAACTGTCCGGATGGACGAACTTGACCAACTCGACCTTGTGGAACTGGTGAAGCCGGATCAGCCCGCGGACATCCTTGCCATAGCTTCCCGCTTCCGACCGGAAACACGGCGTGAACGCGACATGGCAGATGGGCAGCGCGTCCCGGTCCAGGATCTCAGCGGCGTAGAGGTTGGTCACCGGTACCTCGGCCGTGGGAATCAAGAACAGCTCGCGGTCCCCCGCGGTCTTGAACGCATCCTCCTCGAACTTGGGCAACTGGCCGGTCCCGGTCATCGTTTCGCGCGTCACCAGGTAGGGGGGCAGCACCTCCTCGTACCCGTGTCGATTGATGTGGACATCCAACATGAAGGATATCAACGCCCGCTCGAGCGCCGCCCCGGCGCCTTTCAGGACCGCAAACCTCGCTCCAGACAGCTTGGCGGCCCGCCCGAAGTCGAGAATGCCGAGCGCTTCCCCGATTTCCCAGTGCGGGCGCGGTTCGAACCTGAACCCGGGCGGCTCCAGGTAGCTCCGCACCATGCGGTTGTCCGTTTCATCCCTGCCAGGAGGCACGGCGGGCTGTAGCATGTTCGGTACCAGCAGCAAGGCCTCCCGCAGCCTGACCCCAAGGCCGGCAAGCACCTGGTCGGCCTGCTTGATCTCGTCCCCCAGCTTTCGCACCGCGGCCTGGGCCTCTGTCGTGTCGAGCTTCTGCGCCTTCAGGCGCCCGATCTCCCTCGAGGCACGATTGCGCTCCGCTTTCATCCGCTCAACGTCGCGGAGGATCTCCTTCCTCCTGGCGTGCAAGGTCAGAATGGCGTCCAGGTCAACGTCACTGTTCCTGTCGGCGAGCATCTGCCTGACCCGGGCCTCGTTCTCAACGATGAAACGAACATCCAACATCGGACTCTCCAGCAACGTGGCGAGCGGGCCACTGTTCAGAGTTCGAACACGTCGCCGTTTCCGGGCTCAGCAACGGCTAGTTCGTCCCTGAGACGCTGTGCTTGCTCCCGCCGGCGCCTCGAGGCCGTCGTGTCACGGGTCAGCGTGACGGTGTCGTTGTCCACGACAACCCTCAGAACCTCCCCTTCCCGCAGCGCTCGAGGCAACAGTGCCCGGGGGACCGCCCCAAGGTCCTCGAGAATCCCGGCGTCTCCTTCCCATCGATCCAGTATCCATTCCACAGGTGGTTTTTCTCGTCCCATGCCGCCTCCCTCGACGCTTTGCGGTCTCTCCGGAACGCCATGCGGACCGTGAAGACGCCCCGGCGCTGCTCGTGCAGGCCCTACCTCGCCTGGTGCTCGCCGGAGGCAGCCTCTCGTGGCTCGCCGGCGTCGTGTCCGCGAACGTTGGATTATAGCCCATGTCGTCGAGGGTCGCGGAAAAAAACGAATCACGTTGACAAGGCTGGCCGGGAGCAGCTAGCCTGTCGTGGTGTGTGGCTCGAGTGCCACGTTCGAATGCCCGGGCTGTCAGGGCGGAGATGTCTCCCATGCGCGTGCTGATTGTCGATGACGAGCCTGACATCCTGACGGTCGTTTCGGGGATCTTCGACGATGCCTTTCCCGACGTGGAGGTGATGACGGCTCGAGATGGGCGTTCGGCGCTGAAGTGCGTCCGGGAGGGCGACGTGAACCTGGTGGTGAGCGACCTCTTGCTCCCCGAGTTGGACGGAGAAGCGCTGCTCAAGGCGATCCGGGAGGAGAACCCGCTCATTCCCGTCGTTATCATGAGTGCCCATGGGACCATCGACAGGGCGGTGGCACTGCTCAAGGCTGGGGCTCGAGACTTCATCACCAAGCCGTTTCGCAACGATGATTTCGTCCACCGTATTTCGCTGGCCCTGGAAACGCTCAGACTCAAGGAGGAGCTTGAGACGGTACGGGAGGAACTGTGGGCCGAGCGGTCCGGCGCGCGCATCATCTACGCGAGCGATGCGATGAAGGCCCTGATGAGCCGGCTGCCGATACTGGCGAAATCCGCGGCGTCGGTGTTGATCACGGGCGAATCGGGCACGGGGAAGGAACTCCTTGCCAAGGAGATTCATCTCCTGGGGCCCCGGCACCGGCGTCCGTTCGTGGCCATCAACTGCGGTGCATTCCCGGAAACGTTGCTCGAGAGCGAGATGTTCGGCTATCGCAAGGGAGCGTTCACGGGGGCCAACCGGGATCACGCGGGCGTCATCCGGGAGGCGGACAAGGGGACGCTGTTCCTGGACGAGATAGCCGAGACCAGCCTGGCCATCCAGGTCAAGCTGCTCAGGTTTCTCCAGGAGAGCGAGATCAGGCCGCTGGGGAGCGGCCGGGTTGCTCGAGTCGACACCCGGATCATCGCCGCGACGAACAAGGACCTTTCCCGGGAGATGGAGGAGGGCCGGTTCAGGGAGGACCTGTTCTACCGGTTGAACGTGATACCGCTTCATGTCCCACCGCTCAGGGAGCGCCGCGAGGACATCATCGTGCTGGCCAACATGTTCCTCAAGCGTTTCTCGAGGGAGGCGGGCCGCGAGTTGACCCTCTCCCCGCTGTCCGCACAGAAGCTCGCCGGGTATCCCTGGCCGGGAAACGTGCGAGAACTGGAGAACAAGATGCGCCAGGTCTCGATCCTGGCGACCACCAACCCGGTGCTGCCGGAGGACATCGAACTGGGGAACCACCACCAGGCGCGTGCGGAGGTGCCCGGGAGCACCACGTTCCGGGAGGCGAAGCGAGCGGCAATCGACCGTTTCGAGCGCGCCTACCTGGTCGACTTGATGATTCGTCACCGCGGGCGGCCGTCCACGGCGGCCCAGGAGGCCGGGATCGATCGCAAGAACTTGTGGAGACTCCTGAAGAAGCACGGGCTGTCGCGGAGATCGTTCAGGGAGTGACGCTGGCGGGTGGAGAACTCGTCACAACATGGCGTCAAGGGCAGCGGCATCGAACCCGACCAGGATCCTGCCACCCACGCTGATGACCGGAACCGAGGACCCGGGGGCCAGTTTCTGCTTCTCCGCCGCGGCCGCCGGGTCCTTCTCGATGTCTTTCTCGATGAACGAGACGCCCTTGGCTCGCAAGTGGGCCTTGGCCGCCTTGCACACGCTGCACCAGCTCGTGGTGTAGATGATGACCGGCCCACCCCGGCTGCCATGGCTCTGCCTGCTACCCGTCGCGATCGAGGACGCCCTGCCCTGCCCCGAACTGCCGGACCGGCCGGTCACCCGCCGCTCGATCGCCTTGACGTCGATGGTGTCCGGTGGCGGCGGGAATCCGACAGACGCACGAGCGCCCGAGCCGTTCCGGGCGCCGGCGGGAACCTTGTATGCCACGCTGCCGCCGTCACGCTCCTGGATGGCGAACAGCTTGGCCCGGCGAGCGTCCTGGATCTCCTTGAGCCACCGGTCGGCCTCCGGCTTGTCCGTCGAATCCTCGGGCACCATCTGGAGTTCCTGGGCGACAGGTTCCCATGCGGGACTCGAGTAGTCCACCTTCCCCTCTGCCTCCGAGATGGAAGCAGCGATCTGCCTGGCCTTGCCGAGGTGGTCCACGGCAGGGGCGGAAGGCGCACAGCAGGAAAGCACGATCGCCACCGACAACAAGGGTGCCCAGACCCGCGCCAGGCTTCCCGCGACCTTCATCGCCAAGATGACCGGTGGAGACCCGGCAGCCACGGGTCTTCTCTCTTGAAACAGCCTCGGCGTTCTCTGCGTTGTAGAACCCATCACGTGATGCCGTCTCGAGCCGGGAAATGGGCTAGATGTTGTTGTCGTATTGGTCGGGAGGCCGGTGCTCGACACCTTCGTAGCCCAACTCCGGGGGGCCGAGGTTGGCCTGGGTCGCAAAGGTCATGTCCGGCAGAAGACCACTGATGAAGGGGAACGGCACTTTCTGCGCGAAATCCGTCAGGGTCACGCGAACCCCGACCGGATCAGCACTGCCCGACGTGACGGAAGTGGCGGACGCGCCCTGCCACACCGCGCCGGTCAGCACCAGGTCCGCCACAGCGGTCGTGTCGCCGTAGACCGGGTTGAAGCCCCCTTCCAGGGAACGGGCCGTCGCGAACGCAGCGTAGGTGCCATAGTGAATCGTCGTGAAATAGAGCCCCATCTCGATGACGAAAAAGAACATGGCGAACAAGACCGGGACCATCAGCATGAACTCGACCGTGCTTTGCCCGCGCGCTCGCCTGCGCCGGAACATCTTCACGATGGACACTTTCATGGCATCACCTCGAGTCGAGCAGTTGGTTCGCCAGCGCGCGACCTTCCGGGCGCACACCTCCTCCATTTGCCAGTATATTCCGCCGGCGACCCCCGCGTCAACGGAAACACGACTTGATCTCTATCATGCAGCGTGCCAGGCCCTGAAAAAGGAGGGATCGGGCACGGCCAACCGAACCAAGGGTCCCGGCTCGGCAACGCCGCTGGGGAACTCCTGTCCCACCTGCGAAATCTTTGCCGCACCCGGCGAAGCGCCCGCGCCGAAAAACGCTACCGGTCATCGGGGCACATGGCCCTCGAAAACGTGCCCGGTCACCGGGACACGCGGGCCGGCCACTGCCCCGGACCGGGGGGCAAAAAATCGGTTGACGACGCACCAGGGTGAGGCTATCATCGCTCCCGATTCGCTGGCGGCCAGGTAGCTCAGTTGGTAGAGCAGGGGACTGAAAATCCCCGTGTCGGCAGTTCAATTCTGTCCCTGGCCATCACGGCGATCGCGGGGTTGGGCGATTCCGCCCAGCCCCTTGTCGTTTTGTTCTGTGTCATTTCTGCGTTACGAGGCAAGAAACCCGACCCCGGGTGCATCACCTCAGCCGATCTCTCGAGGATAGCCCACGCCCATTCTCGTATGCTTGTCCGCTCACGAATGCCCAGGATCGTCACGTGGCCCGGAGCGCCGTGGCCGGATCGAGCCTCGATGCCCTCCTCGCCGGATACACCGCGGCGAGCACGGCGGCGACGATCGCGATGCAGACCACGACGAGCAGGAAATCGGCCCCGATGTAGGGACGAATGAACAGCGGCTTGCTGTAGGTGGCGGGCTGAAACCGGATGCCGCGCACGCCGAAGACCAGCACGAGCGCGTAGCCAAGCGCCGACCCGGCGACGGCGCCGATGGCCCCGAGCATCACCGCTTCCCACAGGAACAGGGCCATGATGCGCTTCCGGCGCACGCCGAACGCCATCATGGTGCCCACTTCCCTGACCCTCTCCATGACGGCCATCAGCATGGTATTGACGATCCCGGTCACCATGACGGCGAACAGGACCAGGATCACGATCCACAGCACCAGGTCCTGCATGGCGAGCACGTCGAGGAAGAACTGGGATACGGCCTTCCAGTCGTTCGCCGCGGCCTCGAGTTCCGGCGCATCGGCATCCAGGCGGGCCTGGAGATCTCGAGCGACCTCCGGGGCACGCTCGAAATCCGTCACGTTGACCACCACCTCCGTGGCTTCCCCTGGCATGTAGAGCAGTTCCTGGGCCGCGGCGAGCGTCATCTCGACCATCTTGCCTTCGGTGCCCGTCAACTCTGTCGCCGACCTGCGAATGCCCAGCACGGTGACATCGACCGTGTTCAGTGCCCCGTCTCGAGTAGATGCGGTGAGGGTCACCACGTCTCCCACCGAAATCCCCATGGCCGACGCCATCCGGTCTGCAATCACCACCCCGTCGGGGCGGTCGTTGGTGAGCGTTCGCCCCCCCTCTTGCACGTCCTGCTGGTAGTCGGGCGTCACGTCGAACTCGTGGTCCGGGTCGATGGCGTTGCCCACGACGGGTGACGAGTTGAGTCCGTTGGAGAGCATCGCCGCGAACTTGAGGCGAGCGGACCAGGCGTCGATGCGCGGGTCTGCCTGGATGACCCGCTCGAGCCGCCCGTCGATCGGAAGGGAGAGGTCCAGGGGCAGGGCATCGTTGGCCTGGAGGTAGCCTCGCCGGTGGATCTGCACATCCCCGGTGACGGTCTGCGTGATACCGTCGACCATGGCCTTGTGCAGTGCCTTCACGAAACCCCGGGCGAACACGATGGCTGCGCAGCCGATGATGACCGCGGCCATCGTGATGAGCGACCGCTTGGTGTTGCGCGACACGTTTCGAAATGCGAGCCGGGCCAGCTTGAAAAACATGCGAGCATGCCTCGAGATGGGATGTTGCCCCGCACGGCCAGGCGTGCCTCCAGCCCTCGAGCCACGCGCCCGAGCGGGCAGGTTCCATGGTAGTCGCGAACCAGGTGCCCGTCAAAGCCAATTCCGGGGCGAAGATCTCGATCCGGGAAAAGGTCGAACAAATCTCTCTTGCCGCCACTTCGGCCGTGGTATGATGACCCATTCCGGCTGTTCGTCTGAAAGCGGTTTCATGGACCTCCCGCATTACATCGTCATCGAGGGTCCCATCGGCGTGGGGAAAACCACGCTCGTCGAGCGTCTTTCGGCCAGGCTGGAGACCCGAAAGGTCCTGGAGATCTTCGAGGAGAACCCTTTCCTGCCGAGATTCTACGAAGATCGGTCCCGGTTCGCGTTCCAGACCGAGATGTTCTTCCTCCTGTCCCGGTATCGGCAGCAGGTGGAACTTGCCCAGCAGGACCTGTTCGCTCGCCACACCCTGTCCGACTACCTGTTCGCCAAGACGCGCATGTTCGCCTCGCTGACCCTCTCCGACGACGAACTCGCCCTCTATGACCGGGTCTATCTCCTGCTGGAGGCGCAGGTGCCCAGGCCCGACCTCGTCATCTACCTGCATACCAGCGTCGACGTGCTGCTCGAGCGCATCGAGCGGCGGGGGAGGGTCATGGAGCGGGCCATCGAACCGGGGTATCTCCAGGACCTGTGCCAGGTCTACGCCGGGTTCTTCCGGGACTACGACGACAGCCCGCTGCTTACCGTCGACGCGGGTGCATTCGACTTCGCCAGCGACCCGGCGGCCCTCGAAGAACTCGTGGCGGCCATGCGCGGCATGGATGGCCGCCGGGCGCATCTCGTGGGTCCGGCATTCTGAACAGCGCCGGCGCCCGCACCGGTCTCGAGCACGCCATGCGAAAAAAGGCATTTTTCGTCACCATGGTAGTATAGTATACTGGAGCCTTGCCGGGGGATGGCCGGGGCCCCGGATTGCGGATACGGAGCGTGGGCGCTGCGGGCGCAAGCCCGTCCGGAAGCGAGGATGGTGCGGATATGGAAGCGTCAGATGGTGCGGCCGTGGGTGGATTCTCGCCCGGGAACGGGCCGAGGGAGCGCGCAGGTGCGAGACACGGCGATCCTCCCGGAACGCGATCCGAGACGCTGGCCCAAGGTGACCTTCATCGGGTCCCTGGCCGGACGGACTGCGGCGAACGGGATGCGCAGGCACCGGATCCGCTCCAGAGCGACGGCATGGCCGCGTCGCTCGAGTCGACCTTGGTGGTCGCCGATGCCCTGCTCGAGTCGAGTCGTCTGGCGCACCGCTTCGCCCCCATTCCCGACCCCGCGCTTGTTGCGCTGTTCCCCGAGCCTGGCATTCGATACGACCTGGAACAGGATGCCACCACGCTGATCGGCCGGAATCCGGGGCACAACGACCTGGTGCTGGGAAGCCCGAGCGTTTCGAGCCGGCACTGCCAGGTCGTCGTGGACGACGATGAATGCAGCCTCGTCGACCTGGGCAGCTCGAATGGCACCTTCGTGAACGGCGAGCGAATCGCGGCACCCAGGATTCTGCGCCAGGGAGACCTGGTCACGATTGGCCGGTACGTCTTCGTGTTCGTCTGGTTTCGATTCGCCCATCCACCGCTGCCCGAGGTCCTGTGCTATCGCGATCTGAAACGACTGCTGGCCAAGCTGTATCCCACGGTATCGGCGGTCCAGCGGTTGCTCTTCGCGACGAACCTCCACGGCGTCCAGCATGAAGCAGGAGAAGGGGCCTCGGAGCACGTCTGGGAGGACCTGCTGGAGCGGTTCCGGCAGCAAGATGTCGCTGCAAAGCTCGACACGCTTCTCCGAGGCGCGCTTCGCGACCATCCGGGCAACCGCGAACTCGAGAGAACGAAGGCTGTGCTGGACAACTGGAAACTTGCCAGGAGAGGCCCAGGCTTGCAGGAGCGCATCAACGCGGACGCCCGCAATTCCGCACGGGTGGTGCGCGAGATCCTCCTGACGCACCTCGAGTCGGACAGCGAAACCGATTCGCTCAGCCAGATGCTGGACGAAGTGACCGACGAAATGCCCCCGGTGGCCTCGACCACTCGCCCTGGGACGGGCAGACATCCCCCAGCTCCCAGGGCCAGCGGTGCGGAACTCCCTTTCGAGGTGCCGGAAGACAGTCTCGTCCCGCCACCATGGACGAACGCCGCGGGAGGCGACGACCCGGGCGCGAAAGGAGGACCATCGTTGCGTGACCAGCCGGATGGCGCACCTGAGACCTGGACAGTGACTCGAGTCACCGATTCGGAGACCCCTCCCCTGGCACCGCTCGCACCGCTCCCGGACATCGAGGACGACCTGGCGGAGGAACGCACCGGGACTCCCGCGAAGTCCGGCCCGATCGAGACCCCCACGGAGGCCGGCCCGATAGAGACCCCCACGGAGCCTGGGCCGGTCGAGACCCCCACGGGGGCCGGCCCGATAGAGACCCCCACGGAGCCTGGGCCGGTCGAGACTCCCGCGGAGTTCGGCCCGATCGAGACCCGGGCGGAGGTTCCGGCCGAGCCGTCCAGCGCGGAACCTTCGCACCGCGCCGTTGGGGAGCAGATCGAGCGCAGACACGAACCGGCGGCCATGGTGGAGGTCCTCGACGAGGCAGCCCACTCGCGCGCTCTGGCAGAGCTGGACGAACTCGAGGCGCATGCGGACATGCCCGGCAGCGAGGAGATCCAGGACGACGACGTGGAGGAGTTTGCCGCCGCGCTACGGGGCAGTTCGCGGCGTCGATACGTGGTGGGGGCCATCGGGATGGCCGCAGTCGTCACACTTGCCGTGGGGGTTTTCGCCTTGCGCGAGGAACCCTCAGAAGGCGGACCCGCTGAGCAGGTGCCTGGACCGGGACAGGTGGCACCAGTAGCGGATTCCCAGCCCGACAGCCGGTTGGCGCAGGTGCCCGGCGAACGAGCCGCCGAAGGCGATGCCGGAGTGGCGGCGACAGGGCGACTCGAGGATCAGGAAGCCGCAGGAGAACCCACCTCCGGCGAAGCAGGGAGGGGGGAGACCCAACACGCTCCCGAAACCAGGGTGGCCGCCCGCACGACATCCTCCCGCACGGAGAGCATTCCGGTCGTGCCGCAATTCCACGTGATCAACTTCCTCGACGGCGACGGGCAGCCAGTCTACGACGCATCTGCGATGGCGGGTACCGGCGCGTGGGACGAGGAGACCTCCCAGGTTCTCGGCAGCGCACTCACCAATTGCACCTGGCTCGAAGGGCGAACAAAAAAACTGGCCAACAAGGCTTCCAGGCTGTTCCTTTACATCTCCTGCGAGGCCGGAGGCAAGGCCGTGGAGGGCTGGGTCTACAATCGTGCCATGAGACGAAGATGACACCTCACGCGAACCTCGGATCCGGCCCGGGATGCCTCGATACCGCCTCCACCCGTTCGCACGCCTCGAGATCGAGCACGAAGACGACCATCTCCTTGCCATAGAACCGGAACCGCCCTGCTTCCTCGAACCCCCATGACGTCAGTTGCCGGACCGCGCCCTCATTGTCCCATTCGGTCGTGATCTTGACCTGCTTGTGGCCTCGAGCCAGTAGTTCGTCGAAAAGTACCTTGTTGATGTGGCCAGAGACGCGCTTTCCTCTCAATTCCGGCTCGAACGAGCAGAACATCGACTCGGCCGGAACGTGCGAAGCGGGCTGGCTGAGTCGAAAGTAGCGCGGCGTGGCAAGCAGCGGGGGAATCAGCTTGGGGTCGAGCAGGACGCCCTTGGCCACGGGGAGAACGAGCGTGGGGGCGAGGCTGCGGAACACGTCTCGAAACAGGCGCTGCGCGTTGCTGGACCCGGCGATCATGCCGCGAACTCGAGGCGGCTCCTCGTACACGAAGCCGATGAAGTCGGGATGTCGCAACATGCCGCGATACAACGTCATGAGGAAATCGGTGCCGAGCCTGCCCCACAGGCTCGTACCCATCGCCTTGTGAAGCGCGACGACTCGAGACAGATCCCGGTGGAGCATCGGGCGAATGGCCGCCATGACGCCGGGGTCGACAGGGAAGGGTTTGCGCTGGGACATCGGGTTGCTCACTCCGAATGGGCTTTCTTCAGCAATTCCATGAACCGTTCCGACGTAATGGCCCGGTGCTGCGCTGCCAGGAAGTTGCCGATGAACTCCTCGTACTGGATACTGTAGCTTTCGTTGAGCAGGCGCCGGGCGAGTTCCAGGGCGATGGCATTCTCCGGTGTCCAGGCAGCCACGAGCGACGACACCGCGGCGTCCAGGCCTTCGGCCGGCACCACCTGGTCGACGAGTCCCCATCTCTCCGCCTCGACCGCGTCGAGCTGCTTGCCTGCCAGGACCAGGGACCTCGCACGGCCCAGCCCGATATACTTGGCGAGCCGGAACGTGGCCATGCCAGGAAGGAACCCACGACTCACCTCGTCGAGCCGGAAACGGGCGCCCGGCGCGGCGATACGCTGGTCACAGACCAGGGCGAGCTGCAATCCCGCCCCCACACACCGTCCACGAATCACCGCGATCGTGAATTTCGGAATACGCTCGATCCAGCTCAGGACCTTCTCCCACTTGTGGAACCCGTGAATATCCAACGGCCTGGACGGATCGAACGCCCTCATGTCGATTTCGCCGCAGAACCGCTCCGCATTTCCCCGGAGAACAAGCACGTCCGACTTGGACTCGTCCTCGAGGTACGCGCATACGGTCTGCAGGTCCCGGATGACGGCGACGTCCACCGGGTGGCCCAACTGCAATGTGGCCACATTGCCCTGTTCTTCGTATCCAAGCACGTCCAGCGTCAACATGTCTGCTCCATGTAGGTTCGATCACCACTGCACAAGGGCGGTCTCGATGGCGACACCGGGGCCCATGGCCATCAGCACGCCGAAATCGCCGGGCTTCACCACGCGCTCGTTCAAGAGCTTCTCGAGGGAGAACAGGAAGGAGCCGGACGATACGTTGCCGTAGTCCCTCAGTACCGAGAGTGTGTGCCGCACATCATGGTCTGTCAACCCGATGTTGTACTTGACACTATCGATCACCTTGCGGCCGCCCGAATGCACAACCCAGTGCGCAATCTGCCGTCGCTTGAGTCCGAAGCGCTCCAGGAGCCGCCCTATCGGCTTCTCCACGTGTGAGCCGATGAAGTACGGAATATCTCGATCGAGAAAGAACGAGAGCTTGCCCTCGTAGAGATCGAACCGCATGGTCATCATGGCGTCCGAGATGGTATGGGACTCGAACCCGAGGATGCGCGGGCCGTATTTTCTCCCCGGCGGATTCACCCAGGACCCGGTTCGCAGGACCACGGCCGCGGCGCCGTCGCCGAATAATGAGTTGACAATGGCGCTACGAAGCGTGCCGTCGTTGACGTAGGCCGCGGAACAGACCTCGACGCACAACATCAGCGCCAGCTTGCCGGGATTGGTGGCGCAAAACGCCGCAACTGGCTGGAGCGTGTTGACCCCCGCGTTGCACCCCATGCCCACCACGTCGATCCGGTGGACGTCCTCGCGAAACCCATGTTCCTTGACAAGGTATGCCGAGACGCCCGGACACAAGTAGCCGGTGGTGGTGACGCAGGCCAGGTAGTCCACGTCCGCCGGCGTCAACCCAAGGGGAGAGAGGCAGGCGTCGATGGCCTCCTTGCCAAGCCGGACGGACCAGCGGCGATGCTTGGTGATCAGCGCCTCCTGGGACTCGGGCTCCCGCCTGCCGTTCACGGGGTCAGGCAGGACCAGGTGGCGCGTTTTGATGTGGCCGTTGAGATAGAAACCACGAACTCGAGGATCCACCGAATCGAACATCGCCAGGACCTCTTCCTGGGTGTATCGATCCGGGGGCGTTGCGGTCCCCACGGACAAGATTTGAGGCAACGATTCCGCCAGTTTGGACACCACGTTCCGATCCCGCCTTCCGCCCGGATTCCACCCCTGGACCAGATTCGACACGAACGACAAGCGATTGCCGGGCGCCTTTCCAGTCTAGCGTATCCTGTCGCGGTTGGCAAGCTCGTAGAGGAGCGCCTGGGAAAGCTGTGCGGTGTGCCGGTCCGACGCGATCCCGCCAGCGGCATCGAGCGCCTGCTTGGCAAGCTGGAGCGCCAGGCCGTCGTTGCGCGCTATGCGGGCCGCCCACGCCATCGCGTCGTCGAGCAAGCGCTGGTCCGACACCAGGTCGTTGACCAGTCCCCATTGGAGGGCGGTTTCGCCGTCCACCCGCTTTCCGCCCAGGATGAGTGCCTTCGCTCGCGACAGGCCCACCAGGCGGGCGAGCCGATAGGTGCCGCCCGCTGCCGGGATGAGGCCGTGTGAGACCTCTGGGAGTCCGAAAAAGGCAGTGGGCGTCGCGACACGCAGATCGCACGCCAATGCCAACTCGAGCCCCCCGCCGATCGCACCGCCCTGGATCGCCGCGATGGAGATCTCGGGCAGCATCGCCAGTTCGTCGAACACCGCGGCACTCTTGAGGTCGAAAGCGTTCTCCGCGCGCCGGCTCCGGATTTCCTCCAGGTCCGCCCCGGCACAGAAGTGCTTGCCCGCGGATGCGATGACCAGGACCCTGACCTCGGCGTCATCGTGCAGTTCCCGGAGAGCGCCCAGGAACTCCTCCAGCATCGGCCCGTGGTAGGCGTTGGCCTTCCCAGGACGATCGAGGGTAAGAATGCCGGTTCGCCCGCGGCACTCGACCCGAATGTACTCCAGCCGTTTCTGCCTGGTCGTCATTGCATGCTCCCGTCGAGGTCGCCCGCGAATCCTCGAGGAATCGTGGGTCGCGGCAAGGATCACCTGTGCCCAACGTTGCCCCTGGTCCCGACGTGGCGGGCCGCAGCGGGTTCCCGTCCGGGTCGGGGGAGCGATCGGGTTTCTCCTGGGGGGGCAACCTGGATTATGATATCACATCCTGAAAAAAGCCGGGGAAGGGGTCCGCCGGCGAGCGGTTGCGCTGCCGGTTGGCGGCAGAGAGGTTGGGTTCGGTCCCGGCGGGGCCGGGCGAGGAGCGGAGCGGAGCGCGCCATGCCTCGAGCCGGGTCCTGGGGAGGCCTTGCCGGACGGAGGGTTTCCGGAGATGTTGAGAATACTGCTGGTTCGGGATGAAGGGGTCTCGGACGTTCCGGGCATCGATGACGTGGCAGGGTTTTTCGTCGAAAGGGGACACCTGGTGACCGCCGCCGAATCGCTCTCCGATATCCGGTTCAAGTGTGTCCGTGCGAAGATACAGTGGGTGGTATGCTGGCGCGGCCGGGAAGGCGGCCTTGTGGACACGTTTCTCCGTTCGCAGCTTCACGGTCCTGGCCTCGACATCCAGGTGCTTGTCGTGGACACGACGCCAGGTGGCGGGAGGGTCACCTGCCGGGAGGGGGAGCGCGTGATACGACTGGCGTCCTCCTCTTCGCTGCACGAACTAGCGACGTGCATGGAATCACGGCGGCTCGAGACCGCCGTTTCGCCGACCCGAAGTCCGGAATCCAGGCCGAACATCATCCGGCTGGCCCCGGGAGTCGAACCCCTGGTCGGAAGTTGTGCCACGATCCTGGAGATCGTCGAGCAGGTGAAACGGGTCGCCGAAACGGACTCCACCGTCCTGTTGCTCGGCGAATCGGGAACGGGCAAGGACCTGGTTGCCCAATCCATCCACCGCCGATCGCCCCGGTCGACCCGTCCGCTGGTCACGATAAACTGTGGAGCGATTCCCCTGGAGCTTCTCGAGAGCGAGTTGTTCGGGTACGAGCAGGGCGCGTTCACCGGGGCTCGAGCCGCCCGCAAGGGATTGCTGGCTCAGGCCGACGGCGGGACCGTCTTCCTCGACGAAGTAGGCGAACTGCCGCTCCCGCTCCAGGTGAAGCTGCTCCGGTTTCTCCAGGAGGGAGAAATCGCGCCGCTCGGAAGCGGCGACACGGTGACGGTCGATGTCCGCGTCGTCTCGGCCACGAACCGCGACCTGCACGACCTGGTGGACAAGCGGTTGTTCCGCGAGGACCTGTACTATCGCCTCGCCGTGATTCCCGTGCAACTCCCTCCCCTCCGCGAGCGAAAGGAGGACATCCCGCAACTGTTGCACCATTTCCTCTCCAGGTGCCGGGAGAAGTCCACGACCCCCGTGGAAGGTTTCACACGCGAGGCCATCGAGGCCCTGGCATCCTACGACTGGCCGGGCAACGTGCGGGAATTGAGGAACTTCGTGGAACGACTGACCGTGCTGTCCGATACCGCCATCATCGAACTGGCGCACCTGCCGGAGAATATCCGGCGCCTCGCGCCACGGCGTTCCGCTAGCGACGATGACCTGCCCGTGGATGGCATGGACTTCAGTCGCGCCGTCAGGGAATACGAGCGAGCCATGATAGCCCGGGCGCTCGAGAAGACGTCCGGGAATCAGAAGCGCGCCGCGAGGCTGCTGGGCCTCGGTCGGACCACGCTGATCGCCAAGGCAAAGAAGCTGGGGCTGCTCTGAATCCTGCTCGATGCCCGGAGATCGCGGTCGCGGGTGTTCCCGTCCGGACGTGCCATGGCGGCCCGATAGCGTGACGAAACGGCGCGTGCCCGGTGCCGGTCCCGGGCCGGGAAACAGGTGCAACCTGCCTGCGCCAGCGAGGAAAAAGTTGTTGACGCTCTTGCGGCGAAACAGATAACAAGTAACCTCACACTGGCACCCTTGGGTGCGCACCGGCCCGGGCTGGATACCCCGGGACGACTGCAGGTTTCTGCCGGAACGTGCAGAAGATAGGCCTTGCACCCAGAACCTTTATTCTGTGAGCCCCGATTGAGTTGGCGGTTGACCACCCGGACAGCGACAGAAGTAGCATCGTCGTGCCTCTGGTCGCCAGTCCGCCGGACCACTCGAGGAACTTCCGGTCCGGTCAAGGAACCGCCATTCAATTGGCTCGAGGCGTCTCAACATGAGTCAACGGGTAGTGGTCACCGGGCTGGGCGTTTTGACCGCGAACGCTGGTGACGTTCCTTCTTTTTTCGAAGCGATCAAGCGCGGCCTGTGCGGTGTCGGAGAGATCACCCAGTTCGACACCAACGGGTATTCCTGCAAGGTAGCCGGTGAGATCAAGGTCCTCCCTTTCCGGAGCGGACAGGACGAGCACCTCGATCGCGCATCCGTGTTGGCCCTCGCCGGTGTTCGGGAGGCTGTCCGAAACGCCGGTCTGGACCCCCGGATTGTCTCTGCTGGGCGCCTCGGCGTCTGCTTCGGCACGACCTGCGGGGGAATGCTGAGCCTCGAGCATGTCTGTGAAGCGATCGAACACGGAACGACGGGCGAGGTCCCGGACTGGTACTTCGAAGAACTCTCCTTCTTTGCAGCCACCAACCATCTGGCGATGGCAATCGGCGCGACCGGGCCGGTAGTGACCCCAACCATTGCCTGCGCCTCGGGATCGCACGCCATCGGCATGGGCGTGGACTTCATTCGGGCTGGAAAGGCCGACGTCATGATCGTCGGCGGCGTCGATGTCATCTCCCGGTTCATCTACCGCGGCTTCAACGCGCTCAACGGGCTCGGCGCCTCCCCCTACCGGGCATTCGACAAGAACCGCCAGGGCGTGGTTCTGGGTGAAGGCGTCGGCGTGCTCGTGCTCGAGGCCCTGCCATTCGCTCGAGCCCGGAGCGCACGCATCCACGCCGAGGTGCTCGGTCACAGTTTCAACAACGACGGCTGCCACATCGTCTACCCACGCCCTGACGGAGAGGGTATCGCCCGCTCGTTTCGCGCGGCACTGAACGATGCGGGCATTGGGCCGGAGGTCGTGGATCACATCAACGCCCACGGGACCGGCACAATCGCCAACGATTCCGCGGAGACCGCGGGGGTCAAGGCCGCCTTCGGGAGCCGGGCCACCCGGATCCCCGTTGCGTCGATCAAACCCATGGTCGGCCACACGTCGGGCGCTGCCGGTGCCATTGAGCTGATCGCGTCGATTGCCTCGTTGCAACAGGGGTTCGTGCCTCCGACCGTGCATTTCGAGGAACCTGACCCCGCCTGTGACCTCGACGTATCCGCCGAGGTGCGCCACCATCAGATCGATGTGGTGGTTTCCGCCAACTCCGGTTTCGGCGGCAGCAATGCCGCGGTCGTGGCGAGCAAGCCGGAAGCTGTCGCCTTGCCGCGGCGCCCAACGGGCAGGAGGGTGGTCGTAACCGGTTTCGGCGTCTTTCTGCCGGGGGTTGCGGCGGCGGATGCGTTGTGGCAACGGCTGGCGGACGAGGACCCGGTGCACGTCGAGCCCGGCGGTCGTCTGGAGATTGCGCCGTTCAACGTGTTTTCCCTCTCCGGGTTGAAGCCCACCAAAGACTCGAGACGCATGGACCAGTTCTCCCGTATCGCGTTGATGGGGGCGCTCGAGGCCATCGAGCATGCCGGCATACCGGTCCAGGGCGTCAAGGAGGACCTGGGTCTCGTCGTTGGCAGTGCTTATGCCTGCCTCGAGTCCAACGCCACGTTCTGCGCGGGGCTGTGGAAGACCAAGGTCAATCCGGTCGTGTATCAGAACACGGTATCGAACGCCGTCACGGGCTACCTGTCGATGGTTTTCGGCATGCACGGTCCCGTATCGTGCCTGAACCAGGGGCTGCTTTCGGGAAGCGCGGCGGTGGCCTACGGAACGGAGCTGGTGCGCAGCGGCCGCGCGCCGCGCGTCCTGGCGGGTGGCGTCGAACGGTTGAGTGACCTGACATGCTTGTGCCTCGAGCGAGCGGGGTTGCTGTCTCCAGGGGGGAGGGGCCGGCCTTTCGACCCTCGAGGAGACGGGCTGGTTCCCAGCGACGGGGCCGCGTTCGTGCTCCTGGAGTCGTTGGAATCGGCCCGGCAGCGCGGTGCCCGCATCCATGGCGAGGTGCACGGCTACGGTTTCCGGAGTGCGAAGGGCGGTGAAGCCTGGGACGCGATAGCCGGTGCGACGGAGCAGGCCTGCGCTGCCTTTCCGGCTTCTCCGCGCGATCTCACCGTCTTTGCCAGTGCTTGCGGCGTTGCCGTGGTCGATGCCGCCGAGCGGAGGGGTCTCGAGCTGGCGCTGGCGCGTCAGGGGTTGAAGGCTGGCGTCACGTCGATCAAGCCGATCGTGGGGGAGACATTGGGAGCAGGGGGGCCGCTGTCGCTCATCGGGGCCTTGCTGTCCGCTGATCGTGGTTTCGTCCCCGGACTGGGGCGGGATGTCGATCTCGAGGCGGGCGAGAATCTCGAGTTTGTGATCGCGGGCCGGCGGAAGCATCTTGACAGCCTGGTGATCTCCAGTACCGATGCAGATGGTAGTTGCGTCGCGCTGGCCGTGTCGCCTGGCGCTGTCGAATAGCGTTGTTGTTCCCGGCCTGGCCCGACAGGGCGGGGTGACGGGAACAGGTCCATTCACTGGTGTAACGCGGGCAAGCGCTCCCGTGACGGACTGGGAAAGAACATGACCAAGAGGAAAGTCGTCGTTACTGGAATGTCCCTCATCACATCGCTCGGGCTCGACCTCGAGGCGAACTGGGAGAAGTTCAAGGCGGGCGAGTCCGGTGTCAGGACAGGAACCAGGTGGGACATTTCGCAGACACCGACCAAGATAGCAGCGGAACTGGACCCCGGGTTCACCAAGTTCGTGCGCAAGTACGCAAGCCGGCGTTTCATTCGCCAGACGAGTCGGTCGGGCCAGCTTGCGATGGTGCTTGCCAGGCAGTTGGTGCAGGCATACGATCCCGGGCTGGACAAGCTGGACCGAACGCGCATCGGGTGTATCATCGGCACCGGCGGCAGTGGCGGGTACGACCCCGACATGATGCGCGTAGACGACACGTGGGCGGTCGTGCGCAACATGCCCAACGCGCTCGCCGCGTGGATAAGCATCGAGTTCGGGCTCGAGGGGAGCACCTACACCGTGAACAGCGCATGTGCCTCGGGTGCTGACGCGCTGGGAATCGCCCACACACTGATCCAGAGCGGGCGGCTGGACATGGCCGTCGTGGGCGGCGCGGATGCCGTGGTCAACTTCGGCACGGTCCACGGATTCAACCAGGTGCTCGCCTTGTCGGAACGCAACGATGCGCCGGAGAGGGCCAGCCGGCCGTTCGACAAGAACCGGGACGGGTTCGTCCTCGGCGAAGGCGGCGGGCTGGTGTTCCTGGAAAGCGAAGAACACGCCCGGAAGCGTGGTGCGACCATCCTGGTCGAACATGCCGGGTACGCCTCCACTGACGAGGCCACGAACATCATGGCGCCCAAGGAAGGGGGGGTGGGCATGGCTCAGACCATGACCGCGGCCCTGCGGGACGCCGGTATCGACCCTGACGAAGTCGACTACATCAGCGCCCACGGCACGTCGACCGACCACAACGATCGGTGCGAATCCCAGGGGATCCGGCTGGCTCTGGGGGAACGCGCCAACAAGGTGGCCGTGAGTTCGCAGAAATCGATGATCGGCCATTCCCTGGGAGCTGCCGGCGCCATCGAGTTCGTCGTGACCGTGCTCTCCATGCTGGAAGGCTTCGCCACGCCGACGATAAACTATGAAGTCCCGGACCCGGATTGTGACCTCGACTATGTCCCCAACGTGGGAAGAGAAATGAAGATTGACGTGGCCATGTCGAACTCCTTCGGGTTCGGCGGCCACAACGTGACCCATGTCCTACGACGATATCGCGGATAGGGCGAACGAAAACCGCCGGCCGCGATGGAAACGACCGCCCTGGCGTGATGGCCGGGCGACAGAAAACCGAAACCAACCATCCAGTTCAAGGAGAAACCCATGGCAACTACCCTGAACGAAGAGCAGAAGGCCGACCTCGCCAGCAAGATTCGAGAGTTCCTCGCCGAAGAGTGCGACATGGAGGTGGAAGACGTCAAGGATGAGACCGACATCATGGAGGACCTGAAGGCCGACTCCCTGGTGTTCCTCGAACTCATCCAGGAGATTCAGCAAGACTACAAACTCGATATCGAGCTGCGCCAGATCGGGAAGTACATCGTGAAGAACCCCGTGCGAACCGTGGGAGAAGCGATTGAGACCATGTACAACCTGATCGAGCGTGGCGAAGAAATAATGATTGAGATGGAGGCGGAAGCCTCGGCCTGAGTACGGGCGGGAACTACACCGTTGCAAGCAGATTCGGCAGCCCGTGGTTCGAGTGCGCAGCCTTGGAGCACCGGGCGCTCGACCCAGTCCCGGCCGTGGGTCCGGTGGGCAGGCATTGTGAGCGCCACTCTCGCAACGCCGGCTGGTGCAGCACCAGTTCGGCGTAGTGCGGTCAGTATCGTGTGGACCGGCGAAAACAGATGATTATCGGGATCGGTGTCGACCTGGCCGAAGTCGCGCGGTTCCAGCGAATGCTGCGGCGCCCCCGGCACGTCCTCGCCCAGGCCTTCTCCCCGGTCGAACTCGAGTTGTGCCGGACCGCCGAGGAGCCTGCCGCGCAGCTCGCAGCCGCGTTCGTCGTGAAAGAGGCCGTGTTCAAGGCACTGGGTTGCGGGTGGCTCGATAGCGATATCTTCTGGCTGGACGTGGAGTTGTTGACCCCGCTATCGTCTATCCAGCCGGGAATACGGTTGCGCGGCGCTGCTGCGGAGATGCTGCAGGTCCGGGGAGGGACTCGCGTTGTCGGCGCGCTGTGCCGTCGCGACGGCCTGATACTGGGCCAGATCATGTTGTTGGGCGGAGGGCTCGGCCGACGCAGGTCGTCGCACTGGCCTTTGGCCGGCACGCGCACCGCCACGAAGGATGTTGGTCCCGGCTCAGGATCGCAAACCCCGGCTCTCGAGGGGGGGGGCGGACTTTCCGGCCTGTCCGGGTGCATGGGTGGACGTAGGGACGAATGAGACGCGACATGACGTCGCGCCCGAAGGTCGTCCCGGGAGGATTGGCGATGAATGAACGTCCGGTGAAGATTGTCGGGAGCGGCATCTACCTGCCGGGGGAGCCCGTCCGGTTCCACGATATCGAGAGCGTCCTGGGCGAACTGGACGAGGTGAGTCCGGAATTCAAGAAGTGGTACAAGCGGACCAGGAATCTGATGTACCAGATTCTCGGGATGGAGAACTACTACTACGCGATCGACCGCGCCACTGGGCGGGCCAACGATACCGCCGCCGGCATGGCGGCCAAGGCGGCCCGACCGGCTCTCGAGATGGCGGGGATCGAGCCGGGGGACGTGGATCTCCTGGTGTACGGCTCGTCGTCGCTGGACCGCTTCATCTGTCCACCGACGAGCGCCTTCGTTCAGCAGGAGTTGGGGATAGACTACTGTGCGGAGATGACGATCCATTCGAATTGCACGTCGTCGTACAAGGCCCTGCAGGTCGCTCACGACCTCGTCGCGAACGGGCGATACGACGTCGCCCTGGTGTGCTCGAGCAACCTGGTCTCCTCCGCGCTCAAGGCATCCTTTTTCAACCAAGCCGTCATCGAGAAGAACCAGGCGATTCTCAGGTGGTTCCTGTCCGATGGCGCCGGTGCCATCGTCGTGAAGGCCGACGAAACCGGTAGTCCGGGGCTCTACTTCGTCGACACCTATGTCGAGTCCGTGGGCACCCGCTACCCGCCCCACATGTACAACATGTCGGGCTGCGCGTCCGAAGGACCGATCCACGACCATGAACACGGGCTGCACCATATCACCCAGGACTACCGTGACGTCAGTCAGCTCGGCCCCAAGATGTTCATCGAGGGGTTCCTGAAGTTCTGCGACCTGTTCAAGCAGCGGTTCGGGGAAGAGGAGTACGTGCGCCGCATCCTCAACGCGTCCTATTTCCTGGTCAACGTGCCTACACGCCACCTCATCGACCTCGTCGCCGATGAGCTGATCGTGAAATTCAGCGAACTCCGAGAAGCGTCGTTCGACCTCTACTACTCCACGACGGAAAAGCGGGGCTACACGGGCCCGGCCGCCATCCTGATGACACTCGACAAGCTCCTGCGTACCGAGACGTTGAAAAACCACGAAACCATCGTGAGTTTCGTTACCGAATCCAGCAAGTGGATGAATGCCGGGTTCATGCTCGAGTGGCGAGAGTAGAACATTGCACCGGCATGCGCGGGCCCCGTCGCCCGTGGGAGGGCAAGATCATGACAATCAGGAAGGTTGGAATCCTGGGCGGCGGCAAGATGGGAACCGAGATCTTCAAGCTGCTCGGCGCATTCGACTTCGAGTTGGTCCTCTGGTCCCCGTTTCCCGAGGAGATCGAAGCCGCCGAAAAGGAACTCACCAGGAAGCTCCGGAGACGCGCCGCCAAGGGAGGGGCACGGGGAGAAGCCGCCGCCGCCAGCCTCGCACGCATGACGTTCGGAACCGACATGACCTTGCTGGCCGACGTGGACTTGGTCATAGAGGCGGTGATCGAAAGCCTGGAGCCGAAGCGCAAGGTCTTCAGGGATCTGGACCGTGTCGCCCGTCCGGACACCATCTTCGTGACCAACACATCTACGTTGTCGCCCACATCGATGGTGCCCTCCCCGGCCAGGGCCCAGCGCTTCGCCGGACTGCACTACTTCTACCCGGTCTCTCTCGTCAGCTTCGTGGAAGTCGTGCCTACTCGGAAAACCAGCCCGCAGGTCACCGAAGCGTTGGTCGAATTCGTTTCCCGAACCGGCAAGAAGCCCCTGGTCGTCACCAGCGAGGTCAACGGGTACCTGGTGAACCGGCTGCTCGGCGCCTACTACAACGAAGGAGGAAACCTCGTTGGAGAGGGCTACTGGTCACCGCGGCAGGTCGACGAAATCAGCAGGAGATTCACAACGATAGGGCCTTGCGAAAGCGTCGACTACATCGGCACCGACGTGATCCTGTTCGGCGTGGAATCCGCCGACGAGAGCTGGGGCAGAAAAGACCACATCGCCGTACAGTCTCGCGGGCGAGAGCCGTGGACCAGCATGCATTTCCGGCTCAGGGATGATGGGCGCCTCGGCAGAAAGAGCGGTGCAGGCTTCTACCGGTACGAGGACAATCAGCCAGTGGATGACCCCGAGTACATCCACCAGGCCGTCAAGACCTTGCCTGTTTACCATCGGTCACCCGGATTCGATGAGGACACCGTGGAGAAACGCCTCTTCTACGCCCTCCTCCTCGAGGCCGTGCTGACATGGGAGCGCGGAATAGGAAGCAAAGAAGATATCGACTACACCTTGAAGGAACTCCTCGGCCTCAAACAGGGACCGTTCGAGTACATCGAGGAGGTCGGGATCGACAAGATCAGGGACGACGCGACCCAGCTCGCGAAAAAGGTGGGGTCGCGCTATTGTCCCATAGGGTTCTTGCGACGCCCCGGCGACCTCATCACCGAATGGGAATACGACCCCTGGTTCAGGCACGACCCGGCCGCCGGCTAGGACCGGTTCGCCAACCCCATGGAAACGGGAGAGTATCATGGCCGTGTTGAAGACGTCCCTCGATGACGGCATCCTGCTGGTCACCATCGACAACCCGCCGCGCAACACCCTGTCCAGAGACGTCCTCGAGGCATTGTCCGCACTCGAGCCCACTCTATGTTCAGAAGAAGTCCAGGCCGTGATCTTCACCGGGGCCGGGCGCCTGTTCTGCGCCGGCGCCGACGTCGACGAAATGCCATCCATCGAAAACCGCGAACAGCTCGAACTCATGTCCATGCGGGCCCACGCCTTCTTCGAATTCCTCGCATCCTTCCCCAAGCCGATCATCGCGGCCATCAACGGTACATGTCTCGGCGGAGGGCTCGAGCTGGCACTGGTCTGTCACTTTCGCGTGCTATCCGAACGCGGAATGGTGGGGCTTCCGGAAATCGAGCTGGGATTGATGCCGGGTTGGGGCGGAACGCAGCGGTTGCCGCGGTTGATCGGCGAGGGCCCCGCACTCGAAATGATCTGTACCGGGGCCTTGATCAGCCCGGAGGTCGCCCTGGCCCGCGGCCTGGTACACAAGGTCGTGCCCCGGAAGCAGGTCGTCCCGGAAGCCGTGGCCCTGGCGCGAAAACTGCTCGCGAAGAACCGGAGGGCGTTGCACCGGGCCATCCGAGCCACCCGTGCCGCGACCCACGTACCCCTGTCCGCAGGGTTGGAAATGGAACGAACCTTTTTTGCAGAACTTTGGGAAAGCGCGTTCAAAACGGCGCCGGCTGGCAAGGAAGACACCCCGGCTTCGATTGCGTCCAAGGAGGAATTATGATCCCGCGTTCGGAGATTGCGTCGAGAGTCATCGATGTGGTGGTCCAGGTTACCCTGACCGACAAAAGGCAGGTCAGCGAAGAGAGCCAATTGTACGAGGACCTGGGCGTCGAGTCGATCGATTTCATCGATATCATCTTCAACTGTGAGACCGAGTTCGAGATCGAGATTCCCAACGAATCGATTTTCACGGACAGAGAGTTTTTCAATCCGGAAAACGGCAACTGGAAGGATGGCACGTTCACAGAACAGGGCATCAAGACGCTGAAACAGTACCCATACCTCGATGCCTCGAAAATATCGGGGCCGGACCCTAAGGCATACCTGTACTCTCTGGGCATGTTGGTCGACTACATCGAGCATCGGTTGTCGTCAGGGAATGGCGGGGCGTGATGGGGCTCCGCGTCCAGCCTCGACCCAGTCTCCCGGGCGCGGTCCGCTGTGGCCGCCATTGCCGGGGCGTCTTGCGTGTCCACGCCGATGAGTTGCCGCCCTGCACCCCGGCAACGTCGAAGTGGTGGCGTGTCACGATCGGCCATGATCGGCGGTGGCTCCGCCACGACGCGACGAGGCGACATGCGGGATAGCGATCGCCCGGTCGCTCGAAGGATGACGGGATGTTCATCAGCCTCGTTCGCATCTCCGCCAGGAACGTTATCCGGAATGCGCGGCGCTCATTGATCACCTCGCTGGCCGTGCTCATCGGCACATTTTTCATCATCATGGCTCGAGGTATTCTGAACGGCCTGCAGGATGGCATGATTGCCGCCTTTACGGAAACGCAGGCGGGCGACGTCCAGTTGCACACCCCCGGGTACCTCGCCGCTCTCGAGGCCTTTCCCCTCCACAAGTCTTTTCCGTTGGGAGCAGAACTGGATGGTCTGCTGGCAGGTGTGAAAGAGATTCGAGCCTACTCGGGCCGAATCCTGTTCACGGGCATGATCAGCAACGGAGAGGACACGACGCTGTTCGTCGGCATGGGAGTGGACCCGGAGAACGAGTACCGCGTGTGTCCCCGGAACCGTAGAAACGTTCTTGCGGGAGGGACAGCACTCCGTCCGGACAAGCCTCGAGGCGTCGTGATTGGCAAGGGCTTGGCGAAGGCGCTAGGGGCGACGGTAGGCTCCGAGTTGACCATCCTGGCCACGCCTCGCCCCGGTGGCATCAACGGCATGGACGTCGAAGTGGTGGGCGTGGCCGAATTCAAGATTCCGGGCATTGGCAACAAGGTCGTCCACATGCCGCTGAAGGCCGCCCAGAAGCTGCTCTACATGGGCGACGATGTGACGGAGGTGGTGGTCGATGTAGCCAGCGGCGCCGACGTCGATCGCGTTCGAGATACCTTGCAGCGCCGCCTCGCAGGGGAATACAGCAACCTGCCGCTGGTCCCCAACACGTGGAAGGATGTGGGACGATTCTATGTGTCGATCAGCGAAATCCAGGACCAGGTGCTGGCCTACGTCATCGCCGTCCTGTTCGTCATCATGGTCGCCGGCATTGTGAACACCATGTTGCTGTCTGTCTTCGAGCGCGTGCGCGAAATCGGAACGATGATGGCCATCGGCGTGAGACGATTCCGTATCCTGCTCCTGTTTTTCCTCGAGGCGTTGCTGCTGGGAGCGATCGGAGCGGTGGCCGGTGTGCTCCTCGGGGGTGCCTTGGTTTCGATCCTGGGGCGAACCGGGATGCCGTTGCCCGCGATCGGGACGTTCCGCGGCACACATATCCACCCGAGCATCGACCCCTGGTACTTGGCGGAAGTGGTCGGTGTTGCCCTCGCGGCGGCGGTGGTCGCGGCCATCTATCCCGCATGGCGCGCCTCGAGGATGGATCCTGCCGGTGCGTTGAGGTCCCTTTGACGCGGCTTGCGCGGAGACCCCGGAACGCCAGCCTCTGGCGACGAGAGACCGGGGAGCGACGTGGCAGCCTCCACGAGGTCCTGGGCGTGCGGCACGAGACCGGACGGCCGGGACGGTTTTTCGGGCGGAAAAAGGAATCATCTACGGTGAGGTTGCAGTGCTGTCAGCCTGAACATCGACTGCGAAGGGGGGGGGCGTGCGTGGCCGTGCTCATCACGTGCACCACGGTTCCCTTGTCCGCCCCTGTCTCGGCCAGTGCGACCGGCGACCTCGCCCCGGCGTCGCCGCCCAGTGGTGGGAACGGTCTCGAGCCGGGCGGATCGGCGAACGGCACAATCGAAGCACCTCTCGGCAGGGGAATGGAGGGGAGGCCGACATTGACATCGGGGGGCTACTTTCGTTCGGAGTTCTTCTACAGGAGGCCAAACCTCTACTTCGGGTACGATGACATCCTTGGGACGTGGCTGCCGCGCGGTTCGCCATACACAGCTTTCGGCCTGGTCTCGCCGGCCCACGCGGATGCCTATGCAGAGGCCAACCTCGAGTTGACATGGAACCCCTCATCCTGGGGCTCGACCTATGCCGACACCTCGGTTGTCTTCAGTACCCAGCCACCACAGCAGTCGAGCTTCGAACAGGCGCAGGATGTGTTGATCGGTCTGGGCGTCCAGGACCCGAACACGGCCTCTTCCCAATATCCTGCGGGGGTACCGATTCCCGGAACCTGGGAAGCCTTCCCGGTTCGGCCGCGACAGGTGCGGCTTCAGATCAACGAACTCTACCTGGCGCTCGAGGTGCCGGACTGGGCTTCCGCCGTTGTGGGAAAACGACGCCTCACCTGGGGAAGCGCTTTCACATGGACACCCCTCGACGTCGTCAACCCCCGGTTCAATCCCCTTGAGCCGACCTTGCAGCGGGAAGGTGCCTGGACCGCGGCCCTGGACCTCACCCACTTCTACCGGGCCGGGATGACGTTGTTGTATCGGCCTTGGGTCCAGGACAACGAATGGGGCCTACCCACCGAATGGGATTTCGACGAAAGCCTGTTCGCCGGGCGCCTGTACCTGAACCTCTTCATGAGCGATATCAACCTGGTCGGCTACCTGGATCGAGGACGCGGCTATGGCGGAATGTCGTTCTCGAGGTACTTCGGAGACGTGGAACTCCACCTCGAGTCGCTGGTTCAGCGAGGAAGACCGACCTGGCTGGTGCGGGAGACCGGGGGCGCCATCCTGGAGGACGGGAGCCAGGCAGCTCCCTACGAGGTGGGGCAGTTCGACATGGCACGCTGCCGGGCTGGGGGCGATTGCCGATGGTACCCGGACATCGTGTTCGGTGGGCGGTACACTTTCGACGATGGCTCGACGTTGCTCGTGGAGTACCTGTATCATGGCCCCGGGTACGACGCCGAGGAGTACGGTGTGTTCCGTGCCTTCACGTCCTACCTGCAGGAACAGTTGCCCCATGTCCTGGCGGAACTGCCTTCGGAGAACGGCACGTTCGGGGAGGAGGCGGCGGCGAGTTGGGCGGCAATGGTTTCGAACGCCCCGTACCTCTACCAGGAGACCAACACGCGAGTAAACTATCTTGGCATGAGTTTCTTGATGTCCGAGGTAGCAGGTATCGTCGAGCCGAGGGTCTCGGCGATATGCAACGTCGACGATGGGAGCGTGATCGTGTATCCTTCGGCAAACTTCTGGATGAGCCGGGGACGCCGTGGGCCTGGCGCGGTCTCTTTCCTGGCCGGCGTCATGGTATTCCTGGGGCATTCGAGTTCGCAGGTGGCGCTATATCCAGCGAAGTTCTCCGCGAACCTGAGAGCGACGGCACGCTTTTGAGGGCTGGTGCACCATGTCGAGCGAGACACGAACGCAAGGGAGTAAGGTGGCTGATGGGGGGCGGGATGTGTCCCGGCCGGCCTCGGCGCTTCTGCGCCTCGAGAATGTGTGGAAAAAGTACACCATCGGGGCGGACGTGGTCGACGCCCTTCGAGGCATTGACCTCGAGGTGGACAGTGGCGAGTTCACCGTCGTGTCCGGACCCTCCGGCTCAGGCAAGACCACGCTGCTGAACATCATCGGTTGCCTCGATCGCCCCACGGAGGGCCGTTATCTCTTCGACGGCGTACCGGTGGCGTCGAGCGACTTCGATGACCTTGCCGAGCTGCGAAACCGGAAGATCGGCTTCGTTTTTCAGAGTTTCAACCTGATCCCGATTCTAAACTGCTACGAGAATGTCGAGTTCCCGTTGCTCGTGAATCCACGCCCCATGTCGGCCTCGGAGCGCCGGGCTCTTGTCATGGATTTGCTCAAGGAGGTCGGCCTCGAACGCTACTGGAAGCATAAGCCGGATGAGTTGTCCGGGGGTCAGAAGCAGCGCATGGCCGTGGCTCGAGCGCTCGTCACCGGGCCGAGGTTGGTGTTGGCTGACGAGCCCACCGCGAATCTCGACACCAAGACCGCCATGTCCATCATCGACCTCATGCTCGAGCTGAACCTGGAGAAGGGCACGACGTTCTTGTTTTCGACCCATGACCATCGCATCGTCGATCGGGCCAGAAGGATTATTCAGTTGACGGATGGACGGCTCCATGTCTGACCATGACGACCTGAAGCATGCGTTTGTGTATCCCGGTGTAGGATTCCAGTACATTGGGATGGGTGTCGAGCTTATCGACCGGTTTCCGGAAGTGCAGGAGGTATTCGACGAAGCGAAAGAGGTGACCGGCCTCGACGTGCGCCGGTTGTGGGAGTCGGGGCCGGCGGAGGACATGAGTGACGACCTCAAGGGAATGACCGCACTGACGACCTATGGCTATGCCTATTCGAAGTACCTTTTTCGGATGGGTTTGACGCCGGCGCACGTTGCCGGCTACAGCATGGGTATCTACTCGGCCCTGTCAGCGACGGGAGCGCTCACGTTCGCGGACACGTTGCGCTGCCTTCATCACTCGTACCGGTTGATGCGAGAGGAGACCAAGGATGTCGAGGGCGACATGGTAGGGGTAGTGGGTCTGACGCAGGAGGAAGTCCAGGCCCTTTGCGACATGGTGCGTCCGCACGGGATCATTCAGATCTCGAACATCAACGGCCAGCGGCATTGCCTGGTGGCGGGGGAGAAACCGGCGATCGAGCAGTTCGTTCCTTTGGCGAGGTCCGAGGGGGCGTTCGAGGTGAGAGCCCTGGGATTCGATCTCCCCTACCATTCGCGCCTTGTGCTCGATGCCGCCCGTGAGTTTCGCCTCTGGCTCGAGGATATCGAGTTCCGCCGTCCGGTCTGCCCCATTCTGAGTTGCATCGTGCTCGACGACCTCGTCAGCCCCAAGGAACTGCGCCAGGAAGTGGCCTATCAGATTTCTTCTTGCGTGCGCTGGTATGAACTCATACTGGGGTTGAAGGAACGTGGCGTCCGTCACTTCGTCGAAGTCGGTCCCGGCAAGATGCTCTCGAAGATGACACGGGGTATCTTCCGTGGCGCGAAGCTCTACTGGGTGGAAAACCTCTCGGGCGTGGAGACACTGGCCGAAGCGCACCGTGCCAGGTCGAAAGCACGTCGGGGGGGTGCCGGCGGGACGGATTGACCCCGATGGCATCGAGCACTAGAATTGAAGGGAGTGCAGGTGGAATCCCCGGGCTCATCGAACGACGGGGAGGGCGAGCGGCTCCAGGCCGACAGGCGGGGTTGGCGAACGTGGTGCAGCGGGGCTGTCTGCCCCGATGAACGAGCGGTGGAAGTTCCGGAGAGTCCCATGCGAGTCCTGTTGATCAGACCCCCGGCCCATCACGCGATAGAGGCGGAGGTTCCAGCCGCCGTAAGGCAGGAAAACGTTTCCTACCCACCGCTGTCGCTTCTGGCAATCAGCTCTCATCTCAAGCGGTACACCCGCCACGCCGTGCAGATCCTCGATGGCCTGGTGGATGGGATGTCCTATCCGGCGCTCCAGCGGGAGATCGAGACGTTCGCCCCCGATGTGGTGGGGATCTCGGCGTACACGCTCGGCCTGGTCGATGTTCAGCGGACGGTCGCCGCGGCCCGTTCGGCGAAGGTCCCCCGGGTGCTCGTTGGCGGGCCCCACGTCAACGATTTTCCCGTCGAATCGGCGGCTTTGCCGGGCGTTGATGCGGCCTTGCGGGGCGACGGACAGGCAACCCTGCCAGCCGTGCTGGATGCCCTGGCGGAGGATCGTCCCATCGACGGGCTGCCCGGCGTCGTACCCACCGGCTCCAGACCACCGCCGGGACAGGTCCTCTCACCCAGGTACTCCGGCAATCTCGACGACTATCCGCTGCTCGATATCCGCGCCATCGACTATTCCCGATACTATGACCTCCTGGGCGGAGGAGGGCTGTTCACAACCATTGTCACCAGCCGTGGCTGTCCCTACCGGTGCACCTTCTGCAACACGCCGCGCGATCGCTTCGCCAGCATGAGTCCCGGGCGCATCTGCGACGAAATCGAGGACAAACTCAGGCTGGGCATTCGTGAAGTCTACTTCGTGGATGATACGTTCAACATAACGAACGACCGCGTGTGGGGACTGTGCGAGGAGATCGTCCGCCGCCGGTTGACGTTCACCTGGACCGCGCGTTTCCGTGCCAACGGTATCAGCAGGGACCTGCTTCGGCTCATGCAGCGGGCCGGTTGTGTGCGGCTCCAGGTCGGCGTGGAGCAGAGTACCGACGCGGCCCTGGACATCCTCCAGAAGGATGTCACGGTCGCCGAGATTCGTTCCGCGTTTCGTCTGTGCCGGGAGGTGGGGATCAAGACCGTCGCCTATTTCATGATCGGAACGCCTGCCGAAAGAACGCGCGCGGATGTCATGCAGACCATCGACTTCTCCATCGACCTCGATCCCGACTTCGTGATGTTCAATATCTTGACACCGTTCCCCGGCACACGGCTATTCGAACAGGGGATCGAGCGCGGTGTGCTGGAGCCGGAACCGTGGGAGGCCTTCATTCGATCGCCTTCGCCGGGTTTCGTTCCCCCGGTCTGGAGCGAGTTCTTCGACGCCCGCGAACTCGCCGAGATGCTCGCGCTGGCCTATCGCCGCTTCTACTTCCGCCCAAGAGTGATCTGGCGCAACACACTGGCATTGGCAAGCTGGCATGAGTTTACCCAGAAGGTGCGAGCGGCGTGTCGTCTTATCGTCTAACCGGCGTAACCACCTTGAAAAGTGGTTGGAAATTCCCGACAAGCACGGCACTGCATATTGCCCATGCAAAAATTTTCATTTTTCTTGACCTTTTTTTCTTGCCATCCGCAGGCGGGCATGGTAGCATGCTCAACGTGTGGATGACGTTGAGTCACTTGGCATCCCCGCTGAGCAGAAGCCGTTCCTGCACCTGGTTGCTTTCCGCTGTCGCTGTTTCTCGCTAGCCCCTTGCGGTTGCCCCCTTCTCCATGTTGTTTGGCCGTGTTGCATTGCCACGGGTGACGTCAGCGTTGCCAGTTTCCATGAGAGGTCCAAGAGTTTGCTGAGAGGTGGATCCATGCTTGATCTGACCAGGCAAGCCCTCGAGAGCCTGACCATGGCCGTACTCGTTCCCGCGGTCGCGAAGACCGGGGATGTGGACGACTACGTTCGGGCGATGAAGAGGGGAATAGTCGAGTTTGTTGCCAGGCGCTACCAGGCTCCCAAGGAGGTGTTGGCGCGCCATTTCAGCAAAAGTGACCGGTGGGTGTACCGGCAGCTCGAGGAAGCCATCAAGGCGCGCCGGGAAGCTGCCGCCGGTCAAAAGGGCGGTCAGAGCCTTCTGATCGATGTGATCAACTACTTCCAGGAACAGTACCCGAAGAGTGGCAGTGCCGGACAGTGTGCGCGGGCATTGAAGACGCAGGGCTGGCAAATCAACGGTGCGGAACTCGAGCCCTGCCTGGACCTGTACGAGAAGATGGGTTTCCTGGAGCGAGTCCCGGAAGAGGCCGGTGGTGTGCACCACTATCGTGTTTCTTCGCGGAACCTCAGCCACACTGCTTCGAACGAGCAGGAGAGGGCGGCGTGGTTGGAGAAGCACAGTGAAATGTTGCTTCCGCTCGCGATTTCGTATCTCAGAGGGGACGCTGGTGCGCGATTCGGCCTGTCCAAGGCGTCGGTTCTCGCCCGACACTTCGTGGAAGCCATGCGGGATGTGAGGCAGTATCAGGTGAAGCGCATAATCAGGGCTGTCGAGGACACGTTGCGCGATGATCCGGACGAGCGAGAACCTCGAGTGACGTTCGCCTCCCTGTTGGTGGCAGGGGTTCTTTCGGCTCCCGAGGCGAAGGATGACGCGTCCCCGTCTCCGCAAGAAACACCGTGACATTCTTTGAAAAAATGAGAGGAGGAATCCATGAATCGTGTCTTCGCGCTAATCGTCGTCAGTTCTCTGTGGCTGCTGCCTACATCGTCCGCGTTTGCGGGAACGTGGAGTTGGCATTCGGATTTCGTGCAGAAGATCATCGAGGTCGTCCAGAACCAGCAGACCCGTGTGAAGGATCTGGCCCAGAACAAGGGGACAACCTCTGATGCGGCACGGACGACCGGACCGCGGACATCGAGCCACGCGCCCCAGCGGCCGTCCCGTTGACGCCCATGATCCTACCGGATCCCCGCCCCAGCTCACGCTCGCCCCTTGCTTCGCCTATTCGGACCGAGTCTTTGGTGGTGCAAAGAGGAACATGAAGAGGTGAGCGGCCTTGAGGTACTTCGTGATGTCCTCGACGCTGCTGATTGCCTTGACGTGCCGCCACAGAGTGACCGGGCGAAAATAGAACTCGCGGTAGAACCTGCGGTGGTACGCGACGAGGTCCTCGGGGGTCATCCCTTTGGGGATGAACGTTGGCTGCCAGAAGGACTTGTCTCCTGTACGATCGGAGAGAATCCGCCCGTAGGCCTCACCATGACGGGCCCAGATCTCCGCCTGGGGGGTATCCGGCAAGATCGTGTTTATCTGCACCGTGATGTCCATCAAGGGAATGCTCTTCGCAAACGCCATGGTTTCCTCGATCGTCCGCCTGGTGTCCGTCATGTGACCAATCATGAAGAACGCCTTGGGGCGAAGTCCCGCTTCATCGGCCCACCTGATGACTTGCGCGATCTGTTTCTTCGTCGTCCCCTTGCGGATGAACTTGAGGACGTCGTCGTTCCCGCTTTCCAGGCCGAAGCGCACCCGCCAGCACCCAGCCCGCTTCATCTTGGTCAGCAGCGGCTTGTCCACACAACCGATACGAGCGGAACAGGTCCAGCTCACCCTGTCCCTGAGAGCTGGACGTGCCAGGATCTCGTCGCACAATGACTCCACCCGCTCCCGGGAGCGTGCGAACAGCGAGTCCACGAAGGCGATATCCTTGGCCCCGAACGACTCCACGAGGAGTTCCATCTCGTCAACGATGTACCGTGTCGAAAAGCTGCGATACCCGCTGCGCGTCTTCTGGCAGTAGACGCAAGTGAAGGGACAACCTCGAGAGGAAATCATGGAGAATTTCGGCAAACCGTGCTGGTCGATAGGAACCGGCCGGTAGAGGCTGGGGGAAAGCAGGTGCCTCGCCGGAAAGGGAAGCGTGTCGAGTTCCTCGATCTCGGGCCGCGACGGATTGTACACGAGCCCTTGGCTCGAGCGGTACACCAGGCCGGCGACGGACTCGACAGGCCGCCTTCCTGCCACCATGTCGCAGATTTCGCCGATCGCTTCCTCGGCTTCCCCGACAAAGCCGTAGTCGAACGCCGTCTCGGCCATGGCGTCATCTGGGAGCAACGAGCAATGGGGACCGCCGAGCACGATGGGGACCTCCGGCACCGCGGCCTTGCACGCTCTGGCAAGGGCCCGAGCATCCTCGAATCCAACCGTCGTGGAAGTGACGCCGATGAGATCCGGGACGAAGCGCCTCGCCCTCAGCACGGTCTGGTTCACGTTCAGCCCTTCGGCTGCTGCATCGATGACAAGCACCGCGTCTCCGCGCTGCTCGAGCATGGCCGCGAGATAGAGAAGGCCCAAAGGTGCCGAATTGTGAAAAAGGTACGACGTGACCGGTGTGATCTCTCCTCGAGCCAGCACCACGTCGAGAGGGGGGTTGATCAGTACAATGCGCACGAGAGCCCTCGCATCTGCCCAGGCGCCATCCAGGTCAGCAGGCGGTCGAAGTGGACGGTGTTCTCCGGCTTCGGCGTTGCGCCACACGCAACACTCAATCTACCATGCAGCCGTCCTCGAGGCAACGCGGCCGGCCATCTCGCCCCGGGAAGGTCCGACATGCTCCGGGCTCACGCCGGCGGCATCGAAGCCATCAAAGCAGGGCGGCAAGGACCGCCGCGACGACCGCGATAGCCAGGCCGGCCCCGGCGAGAAGCGCCCACTTGCGGCTCTCGGGTACCACCACCCGGGCACTCTCCTCCCCCTCCTTCTCCGCCGGCTCGGGGGATACTTCGGCAGGAGCGGCGGGCGCGACAGCGGCGCTCTTCCACCCAACGAACTTCCGGTGGGCTGGATCCACCTGCTCATCCCGTGTGCTCTCCAGGGTGATGCCGACAAGCTGAAACGTCAGCGCAAAATCGGGATTGTCCCCAATTCGAAACCAGCGCCCCGCTTTCTCGCGGTACTCTTCCTGGCCGTCGAACTCCCCGCCGTGGATGCACTGTTGGATTTCGTAGGGATTCAATTTCCGTATCGTATCCCACGCTGGATGGCGAACCTCGAACGCAAGCGTGAATCCATCCCGAAGCCGGTCAGCAATCCCTCCCGCCCCAAGGTGGGGAACAGGCGTTTCGACGGAACCGCCGGCATCGTTCGTCGAGGGCGGCCCTTCCGGCCCCGGCAGGGCATGGAACTGGAAGCACCCGGGACAGACCACTTCCCGCGTCCCGACCGAAACCGCATCCGGATCCACGGAAAACACCGTTCCGCACTGTTCGCACGTAATCTCCATCGGCCCCACCTCCGCAGACGCTTCAACGTAGCACGGCCCTTCCCCGGTTGCAACTCCGCCGCGACACCGTCCGAGCCGACATATCGCGAGAGGTTCGCGCCAGCCGGTTGGCCGGGCAACGATTTCCTGCAACTCGTTGCCACCTTCCACTGAAGATGCCCGGTCGAAGCGTCGATGCAAGGACGACCCGGCAGCAGATGGCCTCGAGACTTGGGACGCGCCTACCACCCGCGCAGCGAGGCGAGGCAAGGGGGGAGGGGGGAGGGGCGTTCGCGCGCCCCGGAACCGTGCTCGGAGCGACCAGGACGGGACCGGGCCACGGAACCGGCCGCGGGGGACCAGGCCGCATGCCATGGGAATGTTGCGGGCGTGGCCGGTGTTTCCGGAGATGCTGGGACCTGGACGCCGGTAGCCCAACAGGACGCTTGCTTGACGCTCTTGCCGATGGTGAGCAGGTTCGAAGAAAGAAAAACGCTGACGGTACAGCCAATGCCTGTAGACTTACATCAACAGGTGACCTGGCAACCTTGTTGCATGAGGTCGTTGCACGCAACAGCCGGGAATGCCGAGGCCGTCATTCGCGAGTACGGTCTCGGGAGGAGTCGACATGTCGAGAATTGGAAAGCCCCAGCCAGAGCTTCTGGCCTGGTTTCATCAAGTTTCACAAGATGCGTTCCCTCGATCGTTGGGCATCATCCCATTGAGGAATGCCGTTCTTCTGCCGGGCGGCGTCCTGTCCATCACCGCCGGCCGCCCCAAGACGCTCGCGCTGCTTCGCTCCATCGATCCGAAAACGGACCCCGTGGGTATCGCGACGCAAAAATCGCCGGCAGTGGAGGATCCCGGCTTCGCCGACCTTCATGAATTTGGCACGGTCGGCCGCATCATCAAGATCCAAAAGGTCAACGCCGATGCGCTCCTCATCATCGTGCACGGCCTCGCCAGGTTCAAGCTCGACAGCCTCGTGCAGCTCGAGCCGTACTGGAAGGCTGAAATCTCGGCAGTGGAGGAGACCGGAAAGGGCGGTATCGAAGCGAGCGAACTGGCAAAGGCCGTCAAGGAGCACTTCCACAAGCTGATGCAGCTCCTTCCCGAACTGCCCAGCGGCGTCGCCGAGATGCTCGACGACGTCACTGACCCAGGTCTCCTTGCCGACCTGGTGGCCGCCAATCTCGACTTCTCGAACACCCAGCGGCTCGAGACACTCCTCACGCTCGACGTTCCTGAGCGTCTCAGGCACACGCTCTTCGGACTCAAGCAACACAAGGAGACCATCGAGATTCGGCAGAAGATCAATGCCCAGGTCCGCGCCGAACTGAACAAGAACCAGCGCGAGGCTATCCTGCGCCACCAGTTGAAAGTCATCCGGGAAGAACTGGGAGAGAGCGAGCCCCCGAGCGAACTCGACGAACTGAAGGCACGGCTCGACGATATCGAGCTGCCCGAGGAGGCCCGCAAGGCGGTCAAACGGGAGTTCGAGAGGCTGAAACGGATGAACCCGCAACAAGCCGACTAGCACGTGGCCCGAACGTACCTCGAGTGGATCGCGGACCTGCCATGGACCACCATGACCGAGGACCACATCGATCTCGAGGATGCCGAGCGGGTTCTGGAAGAGGGCCACTACGGCATGAACAAGGTGAAACGGCGCGTGCTCGAGTTCCTCGCCATCCGGAAGCTCAATCCGGAAGGCAAGGGGCCGATCCTCTGCCTGGTGGGGCCGCCCGGGGTGGGGAAGACGTCGTTGGGCACGGCCCTCGCCTCTGCCATCGGCCGGAAGTTCGTGCGCGTCTCGCTCGGCGGGGTACGTGACGAAGCGGAGATTCGGGGTCATCGCAGGACCTACGTGGGTGCGCTGCCCGGCCGGGTTATCGCCGGACTCAAGAAAGCAGGCACCCGGAACCCGGTCTTCCTGTTGGACGAGATCGACAAGTTGGCCACGTCCCTCCAGGGCGATCCTGGCGCTGCCCTCCTCGAGGTGCTCGACCCCGAGCAGAACCACACCTTCTCCGACCACTACCTCGAGGTGCCTTTCGACCTCTCCAAGGTGATGTTCATCGCCACGGCCAACCAGACGGAGACCATCCCTCCCGCGCTTCGGGACAGGATGGAAATCATTGAAGTGCCGAGCTACGCGCCATTCGAAAAGCTGGTTATCGCCCGGCGTCATCTGCTCCCGAAGCAGGTCAAGCTCGTTGGACTCCGGGAAGACCAGGTCGTGGTCTCCGACGACATGCTGGTCCGCATCATCGAAAGCTACACCCGTGAAGCAGGCGTGAGGAAGCTCGAGCAGCAACTGGCGGCAATCTGCCGAGCGGCCGCCCTCGAGGTCAGCCGCACGGATGCGGAGGTCTTCGAACTGGGCGAGGAGGCGCTGATCGACATTCTGGGAACGCCCCGGTATCACCCGGAGCTGGCGATGCGAACGAGGCGTCCCGGTGTGGCAACCGGTCTGGCCTGGACCCCGGTTGGAGGCGACCTGCTGTTCATCGAGTCCACCCGCATGCCGGGTAAAGGCCACCTGAGCTTGACGGGCCATCTGGGTGACGTGATGAAGGAATCGGCCCAGGCCGCCCTGGCCTACGTGCGGACCCACGCCAGGGAACTGGGCGTGCCGGAGGACTTCCTCGAGCGGGAGGACATCCACATCCACTTCCCGGCTGGCGGCGTCCCCAAGGACGGCCCATCGGCCGGCGTGACCATCTTCACCGCGCTCACCTCCCTCCTGACCGAGCGACCGGTCCGAAACGATGTGGCCATGACCGGGGAAGTGACCCTCCGGGGGGACATTCTCCCCGTGGGCGGCATCAAGGAGAAGGTCCTGGCCGCGCACCGCGGCGGTATCCACCGTGTCATCCTGCCCGCCCAGAACGAACACGACTTGAGAGACCTGCCGGAAGGCACGCGGTCCGCATTGGATTTCGTGTTTGTGCACGAGATGCGCGAGGCCCTCGAGGTCGCCCTGTCAGATGAACCGGCTCCCGTACCCGAGGTGCCGGTGTCCCTGCCGGACAAGGGGGTATCCGGCTCAGATTCGACACCGCAGGCCAACGCGTAGTGCCCGTTCTTCCCGGGACCGCCGGAGACAGTATGCCGTCCGGGATGCCAGCGCGCCCACGGCGGCGCTCTCTCGAGCGTCGCCGCGTCGCGCCGGGTTCTACTTCGCCGCCGTTATCCAGTAGGGCCAGTAGGGAGAGTAGCCTTCTGCCGACGTAACGCCGATGACGAAACGGTATTCGCCATACCGGTAGGGCGCGATAGAGGATCCATGGAAGCAGCTCGTGCCTACGGCGCTCGTGGTGGCAGACCAGATGAGACCATCGACGACACCGTCCGGCGTAGGGTCGTGGGTGACGTTGTCCCACCGGTCGTAGTAGGAGTAGACGTCCAGGTTGTAGCGGCGCCCCCTGGGAGCCTGGAGGCAGATACTCCCGGACCAGCTCGCATCGATGAGATAGAAGTCCAGGTCGTCGGCGCGCGACAGGTAGCTGTAGAAGTCGCCCTTTTTCGTCAGCGCCGAAGACACCCGGATCACCTGGTCCGGTATGCCGTCCCCGTTCGTGTCGTCGCCCTCGTTCGGCTCGAAGTTGTCCCATTGGTACGTGCGCAGGTACGAGGGGATGTGGGGTGGCAGACTCGATGTCTTGTTCCATGTCCCCAGGCCCAGGGAATGGCAGAACACGTTACCGTCCTGGTCGCCAGTGATGACGTCGATTCTGCCGTCGCCGTCGATGTCCCAGATTCCTCTCAGGGCAACCGGGACGCCGGATACCACGAATCTCGAGGGTTCGTGTTCGGTGAACCATCCAGCGTCTTCGTCCCATAGCTTGACACGGAGTTCGGAGCCGGACGTGTACAGCATGTCCGGGAACCCATCCCCATCCACGTCCCACAAGCCGTAGTACGCCACCAGTCCGACGGACTCCACGTTGCCATCGTCGTTCACATCGGTCGGATACCAGCCGGCCGGCTGGCTCGAGGCCGGGTAGCCTTCGAGCACCTGGCCGCTGATGTCGAACGCCCAGTAACTCCGTGAGGATGGGTTGGCAACGTTCTGCTCCGCGGTCTCGAAGTAGACGACGGAGGTCCGTATCTCGTCCCCGATCCGGAGAAGCTCCCCGACAGCGCCCGGATACAGGGGGTCGAGGTCGGTCTGGAAGCAGGTTCCGGCCGTACAGAAGAAATCGTAGGTCAGGGTGGCGGCATCGACCAGGGAGAAGGCGTACACATGTCCTCCCCAGACACTGGGGACAGTCGCCATACCGTAGCCGTTGCCGAACACGATTTCCGCCGTGCCGTCGTCATCCAGGTCGGCCAGGGTCCTCCCGTCGGTGTATTCGCAGGTGTTTTCGGGATCCGCGATATCGTTCACATGCACGATGGTCCCGGTCGACCGGTCGAAGCGGAACATCCTCACCCCCTGGGCGCCATTGCACCAGGAGGTGGTGAAAAACTCGACCTGGCCATCGTAGTCGACGTCACTTGCCATGAATCGGCTGGCGTCGTACACGCCGTCGCTGCTCTCGTAGATCGTCACGGACTTGTCCGGGTTCAGCTTGTAGAAGCCCGGGCGGCTGCCGTTCCCGGTAAGAACCTCGAGCCACTGTGTATCGGCGTTGTACTGGTCGTAGGTATCGATATCGGCGAGCACGGCCCTGGCACGCGAATAGTTGTGGTTTGCAGCCGAGTAGTTGTAGTAGGGCGTCCCGTCGGACCCGAGGATGGCGAAACCGAAGTTGTCCTGCACGATGATTTCGAAGCTCCCGTCGCCGTTGAGGTCCGCGGGTGTGGCCGCGGAAGGGGTTCCGTAGCTGTAGTCCATGCGGAACGGCCAGTCGCCGTCACAGGCTTCGTAGCAGAGCGTGTCCACGTTGCCATCGCAGTCGTTGTCCTTTCCATCGCACGTCTCGGTAGCACCGGTGTAGATGGTCACATCCGAATCGTCGCAGTCATCGGCCACGAGGGAGTAGGTGAGCGGGGGGGATTCCCCGACCCCGTCCCCGTCGTTGTCGTACAGGCAGAACTCGACACCCGGTATTCCGGTCGCGCCGTGTCCGTCGCCGTCGTTGTCCTTGTAGACGAGCACCTGGGGCAACCCCTCGTCCACCTGGCCGTTGCAGTTGTTGTCTATGTTGTCACAGAGTTCCGGGGAGGCCGGGCTGATGGCGTCGTTGTAGTCGTTGCAGTCCCCCCCTTGGGCCACGTAGCCTTCCGGCGGCGTGCAGGCGTCCTTCGAATTGTACAGCGCGCCGAAGCCGTCTCCGTCGTTGTCGAGGTAGAACGTGTCCTGGACGCCCTCGTCGGTCTGCCCGTTGCAGTTGTTGTCCTTCTCGTCGCAGACCTCGATCCCGTTGGGATAGACGTCGGCGTCGGTATCGAGACAGTCGGTCGCGTTGGAGGCGGTGTAGACACCAGTAGCATCGCACAGGCAGGCATAGTCAGAGGCGTTGCCGAATCCGTCTTCGTCCTGGTCGGCCCAGTAGCGGGTACAGCCCTGGGCGTCCTCCTCGTCGACCAGCCCGTCGCAGTTGTCGTCGATTCCGTTGCACTTCTCGCGCGCGTCCGGCGACACATCGACGTTGTTGTCGTCGCAGTCGCCGGCACGGGAGACCCAGCCCAACTTGCTCTCGCACTCGCAACTCGACGTGTCCCCTCCATAGCCGTCGCCATCGGTGTCCTGGTAGATCGTCGCGCACCCATCCGCCCCGGGCTCGTCGACGAGGCTGTCGCAGTTGTCGTCGATACCGTTGCACGCTTCCATCGCGGCCGGGTTGACGGCTTCGAGTTGATCGTCGCAGTCGGTGTCGTCGGCAACGTAGCCATCAGGAGGGGTGCAGCCCTCGACCGTTTGTGCGGCGTCACCAAAACCGTCTCCGTCGCTGTCACGGTAGAACACGGACGTCACGTTTTCGTCGATTTCGCTGTCACAGTCGTTGTCGAGGCCGTCGCAGACCTCATCCGCGCCCGGATAGGCCGTGGGTTCGGTGTCGTTGCAATCCTCGCACGCCGGCGCGCCGTCGCCGTCCTCGTCGGCATAGGCCACGGAGCCGTCGCAGTTGTAGTCATTGGGGTCGGTGCAGTCGTCCTCGAGTGCTCCTGGGTGGAACCGGGTGTCGTTGTCGTCGCAGTCTCCTGGCAGGGAAGCGTATCCAGCCGGCACGGAGCACGCGACGATCGTGTCCGCCTCGGTGCCGTAGCCGTCTTCGTCCATGTCCCGGTACCAGGTCGGTGCGTCCAGGGCGTCGGGTTCGTCCACTTCCATGTCGCAATCGTTATCCAGGCCGTCGCAAACCTCATCGGCCATGGGGTTGGCCGACGGTTCCGCATCGTTGCAGTCGGCGGAATTCTCGACATAGCCATCGGGCACCGAGCAGGCGCCGATGGTGGTCGAGGCGTCCCCGAATCCGTCACCGTCGGCGTCGCGGTAGTACTCGAGGGTCACGCCCTCGTCGACTTCGCCGTCGCAGTCGTTGTCGCGCCCGTCGCACACCTCGTCCGCGTCGGGATAGACCGACGGGTCGCTATCGTCGCAATCCGGGGTGCCTTCGTTGACGCAAGCCAGGAAGCCGTCCTGGTCGGCGTCGGCGTAGGCCACGGAACCGTCGCAGTTGTAATCGTTCGGATCGGTGCAGTCGTCCTCGAGCGCCCCGGGGTGGAACAGGGGGTCCTCGTCGTTGCAATCCCCCCCCTGGCCGACGTATCCATCAGGCGGGGAGCAGGCCACGGCGATGTCATCGTCGGTGCCGTAGCCGTCGCCGTCGCCGTCACGGTACCATTCCGGGGCCTCGTTGGGGACCGGAGCATCCTGTGGTGTGGGATACTCGGTGTCGTCATCGTCGGCGGCACCGTCGCAGTCGTTATCCTTGCCGTCGCAAATCTCGTCCGCCATGGGGTAGACCTCCGGGGACTGGTCGTCGCAGTCGCCGGCGTCTTCCACGTACCCGGCCGGCGGGGTGCATGCGGCCGTGGGAAAATCCGGGTCGCCGAATCCATCGCCGTCTCGGTCCTGGTAGAAAGTGGTGGTCATCCCCTCGTCGACCTCCCCGTTGCAGTCGTTGTCTTTTCCGTCGCAGATCTCCTCCGCCCCGGGGTAGACGGTGGCGTTCGCGTCATCGCATTCCTCGCAGGCGGCGAAGCCGTCGCCGTCGGCGTCAGCGTAGCTCACCGATCCATCGCAGTTGTAGTCGTTGAAGTCCGTACAATCGCTTTCGTCCGCGCCGGGATGATACCGGGGGTCCTCGTCGTTGCAGTCCCCGGGTTGCGGGGCGAATCCTTGCGGCTGTTCGCAGGCTGTCACGGTGGTGGAATCCACCCCGTAGCCGTCGCCGTCCGCGTCCTGGTACCAGGTGGAAGCACCGCTGGGTTCGGGGGCGTCAGCAGGTGTGGGGTACTCCGTGTCGGCATCGTCGGTCGCCCCGTCGCAGTCGTTGTCCAGCGTGTCGCATATCTCATGAGCGCCGGGATGAATGTCGGCGTTGGCGTCGTCGCAATCGTCGCCGTTCTCCACCCGGCCGGGAGGGATGTCGCAGGATTCCTGGCCCGACGCTGGATCACCGTATCCATCTCCATCCGCGTCGGTGTATGATGTGATGAGTAGCCCCTCATCGACCTCCTCGTCGCAATCGTTGTCGAGGCCGTCACAGATTTCTTCCGCGCCTGGATAGATGTCGGAGTTGGCGTCGTCGCAGTCGTCGGGAGACGGGAAGCCGTCCCCGTCCGCGTCCGGAAGGGCTCCCGTGCCGGTGAGCGGCACGGTAACGCGCGATCGCGATTCGTCGTTGGACTGGATCTCCAGGACGCCCGAGAAGCTGCCGGCCGACAGCGGGGCGAACTGGATCTCCACCGTCGTGGACTGGTCGGATTCCACGTACACCGGCCCTGGGTCGCTCAAGAGCGTGAACGCTTCCCCTTCGGTCACTGCCATCTCGACGGCGAGCTTGGCCTCCCCGGTGTTGGCGACTTCGATGGTCGCCAGGGCCGTGGTACCAACCTCGACCGTGCCGAAGTCCACGGCGTCCGTCTCCAGTTGGAGGACCGGCGCCGAGATAGCCGGGCTGGGGGCGGGGCTGATGGATGAGTCGTCATCGCCCACGTCCTGGCAACCTGTGACAGCCAGCAGGGACAACAGGAGGACGGTGTTCCGAAAGACCGGTGTGTGCCGGCGAAACAGGCAAGAGGGGACTGCCATGGGAAATCAACCTCCATTGCTAGGGAATCGAGCTTGTCGTCGTCCGGATTATAGCCCTTGGACAGGGTGCGCCACAAGGATTGCTCGTTCGATGGTTACCTCGCCATCTCCCCCAACTCGTCTCCCGCCTGCCGGAGACGGCGGGGGGAGGGTTTTTCTCTTCTCCTGGAAGGCGCCAACAAGGGGTGGACATCAAATCCGTGCAAAGGGATTGACTCGAGGGTACGAATGGCGATATTGAGAGAGAAGTGGACTGCGAACGGTCCACGTGTGACAACGAAGTACCTTTTGTGTTGGGGGTAGATATGAGGTTGAGAAGTGGCAATCCGGCACTGTCGGAGCGAATGTTTCAATCGATTCCGCGGGCTTACGGCCAGGAGGCGATGACCCTGGACGGGACGGTGAACAAGACGGGGTTCCTCCTTCTCCTGGTGCTCCTTGGCGCCGCCATGACATGGCAGATCTTCTTCAGCTCGAGTGGTACGTCCCCGCTCCTGGCGCCCCTGATGTGGGGAGGGATCCTGGGCGGGATGGTTCTGGCCATCGTCACCGTGCTCAAGAAAGAGTGGGCCGGCGTCACGGCGCCGCTCTACGCAGCGGTGGAGGGGCTGGCCCTGGGAGGTATCTCGGCCTATTTCGAGTTTCAGTTTCGGGGTATCGTGATCCAGGCTGTCGCACTGACCTTCGGCGTGGCGTTCATGATGCTCTTCGTCTACAAGACCCGCCTGATTCGCGTGACGGACAACTTTCGGATCGGTGTAGCCGCGGCCACCGGCGGCATCATGCTGGTCTACGTGGCAACCCTGGTGCTGAACCTGTTCGGCATCTCGATGCCGTACATCCACGGGTCGGGCCTGATAGGTATCGGATTCAGCCTGTTCGTGGTGGTCATCGCGTCCCTGAACCTGGTGATGGACTTCGACTTCATCGAGAAGGGGGCTCAGGCGGGCCTCCCCAAGTACATGGAGTGGTACGGCGCCTTCGGGTTGGTCGTCACCCTGGTGTGGTTGTACCTGGAAATCCTCCGGCTCCTGGCGAAACTCCAGAGTCGAGACTGAGGACCGCCCGCCTCCGCGCGGCCACCGAAAAGCGGAATGCGCCGTGTCGAAACCGCTGGGCAAGGCTCCCGGTACGACGGAGGGCGCTGGTGGTCCCCTATCGGCACGCCCCCACCGCTTCGATCTGGCGCAGGAATTCCCCCGCGTGTTCCGAATCGGCGGTCACCCGCGGGTTGCCTGGTCTCCCCTGGCATTCTCCGCCTCGAGCCAGCTCATGAGAGGGGCGAAGTAGTCCATCATGGCGAGCGTGGACAGGTCTTCGCCGGTGGCCTCCCGGAGGACTTCACGCCAATCGCGCGTCGCTCCCTGCGACAGGATCCGGTAGAGGAATGCGCCCACTTCCTTGTTTCCATAGTAGTTGCACGACCTGGGATCCTGGTGGAGAATCTTCCGCGCAATGGCCTCGTGAAGCTGGTATTTCAGCACGGTGGCGATGGCATAGTCGTAGTATTCCCCCGGATCGTCGTTGATGTGGGTTTTCGAGCAGGCATCGCAGGCGTCCGGGTCATCCAGCCGCGCGGGCGAGGGGGGTACGACACCCTGGTATTGCTTCTTGAGCCGCCACCAGGTCTTCTGCCACTGGTCGGGAGGCAGGTCGTGCTCGTACAGTTCATACTCGAACCGGGACATCGTGCCCGCCGACCAGGGGATGAAGGCAATGGTCTGCTCGAGCGCCTCGTTGAGGAGATACTGCGTCTCGTTGATCGCCACGTCCGGCGGCAGGATGCCTTGCTGCCGGAGGTAGGGTACCTGCCCGGACGCGATGGATATCAGTTCGCCGATCCCCTCGTGAAAGGCACGATTCGCCCCTTCGCGCAGGATGGGCGGCACCTCGGGCCGATCGTACGAAAGGTAGTAGTAGATGTGGCCGAGTTCGTGGTGCGCAGTGAAAAACCACTGCCCCGTGGGCACGACGCTCATCAACGAACGCACATCACCCTCGAGGTCCATGTCCCACGCCGACGCATGGGCGTTCTTCAGGCGGGTCGAACCGCCCGGGACAGGGTACAGATCGGACCCGTCCCAGAAGGAGCGAGGAAGCGGATCGAACCCCATGGATGTGTAGAACCGCTCCGCCTGCTTGACGATCCATTCGGCACCGCGTCCCTCGAAATAGGCGTCCAGGTTGGCCGCAGGCACGATACCGACCCAACTCTGCGCCCATCGATTCGGTGCCCAGTGCGCCGGAATGCCATCCACCGGCACCGGGGCGTCGTAGCGACCGGCGAGTTCTCGAGCCGTCCATGTCATGAGCGCCTCGTACAGCGGCGCGGTGTCGGCGACGAAGCCCTCGAGAAGGCTCATCATCTCGTCCACCGTCATTCCGTACTCGGCGATGCGGAGATCATAGAACGAGCTGTAGCCCATCTTCCGCGCCACCTCGTTCCTGAGCTTCTGGAGTTCCACGAGCCCGGGCTTCAGGACGTATCCCACTTCCTTGGAAGCCTCCCACGCCCGCAGGCGCTCATCGAGATCCCTGGAATCGACCAGCAATTCATCGATCTCGTTGGCCGTCACCGGCTCGAGGCACGTGCCGCCCGGATCGCGATGAAGGCAGAATTCGAAGCTGTCGAGCAGCGAAGACTGGTGCGATTCGGCGGCGATCCGGGCATTGACCAGGCCGGGACAGGTGCCCGGATAGTTGGAAGCGGCGTATCGGATGGCCTCGAGCTGCCGCACCTGGAGGGGAGTCAACCTGTCGGTGTGGGCCAGGTAGCCTCGAGTGCGCCGGATGATCTCCTCGTTGCCGATGAACGCCGCGTATGCCTGGCCTGCAGCCGTCCGGCCCGCATCATGGGCGGGCGTGACGTCGGTCGAAGCCGCCCATTCGAAACCCTGTGACGTTCGATACTGATCGACGTACAGGGAGTTGTACAGCTCGAGAAATCGCTGTACCTCGAGCTGGAGGCTGTCCGGAGGGATGTCCGGTGCGGTCTGTTGCGGGTGGGCGCAGGCCGCGAGCAGCAGGGAGAAGGACAAGCCACACACAAGCCGAAACGGGGTGAAACGGTACCGGTAGAACACAGAAGAACTCCTCGAGCGGGTTGAACGAAACGGCACAATCAGGGCTGACATCATAGCCGGGAGATGCGCCATCGTCGATCGCTTGTCATATACCGTGGAGCGAGCACCCCTCGACCGGGGTTCAAGCAGCGGCGAGACTCGTGTATAGTTCGAGAGATGCGTCTGCGGGGGCGTGCTAGGGCCCGGCCGGGGCCAGCCAGCCGGCGGATGCGAGCGGTTGCTTGCGACAGGACAGCGGGCGGAGCGGGCGGGCAAGGGTCGAACCAGTGCGGAGACAGGATCATGCTGAGGCGTTGGGTGCTCGAGAACTTCAAGCCGATCAACGGGGTCGCCGATCTTAAGCTGAACAGCATCACCCTGTTCGCCGGCCTGAACAGCTCGGGCAAGAGCAGCGTCTTGCAGTCGATCCTGCTGGTTTCCCAGACCCTGAGCAACCCCAACCCGGACAAGCCGTTGATCCTGAATGGCCCGATCGTCCAACTCGGCACATTCGAAGGAACGCTCAACGAGCGGGCGGCGGGGAAGAGCCTGAGACTGGGGTTCGAACTGTGTCCTTCCCCGGCGCGTTCGCACCGGTTGGGCGGAGCCGGCCACCGCGGCCGTAGCATCATGTTCCCGGAGCACCAGTTGTCGGCCATTCGGACCAGTGTAAGCTTTTCTGCCGCAGCGCAGCTCTCGGGTGCAGCATCCGGGATCGACGCTGTCAAGGTCTGCCTGTCCGAGGCAACCATCGAGGTCGATGTGATCGACGAACCGGGCGCTCCCGAACGGCGCGTCTCGGCACGGGTCATGCCTCTGAGTGAAGAGGATGAGCAGGCATTTCTTTCCGACGTCGTCGAGGCCTACTTCCAGTTCGTTCCCTATCACGCCGGAAGCAACTACGTGTCTGAACTCGTCGACACCCTGTCGGTCCGACGCATGCTGACGAGGCTGTTGCACTTCCTGCCCCACCGGTTGCTGAGGAAGTTCAACGTGCGCGATCGCCGCCAGGAGGAGCTGATGAGTCTCATCGAATTCGTGTTCGAGGGACGCGCGGCCGGCAGCGAACGGTCCCACCTTCATCCTCGTATCATCCAGATCCTGACCCATGAGCCGAGCCAGGCGTTTCGGAAACGGCTCGAGACCATTGCCGCGCACGAAGCGACCGAACCGGTGTCGGGCCGAACGATTGCGGATGTCCTGGACTGGGTGCGCGACCTGCAGGAACAGCGCGGGACGAGTCCGGGATTCGTCTCGAGCGTCAAGGAGGCGGTGATCTCGGAGTTCGTGGCGGAGAAGGGAGGCAGACCGCACGGCGGCGCCGAATACGGGCTGGACTCCTTCTCGCGAAGTCCTGTCCTGACCGCATCGGAATACACGACCGACTACTTCACGACCATGATCCGGTATCTCGGGCCGTTGCGCGCCGACCCCCAGGCGGCACAAGGCTTCGCACCCTCGAGCGAGCCGGACGACGTGGGCTTCAAGGGGGAGTATGCCGCCTCCGTCTTCGATGCCAACAAGCACCAGGATGTGACCTGGTGGGACCCGTTCGCGTGGGCCGAAAAGCGGGGTTCCCTGGAACGCGCCATGGACGTATGGCTTCGCTACCTGGGCGTCGGTCACCATGTGCTGACTCGAGAAGCCGGTCTGTCCGGAGTGCTCTGGTGCCTCCAGCAGACGCCGGGGTCCGGGGAGCGGCCCCTGCACGCCGTTGGCATAGGCGTCAGCCAGGTGCTGCCCATCCTCGTCGCCGGGTTGATGGCCCCGCAAGGCGCCATGTTCCTGATCGAGCAGCCCGAGTTGCACCTTCACGAGAGGGCCCAGGCCAGGTTGGGGGACTTTTTCTTCGGACTCGCACAGATAGGCAAGCAGTGCATCATCGAGACCCACAGTGTCTGCCTGGTCAACCAGATCCGCTATCACATCGTCAAGGGGGGACAAGCCGCCCGCGACATGACCACGATCTACTTCGTCGAGCAGGACGAGCACGGGGATGCCCACTTCAGCGAGGTCGAGGTCTCCCCCCACGGCAACATCGGGAATTGGCCCGACGGGTTCTTCGACCAGGGGGCACTGCAGGAAGACCTGATCACCCGCGAAAGCATTCGCGCTCGAGCAAACAGGGCAAGCCGGGACGGGCAGGGCTCGCGGGAGGAGTAGGATGCCCGGCTTCGTCATCGATCCCTTGCTGGTGACGCTCCCGCCTCCAGACTGCACGGTCGCCGAGTTCGCGGCCTGGGTCCGGCGGCTCGAGTCATGGTTGGCGGAGGTCGACGCGTCCCCGTTCGAATGGCGACACTTCCTCCAGTGTACCTATCGGCTCCAGGAACTGGACCGGTTTCCCACTTTCCAGCGAATTCGGGACATGGTGCGTGCTCGAGGCATCGAGATCAATGTGCGACGGTTGTCGGCCCAGGTAGCTGCATTCTTCCAGGACGAAACCAGGGACATCCTCGAATCGACCACGACGAAGTTCGCCCTGGTGGAAGAGGAGTCGCCCGAGGTGATACCGGCGGCCTTCATCAGCAGGAATGCGCCCGCGCTGCACGAGGACCTGATGGCATCGGTCGTCTGCTTGACCTGTGACAGGATCGTGGGAGAACCGTTCGCCCGGTCTGTCCAGGTGGCGACGGTGCCCTTCCAGCGGCGGTACGCCTCGTTGAAGATCCGGGGCACCCTTGCACTGACGGAACCCGACAGACTGCTCGACCGGGTGGCACGACGGCATTTCGACGAGGCCATTCCCATGGTGTACAGTCCGGAGGATTTCCAGACCCGCGTCCAGGACATCCTGGAGGGGGGCTTCGATGTGTTCAGGGATGGCGTGGTGCGGCTGGCGAGGCGCCTGTACCAGGACGTGGCGTTGCTGCCGATCTCCGCCGGCTCTGAATTCTGGCGCTCGTTGTGGGACAGCACCATCAACACGAACCAGGCCGCGGTGGAGAGGCTGCTCCGGATATGTGCCGCCATCGTGGCCAACCGGCTGGACGACGTGAAATCCGAACTGAGGCCCGTCCGAAGCTCGGTCGGGCCGCAGAGCGCGCAAAGGGTCCGCAAACACGATGGCGCTCGAGGCTGGAGGATGGTCATCACCAAGAAAGGGGTCGGCTGGCGACTCCACTACTGGCACGTTCCTGCACGACTCCCGGAGCAGCCGGAGTGCGTGGAACTGGCCAATGTGCTGAGGATGAACGACGTGCCTCGCATACCCGAATGACCAGGCGCCGGCGTCTGGCCTGCTCCGGCGTGAGAGCCATCCGCGCTGTAGAAAGACTGGATCGTTAAAGAGGGTCAAACAAACAGTGCGGGTTTGGCACGGTTGATCGGCGCAACGGCGAACTTTGTGACCTCTGTGGATTCGACCCGTTCAAGGGGGCGGCCGCGGTACGCCACGCACAGCATCGAGTTCGTCGACTCGTTGATGGCGGAGACTGATGACAGTGATCTGGCACGGACCTGCCTGTTCAACCTTCGTCTCGAGGATGGCCGGCTCAAATCCGGGCGGAACGATGGTAACGAGATCCGGCACGCTCGGAGCGAGATCGAGGCGGACCTTCGATGACAGTACCGCGTGAGACAATTGTTTTCTGCGAAGGGTATGATGATCGCGCCTTCTGGTCGGGCTTTCTCGAGTCGAGGGGCCTCAAGTCGGCACGGAACAGGCGCGACCCATTCGGCCTGAAAGTGGCGGGTGGCGACTTCGGGTACTGGAGGCCCGACGGATCATTCGTGCGGCTCCGCCCATGCCACGGGCGGGACAACATCAAGCAAGTGCTCGTCGGTCGGTGGCAACTCAGAGAAACACGACCATTGGAGAGGATGGTCCTCAACTTCGATTCTGATGCCGAGGGTGAAGAGAGATCGAGAGAGGGGAGGGACCGGGCGGCGGAAATTGTGCGGACACTCGCTCCTGAGACCCGGATGGTGGAAGCCTGGCCCGTTTGTATCGACGGGATCGACATAGACTTGGTGATCTGGGAGACGGCGTTCCCGCTGCGTCCCGGTATCCCCGGCAAACAGACCCTTGAGCGCGTGGTCTGTACCGCCATCCTCGAGGCCTATCCGGATCGTGGCATCAAGGTTCAAAGATGGCTCGAGCCTCCTCCAGACCCGTATCTCAAAAGCTACGGCTGGTCCCAGATGGCGAAATGGTATGCGAATCATGGCTGCACGGACTTCTTCAAGGCGCTTTGGCGCGATCCACGCATAGCAGATGCCCTTGACGAGGTGTTGAGCATGTCCGGCGCCATCGCCCTTGATGTTTCCCGGCAGGTTGCCTATCATGGGAGCGTGCCGGGGCGTCCGGCGGCAAGGGCGATTGTTCGACCAGGGACTCGCACCAACGGCCTGTGTAAGGGAACGAGGGGAGGCAAGATGAAGGCGAAGCAAACACGGAAACCGAGCACATTGCGCCTGCTCGCCATGGGGTTCGCCGCCGGGGGAATCGGTGGATACCTGCTGGGCCGCAAGCTGGCCCTGCGACGATCCATGCCCTACCTGGACCTGTGGCAACGAGAACTGGAACCCGCCTGGGGTGAAGTCAAGGCCGCGGTGCTTGCGGCACGGATGGAATCCCGGTACCAGACGCTGTTGGCCGCGAGACCCAGACTGGCAAGCCGCGCACTCAGGTTCCACCTCGAGATGGGCATTCTTCCCGGCGTGGCGTTCTACCAGGTCATGGCCGAAGAAATGGATGACCCGGGAGAGGCCAGGCGCGGCCTCGCCGCCATGCTCGCCAAGGCAGTCGAGCCCCTCCGCGACGCGATCGCGTCCCTGGACAAGTTCAGCGACCCCTTTGGCGCCTTTCGTAACATGGTCCGCTGGACCATCCGGCTGACCTTTCCCCCGTCCGGGTGGCAAATCACGACCCAGGAGGACAGCCCCCAGTGCTTGGCTTACGAGGTCGAGAAGTGCTTCTACCGGGACGTGCTCGATCACTATGGCGAAAGAGAGTTGACGGAGGTCTTCTGCGACGTCGACGACACGCTGTTCGGTGCGTTGCCTGATACCATCACTTGGAACCGAGCCGGTACCCTCGGACGAGGTGACCCCCGTTGCGACTTCCGCTGGTGTCGCACCAACGCGCACGAGGACCAGCAAGAGGCCCCAACGGAGAAAAAAGCGGGCGACCCGGTCGCCGGGGAAGCATGAACGGCGCTCCCGCGACTGCTGCGGGCGTCGCCTGCACCATCGTTGCATCATTTCAATTCAGCGGGATACCTCGACGCTGCTTCCCTGCCTGAGTACGAAACCCTCGACACCCTCTTGACATGGATCCCCGAATGGTCTAACCTATACTCAATGGAGTGAAAAAGGCAGGTCTGCGGGGTGGCGTGGAAGAGGAGCGGCTTGCGAGGCACCCGGCAAGGGTGGTGTGTGTCGCGCGATGATAGCGGTTGAAGGTGCTCGAGGATTGTGTTCGAGACCCACCGACCTTGCAACGTCCGGGTAGCGCTCGGCGTTCTTCTCCCTTACATCCGAGCCGGCGAACGATCGGAAGGCGATGACACGTTGATGCAAGCTGGTTGAGCGTTCGGCCTGCCGACCGGACCAGAGTGGGCACCCGTATCGGCTGCACCGCCAACCGAAAACGGGGCTCGAGGCCGGAATGAGGAAGCGAACATCAGGCAGGTCGAAGGCGGACACCCTGGTTCCGCGACTGCTTGTGACACTCCTGCTGGCATGCTCGTGCGGAAAGGGAGTCGACGGCTGGATAGCAGAAGGAGAAGCTGCCCTCAAGGCATACCGCCTGGACGAGGCGGAGCAGGCTTTCCTCAAGGCGCTGGACAGGGACCCGGTCTCTCCCCGCGCCCTGTATGGACTTGGCTGGACGCAGCATTTGCGCGGCAACGACGTGGCGGCGAGGGTCTATTTTGAACAGTGCATCCTGGTCGCACCAGACTACTATGGCGGGTACAAGGGCATGGGTTCGGTCCATCTCGCCATGGGGTACTATGGACAGGCCGAGGCCAGTCTCCAGAGGGCCATCGACCTCAAGCCCGATGAAGCCGCGACCTACGCCAGCCTGGGGTACGTCTACTTCGTCACGGACCGGTTGGACCGTGCGGAAGAGGCGTTCCGGAAGGCAGTGGCGCTCGAGCCCGACCGCGGTGAGGTCTACTACCTCATGGCGGAACTTCGCGCGAGACAGGGGGCCTTGGAGGAAGCGATCAGGCAGCTCGATCTCGCAGAATCGAAGTCGATCCAGGAGGAGAAGTTCCGTTTCTTGGCCAGGAAGCTCAGGGGACAGGTGCTGCTCAGGCTGGCCTTGGCCGGGCTGCCAGCCAACGAGGAACTGAAGATATCCGAAAGTGAGAGGAACCGCCGCTTGCAGATGCTGGACGAGGCGGAAACCGCCCTCGACAGTGCGCAGGCGCTGTCCGTGTTTCGGGATCGGGTGCAGTTGAACAGGTTGACCCGCAAGGTTCGCCGAGCAAAAACACGTGTGGGGGGAGACAGGATCTCGCCGTGAGCACACCGTGCACCGGCGAGCAGAGTCGCTTGCTGTGGCTGGGGTTGGAGGTTGTCGCATGCGCCGTCGCGCAAATGCCGGATTCTCTTTGCTCGAGCTGGCGATTGTCGTCGCCATCGTCGGCATGCTGGCTCTGATCGCCGTTCCCAGCCTCATGCAAATGCTCCCCCGGTTTCGACTGAACCGGACCGTGCGCGAATTTTGCGACCATGTCCAGGAAGCGAGGCTTCTGGCGATCTCCGAGGGTGTCGAGTACCGGATGTGTTTCTCGAAAAAGGACCCGGACCCCACTTCCGACAACATTCGATCGAATTCGGGCCGCTACACCATTGAAGCAGGCAACAAGTCTTCCGGGTCCACCTCCTGGGATCCTCTCCCTCGAGGCGCCAGCAATGCCGAAGGGATCATCGATCTCACATGGACGACTTCCAACCGGGAGTATGCGGGTATCAGCCTCGTTTCGACCTTGCCGAGCACCTTGGGGGGCACCGGGATGGGCAATACGGACTGCCTGGTTTTCTCTCCAAGAGGCTGGCTGTCGAACAACCTTACAGACTTTCGGTGGAACTACATCCAGATAGAGTTCAGAAACAAGGCCGCCAACCCGAGGAAAGATGTGCGGTGGGTCCAGATTTCGCAAGGGGGCATCGCCCGGATTCGTACACAGAAACGAACATCCACGTCAGCCGGAGATTCGCAATGAGGGCAGGCATGCACACGGCAAGGAGGCGCAGCGGCAGAGGGACCCACGGGTTCACTCTGCTTGAAGTCGTCTTCGCCTCGGCATTGTTGGGGTTCGCCCTCCTGGCATTGTTCGCGCTTCACAACGTGGCGATCAGGAACAACCGGCATGCGGCGAGAATCACGACCTGCGCCATGCTGGCACAGCAGCAGATGGAGTACCTGCTGGGTCTTCCCTGGCCGGCCGACCAGGCGGCGCCGACGGACCTCAATGTCGTGGGGCCGGATACCAACCCCATTCCGAACGGGTTCCTGTACTACCCCAACGGCGGTGTCAAGCCTTCGCCCATCAACGCGAAAGGCACGACCGACCCCAAGGATGGCGCCAGGCGCTACTACCGCACCTGGACGGTTTCCTACCCATTTTCGAGCGACACACGGGTCATTCGGATACAGGTGCGCGTCATCTTCTATGACGAAGCAAACGGAAAACCTCATGGTGTCACCATAAGTTCGTTCAGGTACGTCGATTCCAACGGGTACACGGGCACGTAGGGACGACCACGACCCGTGCTGCGCAGGAGAGACAGATCAAGGTGGCCAGGATGCCGAACGCTGCACAGAAACGCTACAGCGGGCCTCAACGCCGGAGTACCGCCCGTGGCGTCACGCTGATCGAACTCATGCTGGGCCTGGTGGTGGCCAGCATCCTGAGTGTCATCATCTATGCGGTCATCACGAGCCAGAGCCGCGCCTACAACATCCAGGACCGGATGACGCAAATGCAACAGTCGCTGCGCATCGCCATGGAATTCATGACGCGCGACATCGCCATGGCCGGCTATGGCACACCGGGGTATGTCATCACTGATTCCGATCTCGGGGACAGCGGTCGCCTGCCCGCCATCAGGGGTTTCGATGGAGGCGCTGGCATGTCCGACTATCTCCAGACGGTCTACGCGGACCCGACCTACATGGCGATGACCCGGTGGGGCGTGAACCAGTCATGTAGTGGAAACACCATACAATTCCAGAACCTTGCGGACATCTACAACTTCATCGAGTCTGAGTACATGCTCTGTTTCGACTACTCGAGCGCGCAGAAGATGAAGAGTTTCCTCGTTCGGCTGGCTGGGTATGACTCGAACACCGGGCAACTCGCGCCGGGGAGCTACGACCCCGACAATGGTACGGTAAAGGTGGAGATGCCAGACAACGTCAACGACTTCAGCGGCACGAGCGGCGAGTGTCCTGCCGGGGAGAACCTGCCGCGGGATCTCCAGTGCGGGCCGGCCAGGATCCATACCTACTACATCGACATGAACAGCAGTGACGGTATCGGACCGGGAACCGCGGCCCATCCCGTCTTGATGATGAGCACGAACATCCAGGCAGCCAACGGCACGAACCGCGTCTCGCAGACGGCAGGCATTCACGACCATGACATCGCGCTGGCAGACAACATCGAGGTGATCCAGCTCCAGGTATGCCGCGCCTCCGCGAGCAAGTGCGAGAACAGTGATTTTGAAACCTGGCAGTCTGCATACAACACCGCGGCAGCGGTAGCAGACATCCGGCAAGTGCGGGTGACGTTGTGGGCTCGCTCCGACCGTCCAGCAGCCGAGGGTGCGACCACCGGGGATCCACACCCACTATTCGGTTTTCTGGACGGATACTACCGGCGGCCCGAGACCACCACCGTGCTCGTCCGGAACTTGAGGCTCCTGACGGAGTACCACTGATCGCGACCCCGGCTCGAGGGGAGAGGACTACGACCATGGCAGGCTGGTTTGACAACGTGGGAATCCTGGCGAAGCGCGTGGCAGACAGCGTCCTCGAGCCCAGGGGGCACGCAACGGGACGCAGCACGAAGACTTCCCAGGGAGAACAAGGATTCATCCTGCTCGTCGCCCTGATAGTGATGGTCGCCCTGACAGCATTGGGCGTTGCCACCGTCACGTCGGCCAGTATCGACCTGAAGGTGGCGCATAACCTCCGCCGCATGGAAATGGCCAAGTATGCCGCCATCGCCGGCATGGAGCACGGTCGTCGCAATCTGATGCTGGGCATTCTTCATTCGCAGGGACAGGTGCGCAACTTCGACGACCCCACCCAGGCGACTTCGTACTACGTGAATGCGAATGACGCCGTGTTGATGAGGGCGGGAGACGGAAGCTACCTGGGCACCTACACGGTCAAGGCTGTCGCCGTGAAATGCAGTGGGCCGCCAGCAGGATACTCCGTGGACAAGTTCTACGCCGAATACTTCGATCTCCATTCGACAGGGGTGCTCAAGGACGCCCTTGGCAATACGATATCGCCAGCGAACAGTGAGGTTGCCCTGACCGTGAGAAAGGTGGATCAAGGCCGCTGTTTCAAGCGGTAGCCGCCAAGTGCCGGCCGACTTCGGGCCGGCGGGAGAGGAACACCATGAAGCTTCAGTGGACGGTTCCCCTGATGTTGGTCGTAGGTGCAGGCGCAGCGAGTGGGCCGGCGCATGCAGGAGACACTTTCCAGTCATCCTCCCAGCCCGTTCCACCGAACGTGTTCTTCCTCGTGGATTTCTCGGCAAGCATGGGAAGCTGCTGGAAGGACCACAGAAAGGACCTCAACGGCGATGGACTGGTGGAGTACTACGAGTGCGACCCGTCCCGCAACAGCGCCGATTCCGTGTGGCACCTGACCACCGTCAAGGAGGCCGTGGCAACCGTAGTCAAGAACACCGATGCGGTGAATTTCGGTTTCGCGGTTACCGATCCCCAGTATGCCGGCGACCCGGAAGGCATCGGGCACCGACCCCCGGTGCGGGATGGTGTCATCGTGCCTCTTGGTTCGACCAAGAGCGAGTTCCTCGCCGCCTGGGATACGATTCGCGGTGGACCGACGCAGACAGGGACCTTGACAGTGAACGCCTTGAACGCCGCCCCCTTGTCGGAGGCGTTGGACAACGTGGGCTACTACTTCCAGACCGGCGCATTCACCACAGCTTCCGGCTACGCCGGCGTCTCACCCATAAAATACTACTGCCAGGAGAACCATGTCATCATCATTACCGACGGTGTGACGCCTCTCCTCGCATCGAATCCCGATATCGATAGCACGGTCTCCCCGGCCGGCGTCTACCCCGCCGACCCGGACTTGACCGACACCAAACCCTACACCAAGCGGGGCGCATACAACCAGTGGCTCGACAACATCGCCAGCTACCTGGCGAACACGGACCTCTCCGGCCTGAGCAACAGCGACGGGGCCCAGCACCTCATCACACACGTCATCGCCCTCGACAGCGATGAACAGCTTTGGGACAACGTCGTCGACAACAGCGGCGGCACCTACGCGACGGTCTCGACGCCATCCAAACTCGAGGGCGAACTCTGGTCGATCTTGAACAGCATCTCCTCGGGCGTCTATGTCAAGGCACCCCCGACCGTGAGCACCGACGGCGACGCCCTGTACCTGGGATACTTCGAGGTCGAGCCCGAGCGACCGCTCTATTACGGCCACCTGCTCTCCTTCGATATCGACAACGATCCATACTCCGCTCAGTACGGAGAGATCGATACGAGCTACACGCAACCCTCGTGGGATGCCGGCAAGATCCTCGCAAGCCGTTTCGTCGGAGAACAGGATGTCATGAGCCGGGACAACAACGGCACCGGACTCAGGGATATCTACACGAACATGGATAACGACCGCCTACCCGACCCCTTCGACGCCACCAATCTTACCACCCTCTGCCCCTTGATGTTGGACACCAGCATCGATAGTTCCGGTGACTACCCCGGAGTCAGCGAAGGCCATGACGTGGACCAGGACGGCGACGTGGACATCTATGACTGCGCCAACCTGATGGACTTCATCCGCGGCTATCACATGGCCGAATTCATGTCCACCGGCCAAGAGAGAGGGCACTGGAAGCTGGGTGACATCAGGCACTCCCAGGTGGCGATTGCCGACCGCGAACCCAAGATCTACACCAGGAACCCGTACCTGAAGGAATTCCTGAAGAACGGACTGCCGCAAACGCTGAACCAGTGTCCCTACTCCAACCCCGACGACTGCAGATCCGACGTCGTGTTCGTGGCTGCCAACGATGGTATGGTACATGCCTTCAACAAGAACACCGGGGACGAGCTTTGGGCGTACATTCCGGGCAACCTGCTCGGTGAAGTGGCCGGAGCCGAGGAGGTGGCCGAACTCCTCGACCTCATGTCCGGAGAGACGGTCATCATGGATGCCACAGCGAGGGTGGACTATGTCTGGATCGACGGGTACCAAGGAGACGGCTACGTCAACGTCTCTGCGGCAGACGGCGACCAGGATGCCAGCTAGTGGGTACGAGTCCTGGTCATCGGACAGGGCGCCGGCGGGCGCTACTACACCGCCCTCGATATCACGGACCCGCAGTATCCTTTCATTCTTTGGGAGGACACGAACGACGCCTATCCGGAAACGGAAATGGGTGCCACCACGTCGACAGCCGCCATTGGGCTTGTCTACGACAGCAGCAATGGTCCCGCCTATGATCGCTGGGTCGCGTTCTACGGCTCGGGCCACGAACAGGACGGTACCGTCGACGCACGCCTGTACATCAAGTCGTTCGAGGACAACACCCAGACGAGCAGCGGAGCGGAAACCTACAGCGACCGTGGCGTCGACGTGCTGGTGGACCTCGATGGAGACGGGCTCGAGGACGGTACGGGCTTCCCTGCCAACCCAACGGCCGTCGACGCGGACAACGATGGGGACATCGACGAGGTATTCCTCGTGAATTCCGCAGGGGTGATGTACAAGTTCGTCATCAACACTTCGGACATAGACAGCAGCACGGGGTGCCTTTTCTTCGATCCCCAGTCGGCCCGGTTGCCCGGCGGATCCACCGTGTACGTCGGGAAGCGGACATCGGCCTACTGGGCATCAACCGCCGCCTTCAACGCGGATGGGTCGCTCGTGCTCTACTGGGGAACGGGAAGCCCCTACGACCTGTTCACCACCGACTATGGCTACCTGTATGCCGTCACGGATACGGACGGCTGCCAAGAGGGCGTGCTCTACACCGACTGCAGGGGCGACGGCTACATGCGTCTCGCCAAGGGAGAGAAGTTGACCGGTTCCCCCATCGTCTTCGCCGGCGGTATCTATTTCGCGACGTTCAAGCCTTCTTCTGATCGCTGCCAGGAAGGAGAGGCGCGCCTGTACGGCCTGAGTCACATCGACTGCAGCGTCGTTATCGATACCAATGACGACGGCGTTGTCGATGCCTTGGACCAGGCGACGGAGTATATCAAGGTGGGGACCGGCATTCCGTCCGGCGTGGTCATCGCCAACGATTCGATCTATGTCGCCACGACCGGCGGCCTGGACACGGACTCGGATCTCGAGGACGCTGTCCACCGTGTGAGCGTGGAGAATGACCTGTTCTCCGGGACCGTCGCCATCCAGTGGCGTGAAATGTTCTGAGCACCGCCCTCGTCTCACGTCTCCTGCGAGCAGCCGGCAGGGGGCCCGTTTCTCGGTACTGCTTGACCGCCCGGTCCGTCTCGACCCGTCGGTGTTCCACCCGCCTCCTGTGATGCTTTGGGACGTGGCCGGAGGAAGCCACGCCGCGAGAGCGACCCGGATGTATCTCTTCCTGGCCCTGGCCGATCACCGCAAGGGCTCCTCGTAAGGCAGCGCGGGATAGGCATCGTTCAGCCGCCGCAGGTTCTCTCGAGCCGCCCGGTTGTCCGGATCCATCTGGAGAATTTTCTCCAAGTTCTCCCGAGCCTGGTCGATATCACCGTCTTCCGCAGCGAGGATACCCATCCCGCCTCGAGCTTCGATGTGGTCCGGGTCCTTGAGCAGGCAGCGCAGAAAGGCCATGCGCGCCTTCTCTCTCTGGCCCTGCCTCAACGCGATTTGTCCCATCAAGTTCAGTGCACTGGGTGAAGGATCCAGGCGCACGGCGATTTCTGCTTCGACCGCCGCTGCGCCGGTGCGCCCGCTCCGAAACAGGACTTCCGCCAGCCCGGCATGGGCGCGACCCAGCGTGCGGTCCAGTTGGATGGCACGCTCGAAATGCTCTTTCGCCTTCCCGAGGCTTCCGGCGGCCAGGTAGAGTGTCCCAAGGTTGTGATAGAGAACCGCGTCCGTAGGGCTGGTCATGATTGCGCGCTCCAGCAGCGAAATCGCCTCGCCGTATCTCGCCTTCTGCCCGTAGACGGCCGCCAGTCTCACCTGTGCCGTGTATGATTCCGGATCGAGTCTCAGCGCTTCTTCGTAGAACACCTGGGCCTGGTCGACAGCGCCCTTTTCTTCGTAGAGTTGGCCCAGGAGCAGGGGAACATCCGGTCGCCCCGGATCGACTATGCGGACGACGCTCAGTTGTTCGATCGCCTTGTCGAGTTGGCCGGTCGCCCGGTACTCCTGGGCCCGCGCGAGGTAGGGACTGGTCAGGATGTCGAGTTCGGACCCCCGTGCCCTGGGCCCACGGAGCAGGTTGTGCGCCTCTGTCACCACCTTGGTGAACACCCCCTTGTCCAACTCCACGAGCATCGACAGGTACGCGCGGTGGTGCTCGAAGATCTCGTCCATGAGCTGCTGGACCTGTTCCTGGCGGTACCGGGAGCCTGTCGAGTCGACGGAGGCGGCCAGGGGCCGAAGAATGGGCAGGAAGTCAGCGAGAAGTGCCTCGGTACCCGGGCAGGTGTGGTCGAACATCCGGTCGAAATCCGAGAGCGGAGAAGCAACGAGGTCCTCCAACCCGGACGGCACGAGCAGGAGCTGCCCGAGCACATCCTCTGGCGTGTTGATCTCGACGGCCCGAAGACTCCGCGCTGTGGAGGGGTCGGTGAGCGCGGCGTCGATGGCCGCCAGGGATACCTGCGAATGGGCCGGACTTGTGGAAAGCGCAAGGCTCGTGGAGACACCTGGGCACAGCCAAACCAGTCCGTGGGGAAACACGTGGTGAAACGTGGCCAGAACCCGTGCCACCCATGCTCGGCCGCCGGCCAGCGGCAATTCGACCACAGCTACCCCGTTCACATCGAGGAGCCTCTCGACCGCGCGAAAGCCCTCCGTGGAGTAGAGGTGTTCTCTTTCCGGGGTGTTGATCGGCGGGGCAAGAACGGTCACCGTGTCGAATCGGCGCGCATCGCGCCTGGAGAACGTTCTGAGCGCGCCGAATCGCACCTCGATCCGAGGGTCGGCGAAAACAGGAAGAGCACTCTCCATGAGCCGGCTGACCGACACCGCTCGAGCCACCGACAGGTTCAGCCATGTCAATCGAACCTGGCCCATGGCTCTCTGGAGGTCCAGCGTCTTCCCGGTCCCGCTGCCCACCACCAGGGCCTTCGCAGGATGAGGATGCAGCAGGGGGGCGAGCAGGCCAAGGAACGGGTCGGAGTCCGAGGGAGGACGCGGCCGGGCAGGGTAGCCCCGAATGAACAGGAGACCACCGCTCGAGTCCGCGACTGCAACGACTGGGCCGTGCTGGTCCTCACGAAGGAAGAGGCCACCCTGCGATCGAGTCCCCTCCGCCCCATGCAGCGCGGCCTGCCCTGAAGAGAGCCGGGGCGCAGGTTCCCAGGGAGGAAGCAGGAGCGGGACGATGGTACACGCGCCGGCTGTCACCGCGAACGCCGCGGTGGCGAATGGGCGACGTGGCAGTTCGGGAAACCTGGACATCGCCCACAGGGAGGAAAGGACGAACGCCGCCGCCCCCAGGAGTCGTAGAAGCCCCTCGGTACCAAGACGCGGCATGGCCGCCAACTCCCACAGAACCCCGGAAACCACGAGACCAACGACAAAGAAGAGGGCAGAACCAGGTCGCTTCGACGCACCGGGGATGACGGCCAACGCACAACTCGCCAGGGTGGCAGACCCGGCCAGCACGAGCCACGTCGCGTCCGGCCACGCGGCACCGTCCGACACCCGCAACCATGCCGGCCATGCTGGCGCCGCGGCCAGGATGGTCGTCGAGGCCGCCCCTGCGATCGCCAGCAACACCGGCACGACAAAGCGGCCCCGGAGACCACCCGAGCACAACCTTGGCGCAGCGAAGCACGCGGTACTTCCAGCGCAGAACACCGTCAGCCCGATGGCCCACCAGGCTGAGCCTCGCGCCATGAGCCGGCCGCTTTCCAGGGCATGAAGGGTGGCCACGATAATGCCGGAGAGCCATCCAGCCACAACCACTGTCACAGCACCGTGCGCGATGGCACCTTTGGCAAGAAACGGGAAACCCGTCGTTTCCCCGGAGCGGGGGAACCGTTGCAGCGACATGGTGACCGATGCAGCCACGGCGGAGAGGGCGACAACAGCAAGCGTGCCTCGAGGACCTGACACGGCCATGACCGACGGGGCTATCATCAGGCCAGCGCCAGCGGTCGCCAGAGCCATGCCGGCAGTCGTGCGGTCCGAGAGCCCAGGCCCCAGGGCGTAGCCCAGGCAGGCGCTCAGCGCCGCAACGGGAACCAGGTTCACCGGAACGCTCGCCCACGGAGGATACAGCCCATGGCCGAACAGCACCCAGAAGCCCCCGGTGGCGAACCCGATGGCGATCGTGGAAACCATGATACGGAAGCGCGCCTGCTGTCCTGCGAAAACGCCAACCGCCATTCCGCCAAGCAGTGACCAGAGCGCGAGCACGAGATGATGGGGACTGCCACCCAGGCCGATTGCCGTTGTCGTGCATGCCGTGACGAGCCAGAAGGCGCAAGCGATACCGGACAGTGCGACAGCGATGAGCAGCATGTGCGGGGGAAAAAGACGCATCCCAGCTCCTCGATCTTCTGATGTGGCCCCCAGTATAGCTGAAAAAGCCTTGACAAGGTACCTGCCCTTCGAGACAATTAGACGCTGGTGGTAGACGATTCCCGTCCCCTGGGGTTTCCTCCGGGCGTGTGTGTGGCGTGATGATGCCCCGAAAAGTCTCTGGCAGGCCGGGGAGTGCCAGGGACGCTTCGCGTATGGTACTGGAAGACGGCCATTTCGTGTTGGTGGTGTGCCCATGCTGTCGTTTCTGTCAAAAAGCAAGAACGCCATTGCCCTGGATGTTGGCTCGAGCTACGTCAAGGTACTGGAGGTCACCCAGGTCAGGAATCGGCTGACAGCCACGGCGTTCGGCATCCAGAAGCTGCCCCCGGAAGCCATTGTCGACGGCGCCTTGATGAATTCCAATGTCATTGTAGAAACCATCCGGGAACTCGTGTCACGCCACAGAATTCGCACGAGGGAGGTGGTGACCTCTGTGTCGGGACATTCGGTGATCATCAAGAAGATCACGCTTCCGAGCATGACCAAGGAAGAATTGGCGGAATCGATACAATGGGAGGCGGAACAGTACATTCCGTTCAACATCGAGGATGTCAACATAGATGCGCAGATTCTGTCCGAAGTTCAGGATGAGTCTGGCCAGATGGAAGTGCTTCTGGTCGCGGCGAAGAAGGAACTCATCAACGACTACACATCGATCCTTTCCGAGGCTGGTCTGACTCCCGTGGTGATTGATGTCGATGCGTTCGCGGTTCAGAACATGTTCGAACTGAACTACGACATCGAGGATAGTGACACGGTGGTGTTGGTGAACATCGGTGCGAGCATTATCAATATCAACGTTCTGAAGACCGGGACCACGGCGTTCACGCGGGACATCTCGCTCGGCGGCAACCAGTTCACCGAGGAGATTCAGAAGCACCTCAATGTCAGTTACGAAGAGGCCGAAGCGCTCAAGATAGGTGGCGAAATCATGGGCGATTCGCAATCCGTGGTCCCCCAGGAAGTCGAGAACATCATCGTGTCGGTGTCGGAAAACGTGGCCACCGAGATCCAGCGCTCCCTGGATTTCTATTCCGCGACATCGACGGAAGACCACATCGCGCGTCTCTACCTGTCAGGTGGTTCCGCCAAAGTGCCCGGTCTGACACGGATGATCGAGCAGCGAACCGGGATTCCGGTTGAAATTGTCAATCCCTTCCGGCAGATTGAAGTGCCAGAGCGAATCCTGAAGCCAGCATATCTCGAACAGATCTCCCCCATGGCTGCTGTCGCCGTGGGGCTCTCAATGCGTCGCGCAGGTGATCAAGAATGATCCGAATCAACTTATTGCCGGTCAGAACATCGCGCAAGCGTGAAACGGCGCTCCGGCAGATCCTTCTGGCTGCCGCCGGTGGGGTCTTGATTGTGGCTGGCTGTGCCTACTTCTATTTCGAACTCGACTCCGAGATCGATCGCCTGACCAGTGACAATCAGCGGGTCGAACGTGAGATCGCCAAGTTGAAGGAAGTTATCGGACAGGTCGAAGAGTTCGAGGCCAAGAAGGCCGAATTGCAGAAAAAGCTGGATGTCATCAAGACGCTCAAGGCGAACAAGACCGGGCCCGTCCACATGCTGGACGAAATCGCCACGAATATCCCCGACAAGTGCTGGCTGACGTCCATTTCCGAGGTGAACAGAAAGGTGGAACTGAGTGGGGTAGCGGTCAACAACGAAGTGATCGCCGATTTCATATCCAAGCTCGAGGTGTCCGATTATTTCGACGATGTGTACCTGGTGGCGACCAGTGCCATGGAGACCAAGGAAGGCCTCAAGCTCAAGGAGTTCTCTGTCACCGCCAGAATGACGACACCAGAGGAAAAGCGCAGAAAGAACAGTGCCGGCCGCCCTGGGTGAACGCCATTCCGCTGACGCGGGGGTCTCATGAACGATTTGATGGAAAGATTCATCAAACTGCCGAGTTCTCAGAAGATGGCCATCGTCGTCGTGCTGTACGGTGTCCTCGTCGGGGCTTTCTGGTACTTTCTATACACCCCGAAGGCCGACGAACTCGATCAACTGGTCGCTGCGAGCCGGAAGCTCCAGGACGAACGCAACAAGACCCAGGACATCGCCGACAACCTCGAGCGGTTCAAGCAGGAAGTGGAGGCGCTCAACGAAGACCTCAACAGGGCACTGAAGGAGCTGCCGAACAGTCGTGAGATCACGCAATTGTTGAAGCGTGTGTCCACGATCGGCAAGAAGATCGGCCTCGAGTTCCTCCTGTTCCAGCCGCTTCCCGAAGTCCAGGAAGGGTTCTATGCCCAGGTACCGGTCAAGATCGAAATCTCCGGGTCATACCATGAGATCGCCATGTTCTTCGACCGCATTGGGAAGCTCTCTCGTATTGTCAACATCAACAACATCCAGATGAGCAAGCCGACCGAGAGGGGCGGAAAAATCATCCTCAAGACCTCCGGAAAGGCCACGACGTATCGCTTCGTAGACAAAGCCGAACAGGAGAAGGCGACAAGGAAGAAAGGCAAGGGCCGCAAGAAGAAAAAGAAGAAGGGGCACTAGCTGTGACAGGCAGGATGTCAACATATCGTAACGGCTTCTCCGCATTCGTCCAGACATCGTTGCCGCTGGTCCTGTTGCTGGGCGTGGCGGCCGGTTGTGGCGAGAAGGACCAGGCACAGGCCCCGGACGTCGAGGAGCAGCAGGAAGCGAAAAAACAGGAGAGCGCTCCGGCACACGCAGCGACTGACACCGCCCGGGCGGAAGCGGAAGATGAAGGAGAGCGGTTGGCTTACAGCTACAACCCGATCGGGAAACGAGACCCGTTCAGATCGTTCATCACCAAGGACACGGTTACCATCGAAAACCGACCGGAGACTCCGCTGCAGAAGTACGAGATCGACCAGTTCACGCTGGTGGCCGTCATCTGGGGGATCGACGACCCTGTCGCCATGGTCGAAGATCCGGAAGGCATGGGCCACTTTTTGCGTAAGAATACCCTGATAGGCAAGAACTGGGGTAAGGTAGTTCGTATCAGCCCCACCGAAGTCATCGTCGCCGAGGAGTATCGCGACTTCGAGGGAAAACTCATCGTGAACGAGATTCCTCTCAAGCTGCCCGCGGAGCAGTACGAGCAGTAGGGGATACCGGGGCTTCGGCAGAGAGACGTGGCATTCCCGGGCCGAGTGACGGCCTGGGTCAAGGGTAGGACCATGGAGGCACACATGTTCATCGCGCTCGAGCGCCTTCCTCGCAAGCTGCCCCGATATCCCGGGCTGCTGGCCGTTCTGGGGTTGCTCGCGGTCGGCGTTTCGGACAATCTTGCGCTGGCCCAACAGGCTCCGGAGGCTGACAACGTCATCATGGACATCCAGACGTCTGGGGGCCCGGATGATCTGGAGATCGTCATTGCCACCGCCAAGAGGCCTGATTCGAGCGTTTTCGCCCTCTCCTCGCCAGCGCGGATCGTGGTGGATATCGCCGAAACCACGCCAGGGGCCTTTGTCAACCCCATCGCTGTGGACATCGGGGCTGTCAAGGATATCACGACCAAGGAGTTCAGGGATGCCGAGGGGATCATCACTCGAGTCACCATCGGGCTCGACACGGTCGTTGACTACGACACGAGCATCGAGCAGAACGCGGTCCGAATCCGGATACGCCCCAAGCCCCCGGCCGGAGGAGAGATGTCCGAAGGCGAGGGGTTGGACCTGATCGGCGAGGAAATCGCCAGGATGGAGCAGGGCGAATCGAGCGCATCGAGCGAACAGGTCGAAGAATTGGTCGTCGCCGGCACGCCAACGGTGCGCGAGGCACCTCTCGAGACCCCTCACGCATCGACCGCGGTGGTATCCGGCGAAGACAGCGGCCTCAACGAGGTGTTGGGCCTGGACTTCCTCCCCTACGAGAAGTACTCCCAGGTGAGGATCACGGCGGAACGGCCGGTGTCGTACAAGGTGCACCCTGTCGGCAAGGACAACCAGCTCGTGGTGGACCTCTCGAACGTGGTCTTGCCTCCCAAGTTCCAAAGACCCCTCGATACAAGCGAGTTTCCCAGCGCCATCAAGATGATATCCGCCTACCCTCTCAGGGGCAGACCCGGCATGGTTCGCCTGGTCGTCAAGCTCCGGGAGCAGATGGAGCCGAGAGTGGAGGAGCGCGGCAATATCGTGTACTTCGAGTTCCCGGTTCCTGCCAGCATTGCCGCGGGCATTCCTCAGCCGCCCCCTGCCGCCCAGGCTCCTGCCATCGCCCAGGGCCCGGCACCTGGCGCCGAGGTACCTTCCGCGCAAGGTTTGGGCGCGAGTCCTACCCGAATCTCCTCGACCGGCGAGGTGACTCAGGGTGCATTGCGGGGCATGGAGGCGGAAGGTTCGCTCGCTGTCCCGGCCAACGACACGCTCGGCAGCAAGCGATATGTGGGGCGCAAGATCTCTATAGATGTGCGGGAAGCCGACCTGCACAACATATTCCGCATGATCTCCAACGTCAGCAAGCTCAACATCGTGGCCGGGGATAACGTGAGCGGCAAGGTTACCGTTCGGTTGACGGATGTCCCGTGGGACCAGGCGTTGGATGTCATTCTGCGATCGAAGAACCTGGGCTACGAAAGAAACGGCAACATCGTTCGGATTGCACCGCTCAAGGACCTCAAGGATGAGCGGGAATCTCGTCTGAAGGCCCAAAAATCCAAGGAGCAGTTGGAGCCCCTCCACGTCGACATCATCCCTCTCAGCTATGCCGTCGCAGACGACATCAAGGACCAAGTCGAGGGAGCGCTGACCGAGCGTGGGCAATTGACGCTCGACACGCGCACCAATTCGCTCGTCGTGGAGGATACTCGGACCGCCCTGACAAAGATTCGAGCGCTCGCCGCTTCCCTGGACACACCGACGCCACAGGTCTTGATCGAGGCGCGTGTGGTCGAGGTCAACACGACATTCCTGCGCAACTTCGGTATTCAATGGGGGGGCGAAGTCAACGCCGGGCCGAATGCAGGGGTCAACACCGGCCTCTATTTCCCCAACGGTATCTACGGCAGCGGCGGGTTGGCAGATTCCGGGGCGCCCATTCGGGCCAATTCGGGCCAACCCAACTGGGTGGTCGACCTCCCTTCTGCCAACGTGGCCGGCGCCTTGTCTCTCCACCTGGGAAGCATTTCCGATATCGTGAACGTCGATGTCCGCCTGTCCGCCCTGGAACGGTTCGGCCAGGGCAAGGTCATCTCGAGTCCCAAGGTGATCACGGTGGACAACAGCACCGCCAAGATCAGCCAGGGAACGCGTATCCCCTACGAAACCGTTTCCGCCGCCGGTACCTCGGTCCAGTTCATCGAAGCCACCCTCGAGCTGACCGTTACTCCGCACATCACGCAGGACAACCGCGTCTTTCTCAAGGTCGAGGTTTCCAACAACCGCCCCGACTTCGCACAGCAGGTCAACGGCAATCCGGCCATTGAGGTCAAGGAGGCCACTACCGAGGTCATGGTGAAGGACGGGGACACCACCGTGCTCGGCGGCGTCTACACGCTCAATGAAACCAAGAGTGTAACTGGGCTACCCGGTCTTCAGAAGATCCCGTTCCTGGGATGGCTCTTCAAGAACAGACTCGAGACTTCGGAACGCAAGGAACTCCTCGTGTTCATCACGCCTCATGTCGTGGTGGCATCTTCATCGTCGGACGAAGTGCGTCAGGCGTCGGCCGACTGAACTTTTTTCACACGGCGAGGCGCCCGCGCGGTCGTGGGATCGAGTTGACGCACGCCTCCTGAAGCCCGGGGGCGTTTCCTGCAAGGGACGTTATGGAAGCAGGTCCAGGGAGCACACCCAAGGGTTCAAACGACGAAGTCGCGCCGGCCATCGCGCTGCAGCGGGCCTTGGCCGCTCCCCCCGGGTCGCAGTCCGTGGACTGGCTCCAGGTCCCCCTCGAGGACCGCTCTTATGGAATCGCATTCCAGGCTGGCGGGCGTCACGAGTTGGGAACGAGGATCGCGCAGTTGTTCCCTGGCGCGCGCCGCACGGCCGTGGTGACCAATCCCACTGTCGGCTCGTTGTACTTCTCGGATGTGTCGGCCTCATTGGTGGCAGCAGGGCTCTCGGCGCACCGCATCGACATTCCCGACAGCGAAACTGCCAAGAGTTTGCAGGTGGCCGAAAGGGTTATCGACCAGCTTATCACGGCCAGATTCGAGCGCAGCGAACCCGTGATCGCCTTGGGCGGCGGTGTTGTGGGTGACCTTGCCGGTTTCGTGGCATCCATCTACTTGCGCTCGGTGCCTTATGTGTAGGTGCCCACCACGCTCCTCGCACAGGTGGACTCGAGCATCGGGGGCAAGACCGCTGTCAACAGTCCTCGAGGGAAGAACCTCATTGGGACATTCTACCAGCCGAAGCACGTGTTGGTAGACGTGGAAGTGCTTGCCACCCTACCCGATGTGGAGTTCAGGGCGGGCATGGCCGAGGTCATCAAGTATGGCGCTATCCGTGACGTGGCATTCTTCGAGTTCCTGGAGAAGCACGTCTCTGACATCTCCGCCCGCAACACGGACGTGCTCGAGCAGGTCATCTTTCGTTCCTGTGCCAACAAGGCGCAGGTCGTGATGGCAGATGAGCGAGAACAGGGCCAGCGCGCGCTGCTCAACTTCGGCCATACCCTTGGACACGCTTTCGAGACGCTCGGGGAATATGCGGGCCTGCGTCATGGCGAGGCTATTGCAATGGGAATGGTATTCGCCTCGTGGTTGGCTTGCACCCTGGGATTCTGCGACGACAGTGTTGAATCCCGGCTGGCCGCGCTTTTCGATGCCTTTGGCCTGCCGACACGTCCTCCCGAGTGCACCCCGAAGGAATGCCTGAACATCATGGCGCTTGACAAGAAAGTCCGAAGAGGCAAGGTGCGCTTCGTCCTTCTCGAGGCACTGGGTCGAGCCTTCTTGCACCCCTTGTCTCTCGAGGCGATCGAGCCGAGTCTGGCCGAGTTTCTGTCAGTTCGCTGTTGACAGTGCCGGCTCGAAGCCGGTAGAGTAGAATGGGTGTCGGGGATTGGGTGGACCCGCGGGCTCGCTCCTCTGCTGCAAGTCGAACCCGGGATATCGAACGAGAACTACGAGGCTCACCAATGGGACATGGGAAGACAATTGTTTTGGGGGGCGCCAGCTTATTGTTGCTGGCGAGTTGTACCAGCGAACTGCCGTACCCTGCTCCCCTTGGGTCCGAACTGAGTGTCAATCCTCCCGAGTACACGGTGAACGCCACCGATATCCTGGCGGTATTCGACGTGGTCGTATGGAACCCACAGGACGAGATGTTGATGAACAACATCCTCGTTACCGTGAAGTCCTCTTATCCAGGTGTGATCCTGGTGCCAGAGACTGCCATACTGAGTCTCAGCAACGAGGACACGGACTGGCAGGTCCCGGCCTCGGAGTGGTACTATCAGCTCACCAACGTGGCAGACGACGACGTGCAGCCCGACCTTCTCGAGATCGCCACCGACTACCGAGGGATCGCTCGAGCATACGTTTATATCAAGTGCTTGCCCATGAAATGCGGCACCCTCATCTTGGACAGTTGCGAGGTGGACGCTGAGCGGGCGGCCAATCCGGATGATGATACCTACGACAGTTGCCAATATGCCAAGGCGCAGATATATGTTTCCATCGGCGTCGATTCGGAGACCATTGTCATATCTGCAGGCAAGTAGTGTTCTGGCAGCCCGAGGTGTCCTCGCGTGTCCACCCTCAGCCGAATTCTGAACCGCGGCCGGTTTCCGGAAGGGGAAGAAGAGCTGGAACGGCTCGGCCAGGTGCTCGAGCAAGACCCCTTGTCTACCCAGTTCGTCCTCTTGGCTGACAGACTCCTTCGCAGAGGGATGCACGACGATGCGATCGCCCTGTGCCAGCGCGGGCTTGCCAGCCATCCCAACTATGCAAGCGGTCACCTCGCGCTCGCCAGGGCCTACCAGCTCTCCGGCGACCTCGAGCGCGCTGCCGAGGCGTTCCGGCGCGTGGTGGAACTCGCCCCGGACAACATCGCCGGCCACCTTGGCTTGAGTGAACTCTATGAGATGCAGGGGCGCCTGGGCGATGCAACGGTGCACATCCGTGCCGCAATGCAGCTCGGCGCGGATGGCCCGGCGGTGAGGGAACGGCTCGAGCGCGTCAGCCAAGTCGAGGAGCCAAGCCAGACCGGGCCGGCGCCGGCAGTCGGCAATTCTGTCGAGTCAGCCTCCTCTGCCCTCGAGCTGTTGAAAGAGAAGCAGGACGCTCTCGAGGCGTTCCGCAGGCGCTTTCGAACGATGGGGGCCACGATAGGAGGTGGCACGAGTGAGTGAGGAACGCAGACGTATCTTGGTCATCCACGGGCCAAACCTGAACTTGCTCGGGGTGCGGGAGCCGGGCCACTATGGCCAGATGACGCTTCCGGAGATCGAACGTGAATTGGCGGCGATCGCCGGTTCGATGGGATACGAAATCGTCTCCTTCCAGTCCAATCACGAGGGCGCCTTGGTGGAGCGCATCCAGGCGGAGCGGGAACGTGTTCGGGGTGTGCTGATCAATCCCGCGGCGTACACGCACACCAGCGTGGCGATCCGTGACGCCTTGCTTGCCGTGGGACTTCCCGTGGTGGAGGTGCATCTGTCGAACATACACCGGCGCGAGGCGTTTCGACGGCACTCCTACGTGGCGGACATTGCCGTGGGGCAGTTGACGGGGCTTGGTCCAGACAGCTATTTTCTGGGACTTGTCGCATTGATAAACCATATCGAGGGGTTTCGGGGATTGCCCCGCGCCTCCTGACACGACGGGAACAGACGACATGGAATGGGATGACGTAGACAGGCTCTTGAAGTTGTTCAAGGAGAACGAACTCGCGGAACTCGAGTTCCAGGACGAGCGTTTTCGCCTGCACGTGAAGGCGCTCCACGGTGCGCCGCCTACCGTACCGGTTCCCGTGCCGGCAGCTCCAGTGCAGCCCAGCCAGCCCCCTGCGCCACCGGAGCCTGAAGCGCGAGAAGACGCTGGAAGAGTCATCACATCCCCGTTCGTCGGCACATTCTACCGCCAGCCTGCCCCGGATTCTCCTCCCTACGTGGAGGTTGGCCAGGTGGTCTCCAAGGGTCAGGTGTTGTGTATTGTCGAGGCGATGAAGCTGATGAACGAGATCGAGGCCGACATCGGGGGACGGATTGCCAAGATCTATGTCGAGAACGGCAAGCCGGTCGAGTTTGGCGAGTCCTTGTTTCTGATCGAGCCTCACTAGTCGTGTCCCCCTGTACTTGTGGCTTGCGATCTCGGAGTCCCCGATGTTCAAGAAAGTGCTCATCGCCAACCGAGGGGAAATCGCGCTGCGTGTCGTCCGTGCATGTCGCGAACTCGGAATAGAGACGGTCGCCATTCACTCCGAGGCCGATCGGAAGTCTCTCCATGTACGATTCGCAGCCGAGTCCGTATGTGTCGGACCTGCCGACGTGCAGGAGAGCTATCTCAACATTCCAGCCATCATCAGTGCCGCGCTGGTGACGGGGTGCGACGCCGTCCATCCCGGCTATGGGTTTCTCGCGGAGAACGCTCGGTTCGCCGAGATGTGCGAGCGTAGCGGGCTTCATTTCATCGGGCCGTCCCCCGAGGTGATCCGCACCATGGGAGACAAGGTGCTTGCCCGGGAAATCGGGCGAAAGGCGGGGGTCCCGATGGTGCCGGGCAGCGAGGGCGCCCTGGGTGACCCCTCGTCTGCGGTGACCGTTGCCCGGCAAATCGGTTTTCCGGTCATTGTCAAGGCGAGCGGCGGTGGTGGCGGACGTGGCATGAAGATCGCCAGGAGTCCCGACGAACTCGAGCGCCTCGTCCGCGTGGCCCAGTCCGAGGCACTCCTGGCCTTTGGCAACCCGGAAGTGTACCTGGAGAAGTTCTTCATCGACCCCCGCCACGTCGAGGTTCAGGTGGTCGCGGACAAGCATGGCGCTGCTGTCCACTTGGGAGAACGGGATTGTTCGGTTCAGCGCAGGTTCCAGAAGGTGGTCGAGGAAGCGCCGGCCCCCGGACTTCCGAGACAGGTGGTCGCCGACATGGGAGAGGCCGCTGTATCGCTTTGCCAGAGTGTCGGCTACACAACGGTCGGGACGGTCGAATTCCTCGTCGACGACAGCAACCGCTTCTACTTCATCGAAATGAACACCCGCATCCAGGTCGAGCACCCGGTAACCGAGATGATCACGGGTGTCGACATCTGCAAGAGCCAGATACTGCTGGCTGCGGGCGAGCGGCTCAAGTTGCGGCAGCGCGACATCAAGTCCATGGGGCACGCCATCGAATGTCGTATCAACGCCGAGGACCCCGTTACCTTTCGCCCATCACCCGGAGTGATTTCCGAGTACTACCAGCCTGGGGGGATTGGCGTGAGGGTGGACACGGCCGTGACGGCACATTCCATCGTCGCGCCCCACTACGACTCGCTGATCGCCAAGCTCATCGTACATGGCGCCGACCGTGCGGAGACGTTGAGACGTCTCAGGTGGGCGCTGGAGCAGTATGTCATCGACGGTATCAAGACGAACATTCCTTTCCATCGCCGGCTTCTGGTGCACCGGCCATACGTGGAGGGCCGGTTGAATACCGGGCTTCTCAACAATGTGATCGACCAGGGCGAGGGGCCGTAACACCTTTTTTTCTGTGAGGAATATCTGGTTGACTACCCCCCTGCGCTGGGGCAAAATGAAATGTGCTGGGCTTGGTCCGTACAGGGGAGGCGTCTGCGCCTCGTGGAATCCGGCTGACAGTTCTCTGGCTCAAACCCCTGGATCCAAGAAGGTCACAACCCTTGGCAAAGAAAGATTCTTATCTCAAGTCTGCTCAGAAGTTCCTCCTCAAGGGACAACTGGACAGGGCCATCAAGGACTACTACAAGGCCCTCGAGTGCGACCACCGTGACTATCGCGTGAGGCACAAACTCGGTGAGTTGCTGTCGAGGCAGGGCAATCGAGGTGAAGCCATCAACGAACTGGGAATCGTTGCCGAGGCTTACGCCAAAGACGGCTTCGACCTCAAGGCCATAGCCGTCTACAAGCAGATGATAAAGCTGAAGCCTGACTTGTACGACGTGCACCTCAAGCTCGGCGACCTGTACCAGCAGCTCTCCCTGATGTCCGAGGCTGCCGAACACTATTCCCTGGTCGCCGACTACTATGAAGTGGAAGGCACCAGCAGGGATTGTGTCGAAGTCTTCCGCCGGATCGTGGAACTCAGCCCCGATGACATCCACGCCAAGCTCAAGCTCGCCGAGTACCACATACGCGAGGGAGAAAACGACGCAGCGCTCAAGCTCTATTACAGTGTGGCCGGAGTCCTGAAGGAGAAGCAGCGTACCGAGGAACTCGTTCGTGTCTACGAACGCTTGATCCAACTCGATCCCTCCAAGCTCGAGACCTACAAATCTCTCGCCGAGTTGTATCTGCAGGCCGGAGACCCCCGCCGCGCCCTCGCAAAACTCCAGATCTGCTTCAAGGCCGACTCGAGCGACGAAACCACCCTTCGGCTACTCGGCGAAGCATTCCTTTCCATGAACCAGATCCCGAAGGCGAAATCGGTCTTCAAGGAACTGGCACGCATCTACGCCTACCAGGGCTTCCCTGACAAACAGCGCGAGATCTTCGAACGCGTGCACCGCATGGACCCCACCGACCCGGACGCTCTCGAGCTGCTTTTCGGGAGCCGCCTTCCGCCCGATTCGGCTCACGTCTCCGGCGAACAAGACCAGCGCGGAGGCCGCCTGTCGGCCGTCCCTGCTCCTGTCGTCGCGCGTCCCGTCGAGGCCCCGTCGCCAGCACCAGAGGCCGGGGGCGTTGAGCCTGCGCACACAGCGACTCCCCCGGCCGGGCCGGGCGCACAAGAATCGCAGTCGCTGACGGCGATTCCAGCCCACGTCAGCAAGCTCATGGCCGAAGTGGATGTGTATCTAGAGTACAACCTGCTGGAAAAGGCGGCCAGTCATCTCGCGAGCATCATCGAGAAGGCGCCTTCCTGCTATGCCGCGCGGAAAAAGCGGAGGGACCTGCTGATCAAGCGCGGGCGCAAGCCAGAAGCTGCGGCGGAATCAGCCGAAATGTCCCTTCTCGCCTCCACTGCCGGCGAACACGGTCAGGCGCGGGAAGACCTTGAACTCGCCGTCGAACTGGACCCCGGCAACCTTCAGTATGAGCACGCACTGGCATCGTTGCGGCGCATGGTGGCTGCTCCCGGCGAACCCGTATCCCCGGCCCTCCATTTCAACGCCACATCTGCTGCGGACATCGAGATCGAGGAGGAGGATGACTCCTGTGTGAGTCTCAGCCAGGGCCTTGTGTCGCCCGCTTTCCAGGAAGATGTCGACCTGGTCGATGACAGCACGGGGGAAGCGCAATCGATCTACCTGACATTGACGGGCACCGACGTGCAGTTCGTTGGCCTCGATGGAGAAACGGAAGGGGTGGAAGGGGCGGAAGTTATCGGTTCGGGCGGGACGGATACGGCTGCGGGCCGAGCCGGCGCCGAAGACGACGCCTCCCGACCTGTCGAGGCCCCTCCGCCACCGGCGCTGGCTCCCGATGGCGAGGCAGGCGTCTTCGCGTTCCAGGAATCTGCCGAACTTGTCGAGGATGACGAAGCCGAGTTGGACCTGGTTTCGGAAATCGAGCACGAACTCGGCGACCAGGAGGATTCGCCCGAGGCGCTCGAGATGTTGAGGCAGCGGTCCAGCTCGGTGGAGCTGGCACAGGCATACTTTCAGTTGGGGTTGTTCGATGAGGCGCTGAAAGAACTCGACAACGTCGGCCCGAACGCACAGGAGAGTGCCTCTGCTTTGTGGCTCAGGGGCCGGTGCCGCTTCCAGAAGGGAGAGGTCCCCGAAGCCATCCGGCTGTTCCAGGCAACACTCAACCGAACAGACCTGTCGGAGACCCAGGAACTCTCGGTCCTTTTTGACTTGGGGTTGGCGTACGAGGCACAGGGAAACTTCGCGCTCGCCCTGGACCTGTTCGACGAAATCTACAGTATCAATGAGCATTTTCGACACCGAGAAGTAGGTGCGAAGCTCGCTGAACTCACGGCCAGGGTTCCCGGTAGGAAGAAGGGGAGCATGGGGTCGGCGCGGTGATTCGCACTTCCTCGTACCGAGTCTCTGATGAACTACCTATCTTTTTTTGAATTGAGAGAGGAGCCGTTTTCCAACGCTCCAGTCAGCCACTACTACTTCGGCAGCCAACAGCACGGTCGCGCGCTGGTCCGCCTCATGCATGCCATCGAGGGCATGAAGGGATTGGCCGTCCTGATAGGCGACATTGGGGCGGGCAAAACCACGACGGCGCGCAGACTGCTTGAGAGTCTCCCCGAGGAACAGTACGAAGCGGCCCTGCTGGTCATGGTGCAGGCCGGCGTCTCTCCCCAATGGCTGTTGACCAAGATCGCCTACCAGTTGGGCGTCGCCCAGCCCGCCGACGACAAGACCCGCCTCCTCGGCCAGCTCTACCGCCGCCTTTATGCCATTCACGAGAGCGGGCGCAAGGCAGTCGTGCTGGTCGACGAGGCCCAGATGTTGAATACTCGAGAGCTGATGTCGGAAGTCCGTGGGTTGTTGAACATGGAGATCCCGGACCAGAAGCTCTTGACCATCCTGTTCTTCGGCCTTCCCGAACTCGAGGACAACCTCAAGCTCGACCCACCGCTCTATCAGCGGATAGCCATTCGCTGCAGACTCGATCCGCTCTCCATGGAGGCCACGGAATCGTATATCAAGCACAGGTTGCGGCTGTCCGGCGCCCGGCGCATGCTGTTCACACAGGAGGCTGTCCAGGCGATTCACCGCGCATCTTCCGGGATTCCGCGATTGATCAACACCATCTGTGACAACGCCCTGTTCGACGGTTTCCTCACGCGCACAAACCCTATCACCGCTCGTATCGTCGACAGGGTAATCAACGAACTGGGCTACGACGGCGTAACGGAGAGGGGTGGATACCGTTCCGGACCACCCTCCCCCTTCGCCGGATTCGCCGAGGACACGGGCCGTCGGCCTCGAGGTCTTGCCCAGGTCGATGAAATCGGCATCGACAGGCCCGTTGGCGCGGGTCGCGCAGCCGGTACCCCAGAACTCGCCCCGGCAACCCACCCGGCTCGAGGCCCTGCCAGACAGGCAGCCCACGGCACGGGCACTGGGTACTCGACCGCTGATCGCACGGAACCCGTTCGGCGACGGGCGGAGCGGGCAGAACCCGAGCAATCGGACGCCGAGGAGGATCCCCAGAAGGGCACGGAGAAAACCCTGAACGAAATCAATGCCATCCTGGCCGCCCTGGAAAACAAGTGAGACGTGCTTGCCCCAACGAAGAAGGGGGTTGACATCTCTCGGACGAGTGGGTATAAACATGCAGCGTGATGCTGACTGTCAAGCAGGCTATGCGGGCGTAGCTCAGTTGGTAGAGTACAAGCTTCCCAAGCTTGGTGTCGCGGGTCCGAGTCCCGTCGCCCGCTCCAACCACACCGAAACCTGTGTCACGTGGAACGAGGCCTCACCCCGATAGGGGGGAGGCCTTTTGTCATCATGAGGTACCTTCGCCTCCTTCGCCTTGTCGCCATGGCCGTCGCCGCGGCCGCCGGCGTGCTGCTCGTGACGCACTACCAGGCACTCCTGGACCAGACGACCCGACTGCTTGCTCTTCAGCTTTCCGCCTGGCTCGGTGAAGAGATTACCATCGCGAACCTGGAAGTACACCCCTGGGACTTGGCTGTCACGGCCCGGGGCATCCGAGCCTCGTCCCAGCGACCGGGGGCAGAACCCACCATCGTGGAGATTCCACTACTGACGGCCCGTCTGGCGGCAATACCCACGAGCGAAAGGGTGCACATCCGTTCGATCGAAATCGACCGGCCGGACATCAACCTCAGCTTCAAGGATGGCGTTCTCGAGGATTTCGCCGGAGTGGCTCCCGGTGCCGGAGGCGAATTCGAGAAAGCGGCGTCCCCTCGTCTCGATATCGACCGGATCGTGGTCCATTCGGCGTCGATCCGTGCTTCCGACGACACGGCCGGCTGGCGGGCCGCAATCGCCGGACTGGACCTGGAGATGTCTCTCGTTGCCGGGAGACCGAGGCAGGTTGTCGTATCGGACGGCCGGGTTCATTTCGTCTCGGGCGAGGTTGATGAGACGGTCGAATCTCTTGCGGGACGTATCGTTCTATCTTCCTCGGTTGCCTCGATACGAACCGTGAAGCTCGTCAGCGCCGGTATCGTCGTGACGGGATCTGGGAGTGCCACGTTGGGGGACGGACCGGGCGACAGCATCCGGCTGCGTCTCGACGTTGCGGCAGACGCCGACCTGGCTTCTTTCCGCAACATCGTGCCTGACATACCGGCGATGGCGGGGCACGTCTCGTTCTCCGGCGGCCTGGAGTATGGGCGCAGCCTGCGCGTTGCGGGCAGCGTGGCATTCTCCGACGTGGCGATAGACGGTTTCGCCGTGGGTGATGGTGAAGCGACGGTGACGGTCACGCCCGAAGGGATCGAGGTTCCCGACGGCAGACTCGACAGATCGAGAGGCACCATCACGTTCGGCGGCAGCGTCGGATTTGGAGAGCGGCTGCCCATGCGTGTCCACGCCGGGCTGAGCCGGGTGCACCTGGCGGATCTGTTCGAGGCTGTATCCCTTTCGGATCCCTGGGTGGACGCGGGGCTGAGCGGTGCGATCCGGGTCGAAGGATTCCTCGAGGGGCCGGTCGAGCTGAAGGGGGATCTCTCCCTGGCGGGCACCTCGCTCAGGGTATGGGACGAATCGTTCAGGACTGCCCGTCCCGAGTCTCTGGTGCTCTCACTCGACGAAGTGGCTATCGGTGCCAGCGTCGCGATCGACGAGAGCCGGGTTCGCGTTACGAGGGCACGAATCGAGACCCCAGGTTCCAGCCTATTCATCGATGGGACCATCGGGTTCGACGAGACCATGGCACTCGCCTTCGACGCCGTCAGGCTCGATCTCTCCGAGGTCTGTCCCCTGGCGGGGTTCGAGATCGCCGGGAAAGGGTGGGGCAAGGGCACCATGAGGGGTCCGTTCGCCGCTCTGCTGATCGAAGCCGACCTGCGCCTGTTCGGTGCGGAATTCGACGGATATCTGCTTGGCGAGGTGGCGGGACGTTTTGTCGCGCCATTGGCCAGCGCCCGATTCCTGGTCTCCCGGATGGAAGGGGCTGGCGATGGGTTGCGGGCCATCGGTTCCCCCAACCAGCCGTTGCCCCGGGAAGATGCGGCTCTGGACACGCTCGCGACCGCATTGTTGGGGCTGGGAGACACCTACTACCAGGGGCAACTCGCGAAGCAGGATCCTGCTCTTCTCATGGTGCCTCGAGCGACCCTGACGATCGGCGACACGCGCGCCGATGGATCGATGATTGTCGTTTTTGGAAGCCCGATGACAATCTATGGCAACGTGTCCGTTTCCTCCGGTGGGGAGACAGGCGTGCCTGAGGGCCAACTGGCCGACCTGCTGCGTGTGGCAGGTGTCGAATTCCCCGAGGGGGCGGTCGAAGGCACTGTTTTTGGGCACGCCACCGTCCACGGCGACCCGCTCGCACTGGACGGATCGGGACGTGCCGTTCTGACCATGGGTACAGTGTACGGTCAACCGGTCGACCGGGCGGAGGTGCGTTTTCGAATGGACGGCGGCTCCCTGATCGTCGACGATCTTGCCGCGGGTCTCGGGGACGGCCGCCTCTTCGCCAGCGCGAGACTCGGTGCCGGCGGAGAGATAGAAGCTTCGGCAATCCTCGAGGGACTGCCGCTGGAAGCGCTGAACGCGCTATCTGCCGTTCCTCTCCAAGGGCGGGTGGATGCCGACATCGTTCTCGGCGGAAGCTGGAATGCCCCCCAGGTGGCAGGCTCGATCATGGCCACCAATGTCGGATATGCCGGTGTTCGCCTCGAGGATAGTGTGGTGACGCTTGCCATGGTGGAGGACACACTGGAGATCCAGGGGATCGTGTCTGGCCGGTACGGTCGAATCCAGGCGGCCATGACCATGACGGGAGACCTCCCATACAGCATGACCCTCGAGCTGGACGACATCCCGCTCGACCCGTTCCTCGAGCTGGGCGTGGATGACGCCTACAGTGCGAGCAGCCGGGCGTCGGGCGTCGTCTGGGCTTCTGGAGAACTCGCCGGCGACGCTCCCGCTCACATTATCGTCCAGTTCGACGACTTCTCCTTGAACCATGCAGGCTTCTCTCTCGGCCTCGCCGAGCCGACCACCCTCGAATTGTACCACGAGCGGTGGTCCCTGGCCCCCATGCACGTCATCGGGGACGATACGGACCTGCTCGTGACGGGTGCGATTGCTGCCGACGACTCGGTGTCCATGGCGCTTTCGGGCTACTTCGACCTCTTCTTCCTGGATGCGCTGCTTCCCGGGCTCTTTCAGCGCCTGGACGGCAGGTTGACCTTCGCTGGCCATCCCCAGGAAAACGGCCGTGAGGCGTTCCTGGTCAAGGGCACCACGGACGCACTCGAGTTCGATGGGGAGGCCGTTGTCTCGAACGCAGCCATCAGCACCGAGTACTTTCCCCCCACCATCGACCAACTCGACGCCAGGATCGTGCTGGGAGACGGTAACGTAGTGGAGATAACGGAACTCGCCGGGCAGGTCGGCGGAGGGACTCTGGCAGGGAGAGGGCGCATGGTCCTGGGACCAGGTTACTACCCGCGGTTCTACGACCTCGAGGTCCACGCCAAGGACGCCTTCGTTCAGTACCTCGCCGACCTCCCGCCGGGCCTCATGGACGCGGACCTCGCTTTCCACGGTCCGGTCGGCAATCTCTTGATGTCCGGCGAAGTCTCTCTCAAGCGCATGGTGTACCGCGAGAGATACAACTGGGAAAAGTACCTCACCGACTTCCGTACCTATCGCCTCGAGGACCTTGAGATCGTTGACGAGGAACCTCCTGCCTTTGCCATCGACATCCGCATTCACGCCCCCGGAACATTCTACATCCGCAACAACCTCGGCCAAATGCAGTTCAAGGGCGACTTGCAGGTCGCAGGTGATACCAATGTCGTCGAGTTGTACGGCGATATCGAGTCGGTCCGGGGTACGGTGACGTTGCTGGACAACACGTTCGAACTGACACAGGCGAAAATCGAATTCACCGGGGACTACTGGAATCCCTCCTTGGACATTCGAATGCAGACGCAAATCCAGTCCTACACCATCTACTATCTCGTCACGGGCACACTCGAGGACTGGCAACTGGTACCCGGCTCCGATTCCGGTCTTTCCGAGCGAGATATCAACTCCTTGATTGCATTCGGCACCCTCGCGGACAACATTACCGAAGGGAACGAGGCCAGGGCCGTCGCAGCCCCGGCGCTCGAGTTCCTGATCGGACGCCTCGGCGTCCTCGAGCAGTTGCAGGCTTTCACGCGGCTTGACAGGTTCACCATCATCCCGGCAAGCGACGAGGCGGGGAATATCGGAGCGAGGGTCTATGGAGAGAAGGAACTGATCCAGGAAAAGCTGTTTTTCAGCGGCTACTATGACTACGCTGTCAACGGCAGCCAGGCATACCTGATGGACCTCGAGTGGCGTACTTTCAACTGTTGCTCCTTGATACTCAGGTTGGACGGCAGCGACACTGTTGGTGCCACGTCAGTCCGGCCGGGACTCCGGCTGAAGCTCAAGTTGGAGTTGGAGTGACGGAAGCCAGGGGCAAGTCATGGACGAAACGTGTGCTGACCGTGCTCTTGGTGGGCATGTTCGCGCTCGTGCCCCCGGGCAGAATGCTGGCAGGAGCGGCGAGCGCCGTCGCCCCCCACCGACTCGCCGGCATGGTGGTCAAGCATGTCGCGGTGGTTCTCGAGGGACCGTACCATGCAGCGAACCTGGAGGACGTGGTGGTGGTACGGCCTGGGGAGCGGCTTTCGCTACAAGAAGTCGGTCGTTCTATCGAGCTATTGTACCGCCTGGGCGGTATCGACGATGTGGTGGCCGAGGCGGAAGTCGTGGAGGGAGGGCTGAGCGTCCGGTTTCGTGTGTGGCCGTCTCTACTGGTGCGCCGGGTGAAGTTCAGGGGCAACCGGGCATTCATGACCAGCCGTCTGAGAGAGCAGTTGACGCTGCGAGCGGGCTCTACCTACACCTGGACCGAGGCCCGGCTCCAGGCCGGCCACCTCGAGCGGTTCCTGCAAAACGAAGGCTTTTTTCAGACGGCCGTCGACGTCGATGTCCGCCGTGCCAAGAAGGGCCTGGTGGATGTCGTCTTCGTGGTCCGGGGGGGGAGTCAGGCGAAGATCCGGGAGGTCCTGTTCGAGGGCAACGTGGCGATCTCCTCGAGGGAACTTGGGGACATTGCGGAGCTTGCGCCAGGGCATGGCTTTCGGCCGGCCGGGCTCGAGAGGGTCCGCAAGGCGGTATGGCAACACTATCGCGAGGCGGGATTCCTGGCTGCGAGGGTTCGGGCGGACTACGATCTGGACCCCGGGAAAGCCTGGGTGACCGTGCGATTCCGCATCGAGGAGGGCCCCCGCATCTCGTTCGAGTTCTGGAGTCTCAGGCTCCCCCAGCGGGGACCCTTCGGGGGCATCGCCTGGTATCGATTCTACGAGTGGTTCGCAAGCCGGCGGGGCGAGTCGCGTCCCAGGAAACTCGGATGGCTGAGACGTAAACACTGGGAAAAGGTGCTGGACATCGAGGCGGAGCAGCAATACTCCACGGGTTTCGCGGAAGAAGCGGTGGACCGCATCCGTCACAGCCTGGTGCGCGCGGGGTTCAACAGCCCTCGAGTGACATCTGAGCGGAGGGCCGACGAAGAGCCCGGGGACGTGACTTTTCAGTTCACCATCGACCCGGGGCGGAAGATTGCCATCCGCACTGTCTCGTTCAGCGGGCAGGGCTTCTTCGACGAGGGGATGCTTCGGGCGCTGTTCAACGAAGCAATGGCCCGGTTCGCGCCTCGAGGTATCTACACCGAAGAAGCCCTGGACCGGTCGCTGGCGCTGATGGCCGACTACTACCGGAGTCAAGGGTTTCTACAGGTGCGGCTAAGTCGCCGGGTCGATGTGGCGCAGGTGAGAGGATTGCTCCGCGCGGCCATCCACATCAGCATCGACGAGGGGAGGCGGACCCTGGTCCGGGAGGTGGAGCTGGGCGGGTGCAACGCGGTGGATTCTGGCGAAGTCCGCCAGGTGATCACCATCGTCCCGGGCGAACCCTACGATCCGGCGAAGATACGGCAAGCAACCGAACGCATCAAGGCATTCTATGCCGCCCGGGGGTATATCAATGCGCTGGTCGTGGTCTCCAGGGAAGCCCCGGATGACGATGCGACCGCGGTGATCGTACGATTCGATGTGGACGAAGGAGCGCTTGTCCGTATCGGGGAGGTCGTTGTCCGCGGCGCCCGGCGGACACGGTCCTGGGTGATCGCAAGGGAACTCACGGTGCACCCTGGCGACACCTACTCTCCAGCGGCCATCGAAGAGAGCCGAAGCAGACTCCGGAATACCGGGCTGTTCCAGCGGGCGTCGATCTATCCTGTCGCCGGAGAGCGGGTTCGCGACCTCATGGTGGATGTCCAGGAGCGCAAGGCTCGAGTCGTGGCCTTGTCTGGCGGCTTCCTGCTCAGCGGCTACGACACGAGCTTCCGGTCGGCCCAGTTCGACACCTCGCTCGAGCTGACGCACTACAACCTGTGGGGGCTTGGTCATCGACTCTCCGGCAGGATCGACCTGTCCACGAGCTACTTGCCACGGTTCGCCGAGCGGCAGCCGGAGGAGAGTCTGGCTCGATACACGAGCGATCTGGCACGGGACCTCGCCACCTACCTGGAGCAGGCGGCCAGTCGCCGGCTCGTGTTCACCTACCAGACGCCTTATCTCCTCGGCGTGCGGATGGACACGATCGCACAGATGACGTTGTTCGAGCGCCGGCAGTTGCCCACGTACCTGGTCCACCGGAATATCCTGGCGGGTGGCGTCTCGAGGACTCTCGCCCCCCAACTCAACGTGTCGTTCCAGGTCCAGACGAGCATCCGCCGCCTGGACCAAGCTCAGACAGAGTCGGTCGTGCAGATGTGGGACATCGATCGCGAGCAACGACTCCTGGTACAAGGGGGCGCAGTGGCCGTTCTCGACCGGCGGTCGAAAGCTGGCGCGACGAGGCCCGGCTACTTGCTGAGTCTCCAGGGCGAACTGGTCAAGGCCTATGGGTGCGGGGCGGACTGGAAAGGACTCGTCTCGTGCGAAACCGGGCAATGGCAAGCGGAGGAGATGTTTGCTCGAGGTGTAGGATCGGCCTCGCTGCTCATGTCGATCCTGCCCTGGCTTGGATCGGAATTACGGCTGACGGGCGGCTACCTGGCGTCGTTGCAAGGCGAAGCCGGGGCGGTGCCCGTCGAGCGGAGGTTCTACCTCGGCGGGGCCGGCACGGTTCGTGGGTTTCCCCAGGGGACGCTGGGTCCCCAACGTTTCCGGGAAAAGGGCTTGCCATCCCAAATCGTCTCCGGCTGGACCACCGTGCCGACAGGTGGCAACCTGACTGTCTCCTACACCGCTGAAGCCCTGTTCAACCTCGAGTATCTCGCAAGTTGGCTCGAAGACCTGGAACTTGCAGTCTTTCACGACGCCGGGAACGTCTTCTGGGTGGGGGCTGCGCGGGAACGGTACCGCCAGGCCCTGTACGAAGACCAGGGCAACGCGGATCTCCTGAACTCGCCCGCCGCCGCGTGCCTCGAGGCGGCAGGCACCCCGGGACTGAGATATGCCGTTGGAACAGGACTCCGATGGCGCACGAGTGTCGGCATGATCCGTTTCGACGTGGGTTTCCCCATTGCCAGGCTGTGCAGCCTGGAGCGACCCTGGGCCGCGCACCTCTCCATCGGCGTCTATTGAGAGCCTTGACCCCCTCGTGCTCGTCCCCCTCCCCTCGTGCTCGTGCTCGTGCCCGTACTCGTGCTCGTGCTCGTCTCCCCCCTCGTGCTCGTGCTCGTGCTCGTACTCGTCCCTCTCCTCTTCATGCTCGTCCCCCTCCCCCTCCCTCGTGCTCGTGCTCGTGCTCGTCCCTCTCCTCTTCACGCTCGTACTCGTCCCCCCCCCTCGTGCTCGTGCTCATGCTCGTGCTCGTACTCGTCCCTCTCCTCTTCATGCTCGTCCCCCTCCCCCTCCCCCTGGTACTCGTCCCCCTCCCTCGTGCTCGTGCTCGTACTCGTGCTCGTGCTCGTCCCTCTCCTCTTCATGCTCGTCCCCCTCC
>JAJRTE010000193.1 GCA_024278455.1 Myxococcota bacterium
GGAGGACACCTTCGTCCGTGGCGCCGTCGCAGTTGTCGTCGATACCGTTGCACACCTCCGCCGCACCAGGATGGACGGCACCGTCGTCATCGTCGCAGTCCGTCGCGTCCGCCACGTAGCCCTCCGGCGCGCTGCACGCCTCCCGCGACACTCCCGCCGCTCCATAACCGTCTCCGTCCGCGTCCGCGTAGAATGCGAGGAGGACACCTTCGTCCGTGGCGCCGTCGCAGTTGTCGTCGATACCGTTGCACACCTCCGCCGCACCAGGATGGACGGCACCGTCGTCATCGTCGCAGTCGCCGTCAGATTCGGAGAAGCCATCGTGGTCGAGATCCGGCGGGGGAGTCGGTGTCGCAAGGACGGGCGTCGGTGTGGGCGGCACAGCCGTCGGTGTGGGCACCACGGGCGTCGGTGTGGGCACCACGGGCGTCGGTGTGGGCGCCACGGGTGCCGGTGTGGGCGGCACGGGCGTCGGTGTGGGCGCCACGGGTGCCGGTGTAGGCGGCACAGCCGTCGGTGTGGGCGCCACGAGGGACGGGGTCGGCGTCACCGCGACGACGGGGGTCGGCGTCGCCGGGATGGGTGTCTCCGGCCCGGGCGACATGACCGGCACGATCGACGGAGACGGGCTTGGTTCTCCCTCTCCGCCGGGCTCGGGGCAGCCAATCAAAGAGAAAGACATGGCAACAACAGGTAACCAGCACAGCTTGCGTGAGTGCATGAGGCCTCCACCAGAACAACGATCCACATCCACAGGCTGCCCAAACGGCAGTCTCCATGCACGATAGTATGGCATCGCGCGGATTGTGACGCCAACCACCTCATGATCCGTGCAAAAACCAGTGCCCCGCGATTCCCCGGCGCCTGCCGTGCGCACCGGCTGGCTCCTTCCGTGGTGAGGTGATATCATCGTCACGTTCGATAGCACGAACCAAGGCGACGTATGGCAAGCCGGCCGGTTTTCAGGGAGGATGATGGACAGATGACGACAATCAAGGTAAGACGCAACGGGTCGCTCAAGGTGGAAGGGGACGACGTGCGGGTCGTGGACTGGAACGGCAACGAATATCGCATCGACAGGCGACCCATTGCGCTGTGCCGGTGCGGGGCTTCGAAGCGAAAGCCGTTCTGCGACGGGACCCATCGGGAGGTCCACTTCCGGGCCGAGGAGGATGCTTCCGGCGCGGGCCCGGGGCAAGTCTGATTCGAATCTCGTGGCTGCGGATCGATGACGGCTGTCTCGAGGTGCGCGCGGCCCGTTCCTGGGTTATACTTGCCTCCGTCCGGCCGGGACATGGCGCTGTGGCTCGATCGCAGGCTCGCGCTTGCGCACGTGACCAGGTCGACCACTGCTCCAGCCCCCGCCACATCGACCAGGTCCTGCTCTTCGAGGTTGACCCGTGATGTCGTCCAGGCACGCATTTCTGCTGGTCCTGGCGGCCCTGACTACCTGCCTCGCCGCGGGCAGCGCGACCGCCCAACCGATCGGCCCGCCCCCTGACGTTGCCCCCCCCTCGGTGCCGTCCAGGAGTCCGGCCGGGGCCACGCCTCCTCCCCTGGTTCTGGAAGGATTCCTCGACCCGCAGCCGGTCGCGCCCCTGCTGGCGCCCGACCTTCCGGGAGCGATCGAGGCCTTTGCACAGGCCGCCGAGCAGCTCGAGGCGGCGTCCCTGCGCCTGGAGGCGGCCTACCAGGTCTTCATCCAGGGCGTGGCGGCGCTGGAGACGCCTGCGGCGAAAGCCGGCGGCGATGAACCGTGCGGCACTGGCGCCATCGGCGAAGCCTACCTCCGGATTCGGGATACGTGGAAGACCTATCGTCGCCAAACCAGGGTGGTCCGGGATCGCTACCGGGGCCTGGACGCCTACCACGCGGCCGGGTACGCTCCGGGTCTCATGCCCGACGTGGAGGCTCGACTCGAGGCAGCCGCCGCGCTTTACGCCCGGCTTGGCCGGCAGCACCTGGCGTGGCGGGCGCTCATGCAGCGGCAAGTAGCGGCGGAAGCCGAGCGGCTCGGTTGCCCGTATCTCGAGGTGCCTTCCGTCCCGGACGTGGCGCTTGCCGAGACGCCGGGGAATCTGCTCGAGGGGGACACGGTAGGTGCGGAGCCCGGCGTTCCGGCCGGGGAAATGGCCGTGCAGGAGGTTGGGACGGCCGCACCGATCCCGCACACGGCTGACAGCGCCCAGCATGACACGGGCGCTGGCCACGGTCTCGAGCCTGGCGCGCAACCGGCGGAGACGGCAGCGGGCGACGCGACGGCACCTGACGCGACGGCGACCCGGACGCACGGCACGCCGCTCGAGCCGGACTCGGGCGGAACGGCACCCGGCGTAGCGACCTCGAGCGAGCCGGGTGGCGAAATGGCGGACGAGCCGCGACCGGCCACCCGCGAGCCGGCGTCCGGTCCGGCCGAAGGGGAAGGTGAGGGGTCTGAGCCACCGTCCACGGCCCACGGTGCGGAGCAACTCGAGGAGGTGACTCCTTCGGGCGTGGAAGTCCAGTTCGCCGTGGACAACAGTTCCTGCGACCACGGCGTCGTGCTGTACCTGGACGGCCGGCGGATCGGCACGGTTCCGGGCGGAGCGTCCGCCGAGTTTTCGGCGCCCGAGGGACGGCACACGGTCTGCCTGGGCTCCGAGACCGCCCCCCACGCCTGCGAGTCCTCGAGCCAGCAGATCGAAATCATGCTCTACGACGGTTTCGCCTTGCGCCCCGGCTGCTGACTCGAGGCCGGGCCGGTGTATCGTGCCGGGGAATGCACCAGACTGTCCCGCCGGGCCATGGTTACCGCATGGTAGCCCGGGCGGGACGAGGAGGTCCGACAGGTGCGGCCCGGCGCTCCAGGTAGTCCACCCACTGCCGGACCAGGTTCGCGCTGGCACCGCCAGGAGCGACCTCGAGGTACCCGGCGAGCGCTCGAGCCGCGTCGGAAGTCCGGCCCAGCTCGAGGGAGACCACTCCCAGGTTGAACAGGGCGGGCGCGAGCACCGGGTGGGGTCCGGCTGGGGCAACGGCCGCCCCCTCTGTCCCGCTGGCGCCGCCGGGGTCGCCGACGGCCTCCACGGCGGCGGCAAACGCGGTCCTGGCGCCCTCGAAGTCGTCCCTGGCGGCGAGCAACAGCCCAAGATGATACTGGGCCAGGGGGAGTCCGGGGTCCAGGTGGACTGCGGTGAGCAGGGTCTCGAACGCGCGTTCCGACTCCCCGTTGGCGGCCAGCACGATACCGAGGTTCTGGTGGAGCACGCCCCAGCCCGGAGCACGTTCGATGGCACGTTCCAGGCGTTCGATGGCGCCGGAGAAGTCTCGCCCCTTGTAGCGGAGGACCGCCATGTTGTTGAGCGGCACCGGGTCGCCAGGGTCGGTCGCGGCGAAGGTCTCGAGAGCGTCGAGTTGCCCGCCGAGGTCGCCGGACCGCCTGAACGCGTCGGCCAGGTAGGCCCACGCGGCGCTCCGGGAGGGATCGACAGCAGCCTCGTCGCGGAACGCCTCCACAGCGCCCTCGAAGTTCTCCCCCAGCAGCGCGATTTCGCCAAGGAAGTGCCGGGCCACGGGGTCATCTCGCTGCAGCCTCGCCAGGAGGCGCGCCGCCTGCTCCGCCGACTCGAGGTCGTTTCGCGCCATGTAGCAGGCCACCAGCCCGCGAATGGCCCCAACGTCGAACGGATCCAGCTCGAGAAGCCTCGAGTAGGCGATGAGGGTAGAGACTGGGTCGGCTTCCAAAGCGGCCAGGCGAGCCTCGAGCCGGTAGGCGGGCACGGCGATGGCCGGTGGTGGAGACGCGGCGAGCACTTCCGCCAGCTCCTGCCGGGCAGGCTCGACCTGCTGGAGTCCGGAAAGCACCCGTGCAAGCTCGAAGCGACTGCGAAGGTCCCCGGGGTCGATTTCGAGCACCGCTTCCAGGTGGTCTGCAGCGTCCTCGAGCGCCCCCTTCTGCTCGAGCAACCGTGCCAGGCACCGGTGGGGCGATGGAAAGTCGGGCCATAGCTCGAGAGCCTGGTAGGCTGCCCGGGACGCTCCCTCGAGGTCGCCGGTCTCCGCCAGGAAGCGGGCCTGTACCGCGTGGACGACCGCATTCCCGGGGTCGATCCTCAAGGCTCGAACCAGGTTGTCGCGTGCCGCCTCGATGTCCGGTTCCCCGCTCACCCCGTAGAAGGTGCCCAGAGCCCGGCCGAGCAGAGTCAAGGTGTAGCGGTCGCGAGCGGCCCGGGCGGCGATACGCTCCTTCTGGGCGACCGTTGGGGAGCAGCCTGCAACAGCGATACTCGCGGTTGCCATGTCCGACAGGAGTGCCCACGGGGCATCGAAGTCCCCGTCGAACACCTGCTGGTCCAGGATGGTGCCATCCTGTCCGGAAGTCCAGGTGAGATGAACCGACAGGTGCGAGCCCGACTTCTCGATGACACCCCAGGCCATGACATCGGCGCTCAAACGTCTCGCGGCCGCCATGACGAGAGACCCGGTAACGTGCGCCGGGACCGTGCCATTCGACCCGATGAGCGCCTGGGCAGCGTCCCGGTTGCCGGCGACGTGCAGACCGGGACACCCCACGACCTTGGCCGCCACGATTTCCGGGAAGGCAGTGCGCATCCATTCGTGGCTCGAGTAACCTGTGGCGTTGTCGAGGGGGAGGAAGGCCAGGCGGGTCACCTTCGCCGCCGGCGTGGGCTCGGCTCGAGCCATTCCATCCTGGTCCGCCGCGACGGCCGGCAGCCCCGCAGCCAAGACTGTCGTCACGACAATGACATCGAGGAAGTACGCGATCCTGCTGGCCGCGCCGAAACGGGCCCGGTTCGCACACAGGATTTCCGCACTCGTGGTATCATCTCGAGGATGGCGTCGGTCGCACATGTCTCCAGGCTCCCGGATCCCGGCGCCGGGGCACCATGCCACCGCTCGACAGGATCGACAGAAGGGGTATCGTTGGACGGGTTGGGACCCATCCTGGTATCGTAGTGCACCGGCAGCGCAGGGCAAGGCAATTCGCTTCCGGGAGCAGGAAGGCACGGCTTCGATGGACAGCAGGCGGAACGGCGGCGGGACGGCAGGGGAAGACACCTCGGACCGAGCGGTGCGAAGGCGGGAAGGCGGGCGCGGTTCCCGCCTCTGCCGCTGGATCCTGCTCGCCGCCGCGGTCGCCGTGGCCCTCCTGGTTTCCGGTGCCCTGGTCGGGGCCGTGGTCTACGTCACCTACAACCGGAGCCTCCCGGCCGACCTCTCTGCCGTCGCCGACTATCATCCTCGCTCGTTGACTCGAGTCTACTCCCGGGACGGCGAGTTGATCGGCGAATTCTACCTCGAGCGCCGCATCGTGGTGCCGCTGTCTCGAGTCGCCCCGGTGGTCGTGAACGCCTTCCTGGCCGCCGAGGATGTCCGTTTTTTCGAACACAGGGGGGTCGACCCGCGGGGCATTCTCCGGGCGCTCATCGCCAACATCCGCGCAGGCCACATCGTGCAGGGCGGGAGCACGATCACCCAGCAGGTGGTCAAGAACCTCCTCCTCTCCCCGGAAAGGTCCTTCTCGAGGAAGGTGAAAGAGGCCATCCTCTCCTACCGGCTCGAGCGGGAACTGACCAAGGAACAAATCCTCGAGGTGTACCTGAACATGGTCTACCTCGGCCACGGCGCCTACGGGGTGGAGGCGGCCGCCAGGAGCTACTTCGGGAAGAGCGCCGCTGCGCTGTCGCTCGCCGAGGCGGCTATGCTGGCTGGCCTCGTGAAGGCTCCCGGGCGAGATTCGCCCCTCCTGGACTACCAACGAGCGCGGGAGCGGCAGCGCTACGTGCTCGATCAGATGGTCGAGAACGGCCTCGTGACGACCGAAGAAGCGGACGCGGCGTTCCGGCAGCCGCTGATGCTGCTGTCGCAGCCCGACGTCACGGACCAGGCAGCCCCATACTTCGTCCAGGAAGTCCGCCAGATGGTGCAGGCCCGGTTCGGCGGCCTAGGCCGCGCTCAGCGAGGAGGATGGCGGATCGAAACGACCCTGGACATGGACCTCCAACGAGCCGCTCGAGCAGCGGTCCGAAACGGCCTCGAGGCGCTCGCCGGCCGGGCGGGGTTCCAGGGGCCGCTGCGCCGGGTCTCCAAGGGCGCCATCACCAGGTTCCGCGAGCAGACCTGGCGCGACATCGCCTACCTGGGGCTCAAGCGGCGCGATCGCGGCGACGAAAACCTGCTCGAACCGGGCGTCACCTACCCAGCAGTGGTTCTGTCCAACCACGAGGGCGTCGTGCGGGTCGCTATCGGCCGGGTCGAGGCCCTGCTGCCCGCAGAGGACCTGGCCATCGTGGTGCCTCGATACGCCGCCGGCGCCTGGACGTTCCTCGAGGCCGGGCAGGTCCTCGAGCCCGGTTCGATCATCCACGTCCGGTACCTCGGGACGGTGCACGAAGGCGGGCCGGCCATGGCTACCCTCTCTGGAGTGCCCGCAGCCGAGGCCGCGCTCGTCGCCATCGAGCCCCGAACCGGGGCGGTGCGCGCCATGATCGGCGGCTACGACTACCGGCTGAGCCGGTACAACCGGGCGGTCCAATCGCGGCGGCAGACCGGGTCGGCATTCAAGCCGATCATCTACGCCGCAGCTCTCGCCGCCGGCATGACACAGGTGACCGTGGTCGACGACGTTCGGACCTCCTATCGTATCGGCGGATCCTGGTGGACGCCGAGGAACTACGCCAATCGGTACTACGGCAAGGTCACGTTGCGCACGGCACTTACCAAGTCTCTGAACAGCGTCGCGGTCAAGCTGCTGGACGAAGTCGGCTTGGACAGGGTCATCAGGCTGGCGCGCAAGCTCGGCATCCGTTCGCCCCTCGTTCCCAGGCTGACCCTGGCCCTCGGCGTCTCCGACCTTACCTTGTTGGAACTGACGAACGCCTACGCCACGTTCGCCAACGGCGGCCGGGCCGTGGCGCCGGTGATGATCACCCGCATTCTCGACGGCGAGGGCAACATTCTGTTCGATATCGACTCCAGGACGCAAAAGGTGGGTGCGCCGGCACGGACACCGGGCCCCACACCGTCGCTGCTGCTGCGCCTCGGCGGAGCCCGGCGGCTCGAGCAGCCGATTTCCCCCGCGGTGGCCTACGTGCTGACCGATATGCTCCAGAACGTCATTGCCGCGGGTACGGGACGCGCGGCACGGGACATCGGGCGGCCTGCGGCGGGCAAGACCGGGACGACCAACGGGTACCGGGACGCCTGGTTCCTGGGCTACACGCCCGACCTGGTCGCGGGCACCTGGGTCGGAACCGATACGAACCTGCCCCTGGGACCAAGCGAGACCGGTGGCCGAACGGCCGCGCCGATCTGGCTCGAGTTCATGCGGGAAGCCACGAAAGGGCTGCCCCCCAAGGGGTTCGACGTGCCGCCGGGCGTGGTCTTCGCCCGCGTCGATCCCAGGACCGGCAAGGCGTCGACCGGCCGGAGGTCTCGCTACCTGCCGTTCGTCATGGGGACCCTGCCGGAAGACATCCTGCCTCAAGACAGCACGCCCGGCGGGCCGGACGACTGGTAGGCAGACGGACTCCGCCCGCGCCTGGATCCGCACGCTACCGCCGGTGGACGCCTCCTCCAACCTCGTGGTGGAACGCCGAGCTGACCCGGCACGTCAATACGAGGCGGGAGGCACCTGCGGGGTGCACCGCAACGCCTTCACGCCACGGTCGCCGCCATGTCGCTGTACCGACACCGGGGTGTCGAAACCGACACGGGCACCCGCCACGGCGACGTGCCATTCTGCCGCGGAATGCATGCAAGGCATGGATCCGCGGTTGGACCATGCCGATTGAGGCGCCGGCTCGAGGCAATGGCACTTTGCGTGCCACTGTCCCAGGGAGGGAGAACCGGGTTGCGGGACAAACCAACGGCTGCAAGCGTGCTCGAGGATGACGTGGTGCCATTCCATCGGCACCGAAGGAGCAGAGGACATGAACGGTCCCATCGCCGGCGATACACCACGACCGCGCATGCCGGGCTCCATGGCCGGTCGCCGCGACAGCCTGGAGACGGGGGCGCCACTGGAACGGCGGCGGGCGGCGACGCTCTGGCGATTCGCCATCGTCCTCATCCTGCTCGCCTTTTTCCTGGTGCTGTTCACTCTTGCCCGTGCCGACCGGCCCACGCCCATGGTACTGCCGCCCGTGAGCGTCATTCCGGCACGATGATAGGCGAGACAGAACGAATCTTTTGCTCACCACGCGTCCCGTGGTATGCTAGAAACAAGGGGAGGCCGGGCGACAGGGCGTCGCTGTCCCAAACGTTCATTCAAGCCGATCCTGTCGTGTCAGGATGGATCGAGTCGTCATGCTGTCGTCGAGGACAATGGTGCGGGCTCTGCTTGTGGTGATGTGGGCGTGCTGCCTGGTCCCACGGTCCGTGCGTGCGCAGCCCGATTCCGCGCTCTCCAGCGTGGTCCGCTGGGTGCTGCCCCCGTCACGGGACTGCGTGGTGGCCGAGTGTCCGAGATTCGTGCCCACGGCGGCCGGAGAGGCCGGGACGGTCACGCAGGGCGTCATGTTCGAGACGCTGCTGCCCATCCCTGGTGAGTTGCTCATCACCGCGCCCGGAGAGTACCGCGTGGTGCGCCGGATAGGGTTGCTGGAGGAAACATTCGTCTTCTTCGGTCCGGCGTCGATCTTCCTGCATGCCGATGGGAGCTACGAGTTCATCTCGCCCGGCGGGGGGGCTACCGGCGAGGAGAGCCATCCCCATTCGCTCCTTCCTCACGGCCTCCCACCGATCATTGCCGGCGTGGAGGGCACGCGGTTCGACTACCTCATCACGCCGGAGGGCATGGTTTACATCCGTGTCGCCAACGGACTGGTGCGCGTCCGATGGTGGCAGGAGGACTGGCAGCGAGAGATGCTGCGCGGGGGGGAAGCCATGCTGCTGGACCCGCACGACTACGGAGGCGCCAGAGTCACGCGCCGCTGCGGCGGCGGCGCCTCCTGCGGTCGCACCGTGATTCGTCGCTTCTACGGCGACGACGCGGACGCCCGCTGGACCGAGTTGAAAGCCGGCCTGGATGGTCGCACCTCGAGGACCTTGAACGCGCACCAGGCACTCCAGGCGTTCCGGCACCTGGCCGATGAGGCATCGAAGGTCTCCACGCTGGACGTGGCGCAGGCCACCGGCCTGTACGCAGCCTTCACCGACACCATCGTGCCGTGCACGCCTCGAGAAATCGCTTAGGCGGCCATCCAGATGACATCGGTGCTTCCCGGCCACGTGATCACGGTCCACGCTCTCTACCTCGCCTGGCTGAAGGCTCGAGTCCGCGGGGAGAGGGAGGTTTCCGACAGCCTGTACATCCACCTGGCCGGCGCCACGCATGCTGGGCCCTGGGAAGGTCTGGTGACCATCCCGGAGATCATCGACTCGCCGCTGCAAGTGCCCGTCGATCCAGGAACGGGGCCGATGTTCTACGACATGAACCGGGTCCTCCTGGACCCAACCCTGGCGCCCCCGGTATCGAAATGATCCGGCTTCATCCGTTCACCAAGTCCAGCCTGGCCGGTGCGCTCGCGGCCGCTCTCCTCCTCCTCGCCACCGGTGCCGGCGACTGGCTCGAAGACGCGAGCCTCGACTGGCGGTTCCGGCTGCGCCCGCCACCCGGCAAATCATCCCCGGTCGTCATGGTCGTGCTGCGAGGACAGCAGGAGCGGCCACCTGGCCGACAGGTCCGTGACGACCTTGCCGACTTCCTCGACGCCCTGGCCGTCATGCCTGCTGAGCAGCGACCGGCCGCCGTCGTGGTGGACATCGCCTTGACGCGGCCGCCAGAATCGGTCGCCCGGGGCTCCGCGGTATCGGAGAGGGTCGTCCGTGCCACGAAGGTGCTGGGCAACGTTGTACACGCGGGTATCTTCACCTACCGGGAGGACGAGATCCGGGACACGCTCCGCGATGTCCGGAGCCTCGCCCCCCACGCCCTCCCCGCCGACCCCGGCCTGCCCGCGGCTCGAGTCGCACGAGGCGTGCAACTTCCACCGGAACCGCTCGAGGACGAACTGTACGGGGCGGCCGCCGGCGTCGGTTTCATCAGCCTGTCCCCGAATCCGGATGACAGCGGGTCTCGATCGCTCCACGCATTTCCCATGTTGACCCGGTATCGCAGCGAACTCGAGGGCCACAACGGCGAGGAACGGGTGTACCTTTCCCTTTCCCTGGCCGGTGTTTGCCGGGTCCTGTGCGGCTCCGGGCCCCTTTCGGCTTGCGTCCGCGGCGTCCCGCACGGACTCCGGATCACCGGGATCGACACGCGAACCGTACCCCTGGACGACAGCGGGTCGTTCTGGATCAACTATCGCAAGCGGTTCCGGTTCCTTCGTGCCGGGCTCGCGGGGACGGAGGCCTCGGTGGGAGAGGCCGGCTACGCGGAAGTCGTCATGTTCGACGCTCCCTGGCGCACGCCAGGGAGCCCAGGACGCTTTACCCACCTCGATGCCCGCCCGCTGGACGTTCGGGACCTGTTCTCCCACAGGGTGCTGCTCGTGGTCGACGGCCAGGAGCGCTCGCTCACCCAAGGTCCCCTGGGGGCCGACTACCTCCAGTCTTCCCTGCACGCTCAGGTCATGGCCAACATCCTCGAGGAGGACTACCTGCACCGCGTGTCCGCCATGCCGGTCGCACTCGCGCTCCTCCTCGCCCTCGGCACCGCCGTGGCGTGGCGCGCCCGCAACACCGGCCCGACCAGGCAATCGCCCACCCCGGCGTCATACCGTCCCTGGCAAGCCGCGGTGTCCTACGCAAGATCGCTCGTTCTCGCGCCGGAGCCCCTGTTCGGCACCGCGTGGCTCCTCGCATCCCTGGCCGCATTCCAGGGCTTCAGCGTGGTCATCCCCCTCGCCTACCCCTGCGCCATCCTGGCCGGCAGCTTCCTCGGCTGGCGCCTCATGCTGCCTCGCTACCTCTATCGCGAGCTGCGCCGCCAGGAGCTGTTGCTCGAGGAACGCGCCAGAGAGTCCGCGGCATTGGAGCAGGAGGTGCAAGCACTCGAGACCGCCCGGGACGACGCGGCGCGCCGCGTCGCGGACGCCCTGCGACGCGAACAGGACAAGGCCGCTCACGAGCAGCAGCTCCTCACCGAAGACCCGGGCTGGGAGGCATCCTTCCAGGAACTCGAGGAACTCGACCGGCTCCTCGAGTCTGCCCACAAAACGCTCGCAGGCAGGAGCGCCGGTGCGCGGGCAGCAGCGTCCCGGCAACCAACGCCAACCAGCGGCGACAGCGTGCTGCTCGACAAGCTTGGCGCCGGCAAGGCCCAGGTCAGGGCCGCGCAGGCCAGGCTCGAGGCCGTCCAGGCACAACTGCACGCGCTCGAGCCGTCGGTCGAACGCTACCGGCAGTGGTACCAGGCGTGGGCACCGGCCTACCAGGGGGTCGTGGAACAACTTCGCGGCATTCTCGACGTCGCCGTGGACAGGCTCGCCACGATCTCGTCCGATCCACCGGACGTCGCACAGCAAGAGGCCATTTCACCTCCCACCCCCGACCCCGACCTCCTCGAGCGCACCGGCTACCTCACCGGCGACCCCCGCACATCGCGCATCCTGAAGGACATCGTCGATCTCTATGGCCCGCTCGACGCCCCCGTGATCGTCCTGGGTGAGACCGGCACAGGGAAGGAGTTGATCGCTCGAGCCATCCATGCCAACAGTCCTCGAGCGACAAAGCAGAAGGCGCCGGTGTTCGAGAACTGCGCCAACCTCGACACCAACCTGGCCGCCAGCAAGCTGTTCGGCCATCGGAAAGGGGCCTTCTCGGGCGCACACGCCAACCGCGACGGCGTCTTCGTGGAGGCCGACGGCGGGACCCTCGTGCTCGACGAACTCGCCGAACTCCCACTCGAAATCCAGGGCATGCTGCTTCGCGTCCTCGAGGACGGGGTGGTCAAGCCCCTCGGCGGATCAGAACGGGACGCCAGGAAAGTGGACGTGCGCATCATCGCCTCGACCAACGCCGACCTGGAAGAAGCCATCTCGCGAGGCCGGTTCAGGGCCGACCTGTACCATCGCTTGCGCCGCCTTCCACCCATCCATCTGCCACCCTTGCGCGACCGCGAAAACGACGTATTGCTGCTCGCCGACCACTTCTGGACCGAAGCCTGCCAGGCGTTCAGCAAGACCTGTCAACTCGCCCCGGACGCACGCCGATTCCTCGCCACCTCGTACCACTGGCCGGGCAACATCCGCGAGCTGCAGAACGTGGTCAGCGGCCTGGTAGCGATGAGCCGCCAGGACGTCGTCACCGTCGACGATGTCAAACGGCAGCTCGGCCCGGGTCTTCTCGCGACATCCCCGGCGACGAGCGTCCACAAGGTCTATTCACTCGAGGAGCTGGACCTGCTTCGGATGCAACGGCGAGAACGCTTCAACATGCGCGCTTGCGGCGCCGCAACGGACTACCCGGGAAACCGCGCCACCGCGGATCGCCATTGCCGAATCCTGATCGCCAAGGCCCTGTCCGCATGCGCCTGGAACCTCGAGACCGCTGCTCGACTCGTGGCCGGAGAGGACGACCTGCTCGAGAAGCACGTCCTGGCACGAACACGACGATTCGTGGCGACCCTCGAGAAACGCCTCCGTTCCGCCGGCGACGATCCGGGAGCGCGGTCGGCGCTGAAGAAGTCGATCAAGCGCGAATACTCGCCGCACCATGAGCACCTGCTAGAACTGCTCGACGCCATCCAAAACGGTTGGTTATAGCGCGCCACGTAGCGCCTCCCCTGTCTTGCAATCCGCAAGACAACGAGACAGGGACAGCCTTGGAGGCGAGACAAGGGCAAGGACACATCCCCTTCCCCCGGTGATCCTCTCGCTATGTGATCCATACAACCCACGGCAAACAATAGCTTTTCTTCCTCACGCCCTCCCGCCGCCGGCGCCGGGAACCGCCTGGCACGGACCTTTGATTGTCAGCGGGCAGGTGCACGCGGCGGTCCAGGCCGGCAGTCGGCCATCACGTGGGAAGGCAAGGCGTGCCTCCCGCCACTTCGACCGGCGCGCAGCGCCCCCGGGCCGAGGTCCTGCCTCGATCCCGGACAACCATCGGACCTGTCCGAACCAAACATGAACACACGGCTCATCTGGGAGGTTGACCATGTCTTCGCGCACGAAATCAGTCCGGAAGCGGAACCGGTATCCCCTGGCCCTCGTCGCCATCCTGTCCTGCCTGGCGCTTGCGCCCTTGACATCGAGGGCGTCCGCGGAAGAGAACGCCCGGGTGCTGATTTGGGAACCGACACCGCCGGAAGCGCCGGAAGCCATTCGTGGCATCTTCAGCAGTCTCGAGGAACTCTTGGGCCGAACGTTTCGGGTGCGTGTACCGGACCCCGGGCACGGCGGCGACCACCAGTCCCGGCCTGGCCGCGCGCACGAACGAGGCACCTGCGCCTCTTGAACATCCTTCGGCTGGCGACAGGCGCGAGGTGGTATACAATAGGCGGAATCGTGTTCCGACATGCGGGCATCGGTGCCTGCCTGAACCTGGAGTACCCCCATGCCGTCAGAACTTCAGCCGCCCCTGTTTGCCGGCCGCTACCAGTTGGATCATGCCTGGGTAGCCGAAGGCCCCCGCCGTGTTTGGCGGGCCTTTGATACCTTCCTGTCGCGTAGCGTGGTCGTCAAGGGGATGATGGCCGAACCGGACAGTCCAGAGGCGGAGTTCATCCGGGAGGAACACGCGCGGCTCGTCGCGTTCCGGCACCCGTCGATTGCTCGAGCCTATGACTTCGGATGGGCGAC
>JAJRTE010000194.1 GCA_024278455.1 Myxococcota bacterium
CGTCGGTTTCGTGGATGCGATCGGCGGCCACCGGTGGGCGCACCGCGTAGCGAGCCATGTGCAGCAGCCGGGCCGGCTCTTCGTTTAAGATCAGGTGCCTCCCGAAGACCGAGAAGCCGCCGCCGTGCTGCCAGGTCAGCAGCTTCTCCCGAAATCCCAAAGACAACCGGTTGGCCTTGACCAGTTCATCGAGCACCAGCCGCCGAAAAGTCTCGGTGAGCAGGCGCTCGAACTCCTCATCGTAGAGCGGCAAAGGCACGAACTCTCCGCCGGGGAGGAAGACGCCATCGGAAACCAGGCTGTGGATATGGCAATTCCACTCCACCTTGCTCCCAAACGTCTGGATGGCGGCCACCATGCCGGGCAGGGCGTGCTCCTGACCCAGCACGGCTCGAAAGCAGCGCTTCACCGTCAAGAAGGCACACCGCGGGAGAAGTCCCAGCAGACTTCGCTCCCGGAGGAAGAGCTGCCGCAGCGCCACCGGGATGGTGCTCCTCCACGAGCGCCCTGCTCTCGGGCGCCACCATCCGGGAGATGTCGAAGTCGGGAGCCCTGAGCTCCTGCAGCGTGAAGCCCGTCAGCTCGAGGAACTCGCGATTCGCCTCGACGATCTGCGTCCCACGGATGACGTACATGGCCTCGCGGGAGTACTCGAAGATCTCCCGGTAGAACGCGTCCGAGCGAGGCGGTTCTTCCCCCCACTTCTGCGGGCGTACAGGCGTTCCCCAGATGGGTCCCATCTCCTGCATCGCATCCCTATCCAAGAACTTGCCCGGCTCCGATGGCCATGCCTGGGCCCGTACGGACGACCGGCGAAGCTGCCCGCTGCCTGTTCATCGACTTTCTGCACCCGGAGCTTGAGGGAATGCGGGCCGCTCGACGCTGATTCTTTCCTGGAAAGGGCTTTCCTGGAAAGGGCCGGCGGTCAGCCGTAGAATCCCCGTGCCGGGGTGGTGCCTCCATTCACTCCACATTTTCCCCTTTTCTCCGAGGTTCCCCCCGGCAACTCCTCCCCGCTTGCCCGGCCCCGAATCGTGTCGTAGCCTTCTGACTGCCAGGCGGGCAAAGGCCGAAGGAAGCGAACATGCCGGAAACGACGCGCGAGCGGGAGAGGTTCGCCTGCGCCCGCCTCGGGGGCGAAGCCACGCTCACGAGAATCCTGATCATCCGGAGGAAGCCGACGGGGGAGATCGAGGACCAGGTCACGAAGGAGCTGCGGTGCGAGAGCGCCCGGGAGTGCGGCCTGGCGGCGCACGGCTTCGACCGATCGAGGTGCGTGCATCCGGAGCTGGGTTCCGGTCACTGAAGGTCCCGCGGTGTCCGCCGAGGGACGAGGACTCCAGAGCTCCTGCCGGCCCTGGACGTGTCCGGGTTCCTCGACCGGATCACCGGCTCGACGTCACCCACCTCCTCCACCTCCGCGGTGGAGATCAGCTCGGTCTTGCCCTTCAGGGAGCAGGTGAGCAGCTCGTCCTTGCCCCGGCGGATCACGCCAAGGAGCGTGTCGCGCAGGACGCAGAGGTTTCGCTCGCGCCCGTAGAGGGTCCTGCACCGGCCACCCCTCGGATACGGAGTCAGGACAGCCAATCCGATCAGAACGAGATTCCGGGTGATCCACAGCCACGGCCCGCCGGAGTCAAGGATCCGATGTCCGAAGCACCCACAGGTCTCTGGGGATACGCCGGCAAAGAGAACCGCGACGATCGTGCCGATGAATCCCAACAACAGCAGAATGCTCAGCAGGGCGCTCAGTCGGGTGTAGAGACCGAGCAACAGGCATGCGCCAACCACGATCTCGAGCTTCGGAAGAATCGCGCCCAAATCGGCGGGGTTCAAACCAATAGTTGAGACCCACTCCGTCGCACCGATGAACGAGTGCGGATTCAGAAGTTTCCAGCTCCCCGCCCAGAGGAACGCACTGCCGAGCAGGATCCGCGCGAAAAGCCCGATGATGACAAGTCTTCGCTTCAATTCAGATAGAGGACGATTCGGTCCTCGAGATCTCGCAGTTCAGGGTATTTTCGGATGCTCGTCTGCGCCATATGCAGAAGCTGGCCCTGGAGCTCCGCCACCCTATCACTGTACTCACGCTTGAGCTTCGAAAGCTCTTCCATGGTGGTCGCCCGTTGGACCGCGTCCAGATAGTCCGTCCTTCGCCAGGCCCTCAGTCTGCGCCAGCCCTTCTTGTAGGCATCACGAAGAGCTTCCTGATACTCGGAGGGCATGCGGATCCCTGTGGTCCGCTCGATCTGCGCGAATCGCCAATCGATGTTCGCATCGATGAATCTGAGGAAATCATCCTCGGCGAGCCAGGCAGCGTAGTACGGGAATCTGCCTGACCCATTCCCCACGCTCTCCGCGATCTCACGCACGTCCTTGCCTTTGAGATCCAGGTTGGTCGTGAGGGCCTTGACCAGCTCGCGCCTCACGCGCTCAAGCGAGTATGGCGACTCGGGAGAGTCCTTGTGATCCTTCGAATCTTCAGCAATACGGTTCTCCAAGGCCAGGTTCCTGGACCTCAGTTCAGCCACCTCGGACTGAAGCGCACGAATCTTGTCCGCAAGGGCCTTGACCTGATCTGCCCCTTCGGGTTGTACCGTGGGTCTGGACTTCGGCCATCCGGCTTCGTCGAGCGGTCTTCCGCGGATGAGCAATCCTCCCACGAAACCGACAGCAATGAGAGCGATGCTGAGCAAGACTGGCTTCATGGCTGCCTCCTTTGGCAATCCGGTGCTGACGGAAGGAAGTCTCTCCCTCCGTCAGCACTCAGCCTACGATCGTCTCCAGGGCCCAGCCTAGCTTCCGTCTGCCACAGTGACGGTCGGCGTGCCCCCGGTTCCAGGATAGTGGACTTTCACCGTGAGCGTGTAGTCACAGGGCGGCTGCCCCTTGTCGAAGCGCAGCGTGTAGCTGGCATCTCCATCCGTGTGGCCGGAATCTCCCTGCTGCGTTCCAGCGTTTCCTTTGGCCGTCTGCATCGCCGTGCAGATTCCTGTCGCGGATCCAGCCGCCTCATTGACACTCATTCCTGGCGGATTCGTGATCGTCGCGGTCGCGGACTGGTGAGAGTTCCCCCCAGCGTCCACATAGGTGGTGCTGGAAGTGCTCTGATGCGTGGACGTGCCGGCATTCATCGATCCGACGCCCAAAGTCACTGCGCCGGAGTTCACATTCCCATTCACCGTCACAGTGATCGGCGGGCAGCCGGCCTGACCGGCATCGGCGTAGATGGTCCCAGACCAGGAGTAGTCGCCATTGCCAGCCACGGGGGGATTGGCTTGATCTCGGGCGAAGGTGCCGGAAACGGGCACTAGCGAAACTGCACAGACGAGAACTGCAAAGACGAGGATGCGCCTCATGGTTTACCCCCTATTCTCACAAGACACCCATCCCTTGGGAATTTTTATGCTGAACTCTCTGCCGGGCCATGTCAAGGACTTTCTGGAATGCAGCAGCCTCGGTTCCCAATGGCGTGTACGAACTCCTCTTCGGCTCAGGAAGTGCCGAGATGCCGGCTCTCGTCAGTGCAGCTCGACCCGTCTTCTACAGTTCCTCCCTGAACGTTCTTTATTGACAAGGGGTTACGGATTGGCACGGAAGGGGTGGCACTACGAAGCCACCACCTTCCGGCTCGTCCCCGCGCTCATGTCAGTCGGCACACCGCCGGCGGAATGAGCGCTCCTACCGCCCGCAGCGCCTTCCCCGCATCCCCGACGACCTCGCCACGAAGCAGGAACCGCTTCCCGCCCACCTCCACCTCCGTCTCCGTGAGGGAACACAGGTCGTGCTTCAGCCGGCCCCACTCTGTCCGCGGCGTTTCTTCGGATCCCTTCCTCGCCTCCTTCGTCCTGAGCTTTCCAAGGAGATCTTTCAGGAGCACCAGCGCCAGGAAGCTCGCGAAGACATGACCCCGGATCGTCTCGTCGCCCTTGTGCCACACCGGACGAGTCCTGAGGACCGTCTTCATCGAGCGGAACACGTCCTCCACCATCCAGAGATCCTTGTAGAGGAGAGCGACCTCCTCCGTGCTGAGTTCCTCTCGCGTGTAGTTCGTCCGAAGCACCCACTTCCCATCGTAGCGCTCCGCCTCCTTCACCTTCTCCCGGTCGATCTCGAAGCCCCCGGCACCCTTCAGATACCCCCGGTAGCCCTTGTTCCCGATCAGGCTCTTGTCCCCGGCCTTCAGGGCCCTCTCGAGGTTCGCGACGATCCGCTCCCGCTTCTTTCGGTCCTCGATCGCCTGCTCCATGTTCAGGCAAACCACGTAGCGACGGCCCTCGACCATCACCTCCTTCACCTTGAGCGGGGAAGGGTCCTTCGAGCACTCCCGGGGGCCGCGGACCATGCGATACGCTCCGGGGCGGGAGAGGACCTCTTCGCTCACCTCGGTGACGCTCCGCATCCGAGCGCCCAGGATGTACTTCATCTCTCGCCGTTCGAGTTCGGCCATCGTCCTCTTGCTGATCATCCCGCGGTCGCACACCACGCAGACACTCTTGATCCCGAAACGATGACGAAGTCGATCCACCACCGGCAAGAGCGTGGTCACGTCCGTCGTGTTCCCCGGCCAGATCTCCGAACAGATGGGGCGTCCCTCTCGGTCCAGGATCGCGCCGGCCACGAGCTGCTTCCGATCAGGACGGTGATCCTTGCTCTTGCCGTATCGGCCGAGATTCTCGCCGCCGTCTCCCTCGAAGTAGATCGAGGTCGTGTCGAAGAACGTATAGGTGGCTCCGACGCCATCGTCTACAGCGAATCGGTGGAACTCGACCTCGGCACGGTGGTGCCGGCGATCGCCGGGCCCAAACGGCCCCAGGATCGGATCGACCTGCCCGCCGTCAAACGCGCCTTCTACCGGGATCTCGAGGCCACCTTCTCCAGGGGGGGGGAGGCCGACCTTCCCGAGGACGAGACCAACTGCCGGTGGCTCGAGGAAGGGGGACATCCCCTGGACGCCCCGGTGGTCCACAGCCCCCAGCGCCGGGACACCTACGGGGCCAACCGGGTGCGGGTGGATCTCGACGATGTGGAGGCGTCCCTGACCCACGGAGCGGTGGCCATCGCGGCGATCACCTCGTGCACCAACACATCGAACCCGTCGCTCCTGATCGGGGCGGGCCTGCTCGCCAAGAAGGCCGTGGAACGGGGCCTCACCGTGCGGCCGTGGGTGAAGACCAGCCTCTCCCCCGGCTCCACGGTGGTGACCCGGTATCTCGACGCCGCCGGCCTGACCCCCTACCTGGAGGCCCTGCGGTTTCACAACGTGGGGTACGGCTGCACCACCTGCATCGGCAACAGCGGATCCCTCTCGGGCACGGTTACCCGGGCTGTGGTGGAGAACGACCTGGTGGTGGCCGGGGTGCTCTCGGGCAACCGGAACTTCGAGGGCCGGATCAACCCGTACGTGAAGGCGAACTACCTGGCAAGCCCTCCCCTGGTGCTGGCCTACGCTTTGGCGGGCACGGTGGACGTGGACCTCTCCCGGGAGCCGGTGGCGTTCGACCCCAACGGCGAACCGGTCTACCTCAAAGACCTGTGGCCCACCCCCGAAGAGATCCGGGCGGCCGTGGGTCGGGCGGTCTCGGCGGACCTGTTCGCCGAAGAGTATGCCACCGTGTTCGAGGGCAACGAGATCTGGAACCGGGTGGAGGGGGGCAGCGGCTCCCTGTACGCGTGGGACGAGGAATCCACCTACATCCGGGAGCCCCCGTTCTTCGTGGGGCTCACCCCCGATCCACCGGGGATCCAGCCCATCGAGGGGGCCCGGGCGCTGGCGGTGCTGGGGGATTCGGTCACCACCGACCACATCTCGCCGGCCGGGGCCTTCGCCCCCGACAGCCCGGCGGGCGCCTATCTGGTGGAGCGCGGCGTGTCCCCCGAGGCGTTCAACTCGTTCGGGTCGCGCCGGGGCAACCACGAGGTGATGATGCGGGGCACCTTCGGCAACGTGCGGATCAAGAACCGCATGGCGCCGGGCACCGAAGGGGGGGTGACCGTCCACGTGCCCTCGGGCGAGACCCTGTCGATCTACGACGCTTCCCGGCGGTACGCCGAGGAGGGCACCCCCCTGGTGGTGCTGGTGGGGGAAGACTACGGCATGGGTTCGAGCCGGGACTGGGCCGCCAAGGGCACCGCCCTCCTGGGCGTTCGGGCGGTGATCGCCGAGAGCTACGAGCGCATTCACCGGTCGAACCTGGTGGGGATGGGGGTGCTGCCCCTCCAGTTCCCCGAGGGGGTGTCGGCCGAAACCCTGGGACTGAACGGCTACGAGACCTACCGGGTGGGAGAGCTGGACGACGGGTTGGCCCCGGGACAGACCGTGGTGGTCGAGGCCCTCGCCTCCGACGGCACCGAGACCTCGTTCGAAGCCACCGTGCGCATCGACACCCCCGTGGAGATGGACTACTACCGCAACGGCGGCATCCTCCACATGGTGCTCCGCAGGATCGCCGCCGAAAGCTGAACGCCCCTTCCCGGGGCGGGGTGGCTCGGCCCGGGAGCCGAGGGGGGGGGGCGTGGGGCCGTGGTCTCTTCTCGGAGAGCTCGATCGCCCCGGTTCTCCGTCCGCGCGGCCACGGTCTTGACGCGCCACCGCCGGGCGCGGTAGAAGAGCCTCACCAGAAAGGGGGGAGTCGATGACCCGACGACCGGGCCCGACCCACGAGAACACCGACGGCCGCGACGTCCACAGGGGCGCACGCGGCCGCTTTGCGTCAGGGGGCTGGATGGAGGGGTTCTCGCCGGGGGGCTGGGGGGCCGAAATCGGCGGGGCTCGTCACCGCCAGCCCCGGGCGGGTGTAGACCATGGCCGTCGACACGTCCTCCACCTCGTCGCGGGTGAGCACCACAGGCAACCGCCGGGGGCGCTTGGCCTTGCTGAAGTCGCCGAACGCCCCCAGGGGGCGATCGAGGGTCTTGTCATAGAAGACGAGGCCGCACAGCGCCTGGTTCTGGGTGCTGGCCGACACCCGCCGGACGTCGGCCAGGTAATCCAGATACGCCCGGACCTCGGCCAGGTAATCCAGATACGCCCGGACCTCGGGCGCGCCGAAGTCTTCCGGGGCCCGCCCCCCGTGAAAGGCCAAAAATCTCTCCACCCACATTTCGTAGGTCTGCTCGGTGCGAACCGAGGAGTGGCGGTTTCGGATCTCGATGCGGAGTCGATAAGATTGGAGTAGGAGCTGCCGCGGAGCGGCTTACTCGAACACGAACATGCCAATTAACCCGACAGAAAAACACGCCTTAATCTTTGTGATTTTATGAATATCTCAAGCGTTTTTAGGCACTTTATCGGCAGGCTCTTGGGCGTGTGGCGACCCGGTGACCCGACGCGGAGCACTTGGGGATGACGTCGGCAACGCTGGTTTGGCGAGGGAACCATGGACGAAGACCAGAATGACGAGGTGTCCCGGGAGGAAGCAGAGAAGGCAGTCGTGACTGCGTTTCTCGATCATTGGAAGCAGCTTCGTGAGCGCCTAGTCGCAGGCGAGGACCTTGCGATTGCACGTGCTGATCGGTTTCTGGCGGGGTCCCCGCAAGCCCGTCTGCGCATAGCCCGCCGCTTTTACAGCGAGGAACACGCAGGCCGGCTTGCGGCACTCGCCGAGTCGGAAGTCCGCGAACTCCTGGAACCCTGGCTGGAGACCGCTATCGACTATTGGCGGCAGGAGGAAGTGGATCGCCAAGACGTCTTCTCGCGGCTTCGAACGTGCCCCACCTCCGAGTACTTGATGGTTGTGGAGCGCCATGCCGGTGGGCTGCTGGTCGACCGCTATCCCGGTGACGATTCCTTCTACGACGATGTCTATGAGCGGACGGCGGCGGGCTGCTCCGTCGGAGGCATCGTTCGGGTCTTCAAGAGTACGGGCGAGGCCTTCACACTGGGGGAACGGCGTTCCGCCGGGGCTGGCCTCAAGAGGGAGTTTGCAATCGGGTATGCCGACGCTGGGGACGATGAGCCCTGGGTCTGCAGCGTGTGGGACACAGATGACGACCGAGAGGTTGCAGTGTGCATCGAAGAGGACCACGAGGAACAGCCTTAACCCGGATAATTCACGAGTGTAGAACGTAAAGAGGATGGGCGCGCCTCACGGCACCGGTAAGATGTTGCTACGACGGCACATCCAACGGTGAAGGAGGTCACGCCCGTGTCGGATCCTACTCGACA
>JAJRTE010000195.1 GCA_024278455.1 Myxococcota bacterium
ATGAGTTCGAAGAGCAAGCCCGGTTCCTGTTTGAACAGCCTGTAGAAGAATTCGTCGGTCTTCATGAACGCCCTGGTGTTGTCCCGTGGTGGTCCACCGCGCCGGGTGCTGGATGGGGCTGGCGCGCCGGCCGTGGGGGGAGGTTGTGAACCCGATGCACTGTTGGGGGCAGTGTGCCGCCCCCTGTGCGCGCCGCCAGTGGTCCCGGTGGACAAGCGCACCTGCCCGTACTTGCAAGCAAGCCGATTGCGCGGTGATAACGTGGTGCCTATCCTGGCACAGAGCGGGTGCCGTGTCAACGTTGCGAATGGGAGCGAACCGCGCTGCAAGGGTCTTGGGGGAGATGGGAGTCCTTGCGGCTCCGTGCCTCCGGGGATCTTGAGGCCGCGACCGGGCCCCCGCCCCCCGTGCGATCAAAAGAACTGAATAGGTGGCGCGGGGCTTCCGGTTGGGGGGGGCGACCTGGTGCGGCTTGCGTCGTAGTCGGTCTGGGGTGGAATCCGCTCCAAACAGGCTGAGACCCGCCTTCCAGGGCGTTTTCGGCGTGGAATCTGGGGTAATGTTGTTTCACCGGCCTCGGTTCGCCGTGATACGACTCAGGTTCTGGACAGCGCGGTTGGCTCCACGTCACCGTTCAGCCCTGCCGCTGCGCCCCGGTACTCTCTCCCGGCGACTCGAGCCGGACCCCATTGGTTTCGCGCCCATTCTGCCCTGCTTGTCCTGGCTCGTACCCGCGGCTGGAAGCCGCGGCCACTTCGACACCACACGGCTGGAAGGCGCGGCCACTTCGCGAGACAACCCGGACGCGCTCGAGTTGCTACCGGACCCAGATGCGGCCGAACGCCGAATCGACCTGGGAGGAGTTGTCGTTGGCCCTCCCGTCGTTCTTACGATTCTGGTCACGCCCGTCGTACAAGTGGCTGACGAGCATGTAGTTGTGCCGGGAACACTCCTCGAGGATGCCGTGGCGGAACGAAGAACTCTCGATGCACGAGATGCCGGTGCCGGTGTACTTTTCAGCCGCCGTTGCTGCTGCTCGTCGAAATGGGTCAGCCGGAGTTCCGACGTGGGCGCCAGGTCGGGCAGGTGGAGGCTGTAGCTGGTCCACAGGTCCTCTGGCAAGGAGTCGACGGTAGTGGTGCAGAAATCGGTGGTTCCACTCGTACAGCCATGACCCCAGGTGTTTCCGCGGGCAGTGGCGGGCAGGGTCCATCCGCCGCCGGTGGTGGTCATGTCACAGTAGACCTGTTGTGCAACGGTGTCCGTATGAATGATGTACACGGCGTCACCCCGGCTTTGACCTCGAAGCAGGATGTCCAGACAACTGGTGCCTTCGGCTGCCGTTCATGGACAGCCTGCGATTCCCGGGTAGATCTCCGGGGCCGCGTCGTCGCAGTCTCCCGCTTCCGGCGTGAACCCGTCACCGTCCATGTCGAAAACCCGGTCCAGGACGCCGGCGCTGCCAGGCGGTGGGACAGCCACCACGTCCGCTTCCTCTTCCCCACCCTCGCCCATGACGGTACCGTTGATCGTCGTGGCATCAATCCGAACCCGGCCGGCGCCACCATCGCCTCCGTGCCGAACGTGCGTCTTCTCCCCTTCGCCACCGGACGCGAGAATCGACGCTTCGGGTGCCTGAAGCGCCTGCGTTCTCAACCAGATGGTACCTCCCGATCCGCCTCCGGCGCCATAGGTCCAGGTCCCGGACGCCCAGTGATAGGTCGTGCCTCCTTCGCTGCGAATCGACGCGCCTTCCGCCAACGCGATGCGGTCCGCTTCGATCCAGATGATGCCGCCGCCATTTCCGCCGGGTCCCGGGTCGCCTCCGCCGTGCCATACGCCTCCGCCCCCGGAGCCGAAAAACAGGCGGGTGAGGGCCGAGTCACCGTAGGTCGTACCGGCTCGAGCCGGCTGCGCGCTTCCGCCGTCCCAGGAATCCGCCGCGGTCGCACCGCCTCCATATTCGCCTCCACCGCCGCAGATATCCGCTCCGCCGCCGCCCTCGTTGTTGATCCAGGCGCCGTTACAGTCGTTGTACACCCCGTTTCCGGTCGAGCACCCGCCCCAGGCACTCTGGTCCCAACCGCCTTCCCCCAACCCGGTGATGCTCTCCCCCTGGTAGGAATCCTGGTTCGAGTTCTGACCGGTCGGCCCGCCCATATACCCGCGGGCGCTCATCGTCACCCGCCCACCCGGGTCTATCCGAAGGTCGCCCGTGGCCTTGAATGCCAGGATGCCACCGATGTGCCCGTTCCAGCCCCCGGCAGTCAACACGCCATCCTCGCTGACGGTCACAGAGGTGAACTGCGGTACCCGCTGGACCACCACCTTCTGCGGATCGAGAAGACCGTCCGCGTCCTGGCCGAAGTCGCCGCGAACGGCGGCGTTGAGGAACACCACGTTTTCGACCACTTCGGCAACTGTGTGGAACTCATAGATTCCCACCGACACAAAGTCTTCGCGCGTGCCTTGAACCTGAACCAACAAGACCTCGTCACCGGAACCGATACCGGCCGGGGCTTGCGAAACCGTAACCTCGTCTCCCTGGACCGCCACCACGCCGTAGGCCGGAGCGAGTGGGGTATCCCTCCCGTCCGGAAGATCGACCGACAGGTCCATCGTCCCGGTGACGACCAGTGCCCCGTCCGCGCCGGTACCAAAGGGCAGAGACTCGTCTTCGGTGCCGTCGCAGTCGTTATCCACTCCGTCGTCCGGGATCTCCAGCGCCCCCGGATGCACACCCGGATCCGTATCGTCGCAGTCCGTCGCGTCCGCCACGTAGCCCTCCGGCGCGCTGCACGCCTCCCGCGACACTCCCGCCGCTCCATAACCGTCTCCGTCCGCGTCCTCGTAGAATGCGAGGAGGACACCTTCGTCCGTGGCGCCGTCGCAGTTGTCGTCGATACCGTTGCACACCTCCGCCGCACCGGGATGGACGGCACCGTCGTCATCGTCGCAGTCCGTCGCGTCCGCCACGTAGCCCTCCGGCGCGCTGCACGCCTCCCGCGACACTCCCGCCGCTCCATAACCGTCTCCGTCCGCGTCCTCGTAGAATGCGAGGAG
>JAJRTE010000196.1 GCA_024278455.1 Myxococcota bacterium
CAGGGGGATCGGCCGGTGTCGGCGTCGGCTCTCCAGGGGGATCGGCCGGCGTCGGCGTCGGCTCTCCAGGGGGATCGGCCGGCGTCGGCGTCGGCTCTCCAGGGGCATCGGCCGGCGTGGGTGTGCCGGTGGCGCCGGTGCACGCCACGCCAGGTGCAAGGGCAAAAAGCAGTAGCAGCACCCGGCGGCAGAGCCGAAGGGTCTGTCCGATTGTTGTTCGGCCGCGCAGTCTATGCCTCCGCACAACGAGGAGGAGTTCCCCGCCGTCTTGCCGGGGCTCCCACACCGGCCGGGCCGCGCTGGCCTCCGTGCGTCGCAGGCGTCGCCGGAAAAAATGCGTGCCTGCGGGACACCCTCCGTTCTTCCGGGCCGGCTGCATGGGTTTCGATCCTCCGGATAGGCAACATGCCATCGACGTCTTCGACACCACCGAGTGCGTGCGGGCACCGCCCTCGAACCGGTGCCCGTTTCGGTCCAGTCGAATACATTCGGATGTTGCGGAACGATCTCGACCCGGCAAGAACTCGACAGGTCGCAGTTCTTGGCCTGACGGCCAGGCCACGGGGCGGTCCGTGCGTTGAGCGTGTCCCGAGACGCGCCGCGTTCAGAATCGCTTCCACATCTTCGCCGCCAATTCGCGACTCCTCGCCGCGACGCGCTCCTCGTCGAGCACCTGGATTTCCTTGCCCCGCATCAGGATCTTGCCGCCGGCGACCGTGGTGTCCACCACCGCGTCTACCATGCCGAAGATGAAGTGGCCGAGGAAGTTGTCCGATGTCAAGGGAGTGGGCGGGTGGTAGTCGAGGAGCGCCAGGTCGGCCGCCGCACCGACCTCGAGGCTCCCGAGTGTGACCGGGAAGAAGCGGTTGGCGATCCGGGCGTTGTTGAAGAGCAGCATCTGGGGGGCTTCCACGAAGGCGACTCGAGGGTCCCGTTTCTCCAGCCGGTGGACGAGGTAGGCGCAACGCATCTGGGCCGGCATGTCCGACGACATCCCGTCGGTGCCGAGCCCGACCAGGATCCCCTCCCGCATCATGTCGAGAATCGGGGCCACGCCGACGGCGTTATTCATGTTCGACTCGGGATTGTGGACCACGGTGGTTCCGGTCTCCCGGATGAGTTCCCTTTCGTGGTCATCGATGTTGATGCAGTGAATGAACAGGGAGTTGACCCCACAGATTCCCCGATCCACGAGCCGCTCGACGGTCCGAACCCCGAAGTTCTCGAGGGCGTGCTGGTGGTCCTCGACCCCTTCTGCGACGTGGATGTGATAGCCCACGTTGAACTCCTCGGCCACCTCCCGGCACATCTCGAGGGTCCTGTCGGACACGGTGAAGGAGGCATGGATCCCCACCATGCCGGCGAGTCGAGGGTCTGGTTCCTTCCGGAGACGTTCCAGGAACCGGGCGTTCTCCCGGACGCCGGCGCCTGGTTCGTTCCTGTCGGAAACCTCGTAGCAGAGGGAGGCGCGGATTCCCGACTCGAGGACGGCCTCCGCCAGGAGATCCAGGGAGCCATCCCGGCAGGATGGGCTGGCGTGGTGGTCCAGGATGGTGGTCGTCCCGTTGCGGATGCATTCGATGAGGGGCACGAGCGCGCTGGAAGTCACGTCTTCCGGTGAGAGTGCCCTGTCCAGACGCCACCAGAGCCGCTCGAGGATTTCTCCGAATGCGAAAGCCGGTTCGCCCGGAGGCGCGAAGCCTCGAGCCATGGTGCTGTAGAGGTGATGATGGGCGCAGATGAACCCCGGAAGCACGACCTTGTTGCGTGCATCGATGACCTGGCAATCTCCAGCAGTGGCTTCCAGCGTTTGGGACGGCCCGACGTCGGCTATTCTGCCGTTTTCGATGGCCACGGCCCCATCGTGGATGACCTGGTTGTTCTCGCCGAGGGTGACGACGGTGCCGTGGGTTATCAACAACTTGTCCATGGAATGCCTCCTTGACTTCTCAGTCTTCCTTGAGCGCCGCAGCTTCCTCGGGCGTCCTGTCACGCATGTCGATGGCCATTGCGAAGCATTTGAGTGCGCAGATGCCGCACCCCACGCACCTCGAGGGGTCTGTGATCGGGAACCCGTCCTCGTCCAGGGAGATGGCGAGGTAGGGGCAGCGGGCGCAGTTGCCGCACCTGAGGCACAGTTCTCGAGACGGAGCCGAGACCTTCTTGAATGGCGAGAGATCCATGAAATCGGTAACCGGGTCGGGCAGGGCGATTCCAATGAGGTCTGCGACGCTGTGGATACCCCGGTCGGCCATCAGGTGGCTGAGTCCCGACGTGAGGTCGTCGATGATGCCGTACCCGTATTTCATGGCGATGGTGCAGAACTGGACGGTCTTCGCGCCGAGAGCGAGGAAGTCTGCTGCGGCCTTGTAGTCCATGGGGCCGCCGTTGCCGGAGATGGTCACACCGAGGTGTGCCACCTTGGCCAGGGAGAGGAAGCTGATGTTGAGGATTCCCGCCCCGCTGGCGCCGACGATGATCCCCTCCTCCCACGTTGGCTTCTCGCCCGGCCGGAACGCCAGGGTGGGGAAGCTGTTGGCGAGCGTGATGCCGGCCTTTTTGTCGGGGTACCGCCGGAACACTTCTCGAGCCGCCGACACGATGGACGCGACGGAGGTGACCGCGCCGGTCAGCTTGAAGAGCTTGGGTACGCTGCCATCCCCGGCCGACAGGACCCATTCGATGATCTTGGCCGTGAGTTCCGCGTTCTGGGACACGATGTCCCCTTCGGTGCCGTCGCCGCCCTGTGGGCAGGAGAGGCTGAATTCGATGCCCATTGCGCCGGCGTCCTCGAGCTTGCGGGAATTGCCCTGCCACTGGCGGGCATCGGCCTCGTCGTCTCCGGTGACCGGCCCTCCGGTCGAGCCGAGGGTCAGCCTGTCGGGGAACTCTTGCACCAACTGCTCGATCTCCCGGCAGACCCGATCCAGGGCGTGGCCGGAGACGTTGTCGCAGTTGGCATAGGTATTCCTGTCGAAGGTGAACATGTACCGCTCGGGGATGTGGATGGGCACCCCGTCGAACGCGGTCTTCATGATCCCGCCCGACCATCCCGCCGCGTATGCCTTTCGCATCTGCTCGATGCCGTCGGTGGGAGGCGCGGCCGAAAGGAGGAAGGGGGTGGCGATGGGACGCCCGAAAAAGTCGGCCTCGAGGGAGACCGGGCGGAAGTCGTAGCCCGGCACCACCGTCCGGCTCTTCACGTACCCGCCGCGATTCCTGGGGAACGACGGACGGGGACGGGCATCGAAAATCGCCTCGACCATATCGGCTGCGTTCTTCCCCGACGCCGACGCTTCGACGACGGTGGTCGGCCCTTCGGCGCAGTCGCCGGCATACACCACGCGCGGGTCGTCGACCTTGGGGAAGCTCGACCGGAGCCCGATGGCGATGATCACCGTGTCGATGTCATTGCGGCGCGTCTCGGAGCCTGGAATCGGCACCACCTGGCGGGGATGGAACGGTGTTCCCGCGGGAAGCGTCACCTTGCGGGTCGCAAGCCCGCCGATCTCTCCGTCCCGGATGTGGATTTCGGTGACCTGCGTCCGGCCGTCCACGTCGACCCCGCTCGCGACCAGGCCCTTCATCTCCTTCTCGGACAAGGGCATCTCGCTCAACGTCTCGAGGGCGAACATCTCGACTCGAGCCGCCCCCTGGGCCTTGGCGGTCACGGCGCAGTCATACGCCGTGGCACCGCCCCCGATGACGGCGACGTGCCCGGAGACGTCCCACGCGTCGGGGTCCTTGAGGAAGTCCGTGGCCGCGATGGCTGCGTCTTCTCCCGGAATGCCCAGCCGAATAGGGGTCCAGAGGCCGGTGGCCACGACCACCGCGTCATAGCCTGCTTCCAAAAGCGCCGCCGGAGTCTCGACCTCGCTCCCCAGCTCGACCTCGACGCCAGTCTGGTCGATCAGCCACTGGATGTCGGTCTCCAGCACGGACTTCTCGAGGCGGAAACCAGGAATGCAGTGGCACATGCCGCCAAGGCGTTCGTCGCGTTCGAAAAGGGTGACACCGTGGCCTCGCTGCGACAGCATGGCCGCGGCCGCGAGACCCGCGGGACCGCCACCCACGACCGCCACACGCCTCCCCGTGGGCTCCGGCCTCGAGAGGGCGGGCATGCCGCCGATTTCCTTGGCCCGCTGGATCAACGTGGCCTGCACCTGTGGAATATCTACCGCGCCGTCGAGCTTCTTGTGGACGCATGCAGCCATGCAGTGGTGGTCCGGGCAGACCATGCCACAGATTCCGCCCAGGGGGTTACGTGTCATGATCTCGGCCGCCGCGCGCTTGATGTCGGACGGAAGCCCGACCTGGGCAGCACGAATGAAGTCGGCCGGAGAGCAATGGCTGGGGCATGCTTCGCGGCAAGGTTTCTCTTCGCAGAATTCGCACTTCGTGAGTTCCGCTTTGAGTTGGGCGCTGGTCAAGAACGGGCTGGTTTCGTGCACCGTCCGGGGCTCGGTGGTGCTGCTCTTTGCCGCCGCTGGCGTGTCACCCTGGCTCATGTTCCGATTCCTCCCAAAATGTTCCATACCCGGGCTCCCCGCGGGGACGACTTCGGCGCCTGGGTGCCGGGGATCCCGCGTCCTGCCCTGGATGTCGGCGTGCTCGAGGGCGTCTCCTGCCGGAGAGAAGGGTCCCGGCGCGGCCTCAGCGACCTGGCACGCACGCTCACCGGACCGATTCCGAGTCAAGCTACCACCCCGCAGCCGACAACGCAACAGGAACACACCGCTCGCGACTCCCTGCTCCCTGTTTCTTGCTCGCCACTCCCCGCTCTGCCCATGACACCGAGCGGCTGCCGGCAGGATCCGGCTGGCGGGCCACTGTCCCGCGTGGGCCTGTTGATGGCGAAACGCCGCGTGATGACGCCATTTCCGGCCTGGTGGAATTGGAAACCAAATGTTTCGGTTTCGTGGGGTTTTTTCCTTGACAACGCAGGGATATTGTTCTATTGACAGCTTCTCGCGCTGGCACCGGTTATGAAGATTGGGTTCCGCCGGCACCCTACGGGTATGCGCCCTTGCGATGTCGACCCAGGGGGGGTCATCCGGGAGAGGCACGATCGTGAATCCAGAATTCCTTACCGTCCTGGTTTTTCTCGCCATCGGCGCCGGGTTCGTCTTCGTGGCACTCCTGGCTGGCCACTTCTTGCGGCCCAGTGTCCCGAACGAGGAGAAGGGCACGACATACGAGTGCGGGGAACGCCCTTTCGTCTCGGCCTGGTTCAACTTCAACCCGCGCTTCTACATCGTCGCCATCATCTTCCTGATTTTCGACGTGGCGCTGGCAATCCTGTTTACGCCGCTGTCCGTGGTTTCCCGCCACATCGGCGGTACGGAGCAGTGGGCTGCTGTGGGAGCGATACTGTTTTTTCTCGCCCCGTTGTCGTTGGGACTGGCGTATGTATGGGGGAAAGGAGACCTCGAGTGGTTGAAGAAATGAACAGTCCGCGGGTCATCGAGGCCGGTCTCGAGGGTGGGCCCGGGCAGGGGGCTGTGCTGTGGGGGAAGGCCAGCTATCTACTGAACCTCTCGCGCAAGCATTCCCTGTGGTACCTGCTCTTCGCCACGGCCTGCTGCGGCATCGAGATGATGCAGACCGGCGGCCCCCGAACGGACCTGGACAGGTTCGGCATGGTATTCCGGGCGTCGCCACGCCAGTCCGACCTGATGCTCGTGGCCGGGACCATCACGTACAAGATGGCCGACCGGGTCAAGCTGCTCTATGACCAGATGGCAGAACCCAAGTATGTCATCGCAATGGGTTCGTGTGCCAGTTGTGGTGGCCTGTTCCAGAAGTCCTATTCGGTCTTGAAGGGTGTCGATCTCATCGTTCCGGTCGATCTTTACCTTCCGGGGTGTCCGCCACGCCCGGAAGCTCTGAACGACGCCATGATGAAGATGCAGGACATCATTCTGTCCGAGGATTGGCGGCGCAAGATGACCGAGAAGACGGAACCCAGGCCGCAGATGGGGCGTGGCGGCATCCTCAAGAGGGCCTGAGACATGCATTTCGACGAGATCGTTGCCAGGCTGCGCGAGAGATTCGGCGACTTGGTGGGAGAGGCCGATGAGCCCGACCCGGCCCGGCCCAGTCTGCTTCCCGGTGTGTTCGTCCGCGCAGATTCTGTGACCGACGTATGCCGGTTCCTCCACGACGAGCCGGCGATGGCGTTCGAGCACCTGAGCTGTATCACCGGCACGGATTTCAAGGATTCGATTCACCTGGCTTACGTCATGACGTCCTATGTACACCGGCAGGTGATCGCGCTGAAGGTCAAGCTGGACAGGGACGACCCCTCGATTCGCACCGTCGAGGAGATCTGGGCCACGGCCAACTGGAACGAGCGCGAAATCTATGACTTGCTGGGCGTCTATTTCGAGGGCCATTCGGACCTCCGCCGCCTGCTGATGCCGGACGACTGGGTCGGCCACCCGCTGCGCAAGGACTACCAGGAACAGCCCGACTACCACGAAATACCGACAACGCGTGAGAACCCTCTTGGGAAGTACTGAACGTGATGGAAAACGCGCTGAACAAGCAGGCGGTCTCTGACGATCTCATGATTCTGAACATGGGGCCTCAGCACCCGAGCACACACGGGGTGATCCGTTTCGTCATCACCGGCGATGGCGAGGTGATGCAGCGTGCCGTCCCCCATGTCGGCTACCTCCACCGGGGGATCGAGAAGCTCGCGGAAGGCCTCCCCTACCCGTCGTTCGTACCGTTCACCGACCGCGTGGACTACCTGGCCGCCATGTTCGCCAACCACGGCTACGCCATGGCGGTGGAGCGATTACTGGGAATCGAAGTGCCTCGGCGCGCCGAGTACCTGCGGGTCATCGTGTCCGAGTTGAATCGGATCGCCAGCCACCTGATAGGCGTTGGCGCGATGGCCATGGACATAGGCGCTTTCACCCCCTTCCTTCACGGTATCCGGGAGCGGGAGAAGCTCAACGACATCATCGAGGAACTCTGCGGCGCAAGGCTGACCTACAACTATATCCGCGTCGGGGGGGTCTCTTTCGACTTTCCCCAGGGGCTGGATGCCAAGATACGCGCCTTCCTCGACACCTTCGAGCCCCTCATGGAGGAGTTCGACCGGCTCATCACCGTCAACGAGATCCTGGTCAAGCGCTGCGCGAACGTCGCCGTGATCGATGCCGAAACAGCCAAGTCCTACGGGCTGGTCGGGCCGAACCTTCGGGGAAGCGGGGTCGACTGGGACCTTCGCAGGGACCTGCCCTACTCGGCCTACCCGGATTTCGAATTCAACGTCTGCCTGGGGCGCGGTTTCAGGGGGACACTCGGCGACGCCTACGACAGGTTCATCGTCCGCGTCCAGGAGATGCAGGAAAGCGTCAAGATCATCAGGCAGGCCCTCGACGGGTTGCCCGAAGGTGAGATCAAGGGGAAGCTCCCCAGGAAGCTCAAGCCCGCCAAGGGCGAAGCCTACGGCGCCGTCGAAAGCGCGCGCGGAGAACTGGGCTACCACGTCATTTCCGACGGCACGGACAAACCATACCGCGTGAAGATCCGCGCCGGGTCATTCAATGCCACGTCGATTGTCGAACACGCATCTCGAGGCCTGATGATCGCGGACCTGGTCGTCCTGATCGCCAGCCTCGATGTGATCGCACCGGAGATTGACAGATAATGGGCGACTTCTTCGAATACCTCAAGTCCCAGTGGAGCTTCGCCCAGGAGCACCCCGCGCTGGCCTTCTTCCTCCTCGTCGTAGGTTACGGCATCGTCATGATCGGGTTCTTCTCCGCGTTCGCCGGCCCGGTCACGTGGGTCGAACGCCGCGTCGCCGGACGCATGCAATGCCGGATCGGGCCCAACAGGGTCGGCCCGCACGGCTTCTTGCAGTGGCTCGCCGACGGCCTGAAGAATTTCCTCAAGGAGGACCTGATTCCCAACGCGGCCGACAAGATCCTGTTTCGCATCGCCGTCTACCCGGTGTTCGCGGGCGTGTTCCTCACCTTCGTGGTGCTGCCCCTCGGCCCCTGGATCGTCGGTGCAGACCTCAGCGTCGGCGTCGTCTACCTCCTCGCCGTCACCGCGCTCGTCGTCACCGGCATCATCATGAGCGGGTGGGCCAGCAACTCCAAGTGGTCGTTGCTCGGCGGCATTCGCTCCGCGGCCCAGATGGTGAGCTACGAAGTGGCCGCGGGAATGGCCCTCCTCACAGCCATCATCCCCGCAGGCAGCCTATCGTTTCAGGATATCATCGAACACCAGGGCGGCTGGCCATGGCAGTGGCTCGTGGTATACTCCCCGGCCACCTTCCTCGCGTTCTTCGTCTATTTCACCGCCTCGCTCGCCGAAGGAAACAGGACGCCGTTCGACCTCCCCGAGGCCGAAAGTGAACTCGTCGCCGGCTACAATACCGAGTACTCGGGCATGCGCTTCCTGTTCTTCGCGTTCGCCGAGTGGGCGAATCTGTACGTCATCGGTGCAGTCATCACGGCCGTCTTCCTCGGCGGATGGCGCATCCCGGGCGTCGACATCGCAACGCAAACTAACAACATCTGGCTTCAGTTCGCCGGCGCCGCCATCTTTCTCACGAAAGCTTCCGTGCTGGTTTTCGTGACCATCTGGCTCCGCTGGACGCTCCCGCGCTTGCGCGTCGACCAGTTGATGCTCATGTGCTGGAAGTACTTCGTCCCCTTCGGGATCGGGCTGGTCGTGCTGTCCCTCTTCTGGCAGGTGCTCGCCGCGGCCGTGCCCACCTGGGTCACGAGCGCCATCAGTGTCTTGCTCACGTTGGCCGGGGCTGCCCTCGTCGCCGGCATGTTCTGGCGTGCGTGGTACAACATTCGGGCCGGCAAGGATGCTCCCGTATACACATGGTTGATCTGACATGGGAAGTGTTTCAACGTACTTCGAGAACGTCAAGAACGCCGCTGTGACCATTTTCGAGGGGATGGCCGTGACCCTTTCCTGGATGTTCCGGCGGCCGATCACCATTCAGTATCCGGACAGAACGCCGGAGCCCGTCAAGGACACGTTGCCCGACCGGTTTCGCGGGATTCTCGAGGTACACATTCCGGCCTGCACGGCTTGCAGTGCGTGTGCTCGAGCCTGTCCTATCGATGTGATCCTCGTGGAGACGCAAAAGCATCCCAGTGGCAAGGGCCGCTTGCTGATGCGGTTCGATATCGACATTTCGAAGTGCATGTACTGCGGCTTGTGCACCGAAGCCTGTCCGACCGGCTGCCTCCGCCACACGCCGGTGTTCGAGGCCACGGGCCGGGACATTCACAACCTGGTCGTGCACTTTGTAGATGGACCGGTGGTGCCATACAAACACAAGAAGGGGCGGCCGGTTCCGGCATCCCCCCCGCCGGGAGACATCGTGCAGGCACTGCTGAAGCCGTGGGACGCCGAGTATGTAGCCTGGTCTCCCGGGGAGTTTGTGGAGAGGGACGCCGGGGGCGGCGATGGTGAGAAGGGTGCCGCTTCTCCCGGGAAGGTGGAGGGCGGTGCCACGGGCAGCGGATCGGGTTGACATACGGGAACGGTCACGGAACGAACCAGGGGTCGTCGTACCACAACAGGTGAAGACAGTCTCATGGTCAATACACTGGTTTTCTATTGCGTTGCCGCTTTCACGGTCGCCGCGGCGGGTGTGACGGCATTTTCGCACAACATCATCCGTTCCGCATTCGCCCTCCTGGGCGCGCTCATCGGGGTGGCGGGGCTGTTCGGCATGATGGGCGCTGATTTCCTGGCTGTCGTGCAAATGATGGTCTATGTCGGCGGCGTCATGGTGTTGGTGCTGTTTGCGGTGATGTTGACCCACCGGATCCGGGACATCACCATCAGCAACCAGTCGATGAATCCCGGGACGGCCGCGGTGATCGCCGGGTCGATGCTCGGGCTGTTGCTTTTCGGCATCTGGCGTGGCATTCCCGGCGGCACTCAGCCGGGATACGAAAGTGCGGCGTCGCTCATCGGAGAGAACTTGCTGAGTGCATACCTGCCGGTCTTTCTCCTGGCCGCCATCCTCCTGTTCGCGGTCATGGTCGCGGCTGTAGTCATTGCGAGGCACAGGCCGCACCCGAAAGGGGTGGGAAGCAACCAGGGGGGGGAGGAGCAGGCATGACTGTGCAATCCGTCCTGAGCGTCGCGGCGATCCTGTTCAGTCTCGGCCTGTACTGCGTGCTGACCCGAAAGAACGCCGTGTCGGTGCTGATGGGTGTGGAACTGATACTCAACGCGGCCAATCTGAACTTCGTCGCCTTCTCCAGCTTCACCGGCACCATCGGGGCACCTGAAGTGGCCGGGCGTGTCTTCGCCGTCATGATCATCGTGCTCGCCGCCGCGGAGGCTGCCGTTGCGCTGGCGATCATTCTCGCGATCTTCCGCCGAATGGGGACGGTCGAAGTGGACAACCTCAACGAGCTTAGGGAATAGGGGATGGAAGGGACGCATCTCAACGTTGGTTTCTTGTGGCTCATTCCGTTCTTCCCCTTGATTGGTGCGCTCGTAAACGGCACGGTCGGGTGGCTCCTGCAAGAACGTGTGGGCAAGTGGCTCAACGGCGTCATCGCCAATGTCGCCGTGTGGGCCTCGTTCGTCACTGCCGCCGCCGGCTTCCTGATGCTCGTCGGCCAGGAGCCCGAGCGCCGGATGCTCATCGACCACGTCTATTCCTGGATATCGGTCGGCGGGTTCGAGGTGGCGGTCAGTTTCACGATGGATCCCCTTTCGGCGGTGATGACCCTGGTCGTGACCGGCGTCGGTGGCCTGATTCACATCTATTCGGTGGGATACATTGCGCACGACCGGAGCGTCTGGCGATACTTCTCGTACCTCAACCTGTTCTCCTTCGCGATGCTCGTATTGGTGCTCTCCTCCAACCTGCTGCTCATGTTCGTCGGCTGGGAGGGCGTGGGGCTCTGCTCCTACCTGTTGATTGGCTTCTGGTTCGGGGACGTGGAAAAAGCCAAGGCCGGCATGAAGGCCTTCGTTGTCAACCGGATAGGCGACTTCGGGTTCCTGGCGGGTATCATGTTCCTGTTGTGGGGCATGGCGGGAGGATGGTTCTCGTCGGGCTACCAGGCCTCCGAAAGTGTCCTGTCGTTCGACTTCACGACGATGGCGCACACCGTGCAGGGACTGGCCGGCAAACAGGTCCTGGGCATCAGTTTGGCGACAGTGATTTGCGTGAGCCTCTTCGTCGGCGCGACAGGGAAGAGCGCCCAGATTCCGCTCTATGTCTGGTTGCCCGACGCCATGGCCGGACCGACACCGGTGTCTGCCCTCATCCATGCCGCCACCATGGTCACAGCCGGCGTGTACATGATCGCGCGCCTGAACTACCTCTACATCATGTCGCCGGTCGCCATGAGCATTGTGGCCGGTACCGGTGCACTGACCGCGCTCTTCGCCGCCACCATCGGGTTCACGCAGCGTGATATCAAGAAAGTGCTCGCCTATTCCACCGTCTCCCAACTGGGATTCATGTTCATCGGCGTAGGCGTGGGCGCCTTCACCGCCGGCATCTTTCACCTGATGACCCACGCATTCTTCAAGGCGTGCCTCTTCCTCGGCTCCGGCTCCGTCATCCATGCCATGAGCGGAGAGCAGGACATCTTCAAGATGGGAGGGTTGCGGAAGAAAATCCCCATCACTTTCTGGACCTTCCTCGTCGCAACCCTGGCGATCGCCGGGTTTCCCCCGTTCGCAGCCTTCTTCTCCAAGGACGAGATTCTCTGGAAGGCATTCGATACCGCCAATCCGGTCATCCCGTGGTGGCCATTCGCTGTCTGGACTCTCGGGGCAATCGCCGCACTCGGGACGGCGTTCTACATGTTCCGGCTGGTGTACATCACCTTCTTCGGCGAATGCCGTGCCGACGAGGAAACCAGGCACCATATCCACGAATCGCCCCGGACGATGACGTTCGCGCTGATCGTGCTGGCACTACTCTCCACTGTCGGCGGGTGGATAGGTATCCCCCACCTGTTCCATCTCCCGAACCTGTTCGAACACTGGCTCGAGCCCGTCTTCGAGCACAGCGCGGCCCAACTCCAGTCACGCGGCGCCGGTGCTGCCACCGAGTGGGGCCTGATGGCGTTCTCCGTCCTGCTGGCGTTCGCGGGGTGGCTGGCAGCAAAACAGATCTACGGTGGTGGGCGTCTGGACAAGGCACAGGCCATCGTGGCCAGGATCCAGGGCCTGTACCGCTGGTCTTATCACAAGTACTTCGTGGACGAGTTCTACCACGCGGTCGTGGTCGAACCGTTCTTGGCGCTGACTCGAGCACTCTTCTGGATCGACCAGCACATCGTGGATCGGCTTGTCAATCTCGCAGGGTGGGTGACGACCGCTTTCTCGAACTTCGATGGGGCGATAGACAAGTATGTCGTGGACGGTGCAGTCAACATTGTCGGGGACACCTTGATAGGCGCCGGGCGGTATCTGAAGAAGATACAGACCGGGCGCCTCCAGGACTATCTATATGTAATGGTTGCCGGTGTACTGCTGGTGATTCTCCTGTCCAGGCTGCTTGCCGGGTCGGCGTAGCGTGGGGGAGGCAGCGGGGCGCATCGGAACGTGCAATTGTCGCCCGCCTTCGAGTTCGAGGTGAGGGCGCGGTTCACAGGCCGGGAAAGGTACAAGAGCGATGGAATTCATTCTGGACCATCTGTTGACCATCATCATCTTCTTCCCCCTGTTGGGGATTCCGGCTGTGCTTTTCACGCCGAAGCATCGGCTGGACTTGATGAGAATCTTCGCTACCGTTGCCACGGGAGTGCCCCTGCTGCTGGGTATCGTGCTGTGGCGGCATTTCGACCCGGCGCAGTCGGAAATGCAGTTCGTGGATCACACGGTCTGGATTCGCACATTCAACATCGAGTATTTCGTAGGTATCGACGGTATCAGCGTTGCCATGGTGCTGCTGACCGTGCTCATTTCGTTTATCGCGCTTATCGCCTCCTATGGAATCGACAAGAAGGTGCGCGGCTACCTCTCGATGTTTCTTCTCCTGGAAACGGGGATGCTCGGGGTGTTTTGTGCGATGGACTTCTTCTTGTTCTACGTGTTTTGGGAAGTCATGTTGCTCCCGATGTACTTCCTCATCGGGGTGTGGGGCGGCCCGCGCAAGGAATATGCGGCGATCAAGTTCTTTCTGTACACACTGGCAGGCAGTGTGCTGATGCTGCTGGCGATGATCGCGCTGTACTACAACAGCAACCCGACCACCCTGGTGGACGGGACCTCGAGTTCCCATACGTTCAACTTTTTGAAGCTGGCAGTGGAGAATGATTTTTCATCTGCCGGGCCGATTCTGGGCGTCGCCTTTCCCAAGATCATCTTCGTTGCACTTTTCATCGGCTTCGCGATCAAGATTCCGATGTTTCCGTTCCACACATGGCTCCCGGACGCCCACGTGGAAGCCCCGACCCCGATTTCGGTCATCCTGGCGGGCGTCCTTTTGAAGATGGGCACCTACGGGATCTTGCGGGTCAACTACATGATTCTGCCAGAGGCGACGCAGTGGGCGGCCCTTGGCATGGCGATATTCGGCACGATCAATATCGTCTACGGCGCGCTGGTGTGCATGGCCCAGCGGGACTACAAGAAGCTGATCGCCTATTCGTAGATCAGCCACATGGGTTTCGTGTTGCTGGGGATGGCGGCGTTTACCGAGCAGGGTATCTCGGGGGCGGTGCTCCAGATGTGGAATCACGGTATCATCTCCCCGATGCTCTTCCTTCTTGTCGGCGTCATCTATGACCGCGCACACCACCGGCGGATCGAGGGATTCGGCGGACTGGCCCACGTTATGCCTGAATACTCGGCCCTGACCGGCCTTGCGTTCATGGCCTCTCTGGGGCTTCCGGGACTGGCCGGGTTCATCAGTGAGGCGCTCTGCTTCCTCGGCGCGTTCCCCACATTCCGCATCCTGACGATCGTATCGGCGACATCGGTCGTGATAACCGCTGCCTACTATCTGTGGACCATGCAGCGTATTTTCCTGGGCAACCTGAATCCGAAGTACGCGGACCTGAAGGGCGTCACCTGGCGGGAACGAGTGACCTTGTATCCGCTTGGGGTGATCATCGTGATCATGGGCTTCTTCCCCATGCCCATCCTGGACCTCATCAACCCGGGTCTGTTCAGCTTGATCAAGTCCGTAACGGACGCGGTGGCAATCTAGGAGGGACCAGTGACCTCGAGTGAATTCTATCAACTGGCGCCCGAACTGGTGCTTCTGCTCGCGGCGGCAGCGATCATCATCGTGGACCTTGCCTCTGCGCACAGGCGGGTCCGCCTCTACAGCGTGTTGGGAGGTGGTGCCGCCATTCTGTCGGCCCTGCTGGTGGTTCCCCTCGTGCACAACGCACACGGGGAAGGCTTTCGGGACATGATGGTGTCGGACGCACTGTCCGTCTTTCTCATCCCCCTGTTCGCGTCGGCGACCTTGCTCACCATCATTTTTTCCGAGAGGGTGCGGGAGGTCGTCACGGGCCGGTTCGCCGAATACGTGGTGCTTCTGCTGATCATGACCGTCGGGTTGACCATCGTTGCATCCGCCACGAACCTCTTGGTGCTCTACCTTTCCATGGAACTGATAGGCCTCACCGCCTACGGCCTCACCGCCTTCGACCCCCATCGTGCCAGGTCTGTCGAAGGTGGTCTCAAGTACGCCATTTTCGGAGCGGTCGCCTCGGGCATCATGCTGTTCGGCATGTCGCTTCTCTACGGGATGACCGGCGAACTGTCCTACGATGCCCTCGGCGAAGCGCTCGGCGGCATGAGCGCCGGTGCCCCGACGAGCGCGCTGCAGTTCATAGCCGTGCTGTTCGTCCTGGCAGGATTCACCTACAAGATCGCCGCTGTCCCGTTCCATGCCTGGTGTCCCGACGCCTATGAAGGTGCTCCGACCCCGTTCGCGGCCATGATGTCCGTGGCGCCGAAAGCCGCTGGTTTTGCGGCACTTGTGCGGTTCTTCTTCACGGTCTTCAGTGATCCCGGTGCCGGGGGCCAGTTCGTCGCGATCGACGTGGTTCCCTGGCAGGCAGTACTTGGCGTCATTTCGGTAGCAACGATGACGTTCGGCAACCTTGCCGCGATCACGCAACAGAACCTGAAGCGTCTCCTGGCCTATTCGAGCATTGCCCATGCTGGGTACATGTTGATGGGCGTTGTCGCTCTTTCGCGCGACGGGGTGTCTGCCGTGATGGCATACCTGGTCGTCTACCTCATCATGAACATGGGGGCCTTCTTCGTGGTGATGGTTGTCGCCGAGCGGACGCACACCGAGGATATTTCGGCATTTTCCGGCCTGGGCAAGAGGCTGCCGTTGGTGTCGGCCTGTTTTGCGGTCTTCTTGCTCTCCCTCACCGGCATCCCTCCTTTCGCGGGCTTCGTCACCAAGTTCTTCCTTTTCGCCGCCGTGTTGCAACGTCAGGGGAACTGGTATGTGGTTCTTGCCATCATCGGTGTTCTAAACTCGGTCGTATCGCTCTACTACTACGCGAGGGTATTGCGGGCCATCTACTTGACCGAGCCCGTGGAACCCGTGGCGGAGATCGCCGTCCCCCAGTTTCGCACTGCTGTGCTCGCACTGCTGGCCGTCCTCACGGTCGGACTGGGTGTGTACTGGAATCCGCTGGTCGAAGTCGCGGCCAGGGTCTCGGAGTTCCTATAGTTACATTGCTTGCATGGAAAACGGTTGCGTGCTTCTGCCCGATGGAACGGGTAGCCGGCACGCTGGACAGCTTCCCCGGATTTCTTGCGCCACGTCATGGACAGGGAGGTGGGGCTGGCGTCGATGGACTAGGGCGATACGCCTCCTCTCGTACCCGTACCGGGGAGCAAGGCTGGTTGGTAGTCGTAGCACATAAGGAGAACTAGCAGCATGGCGAGGTATCGGATTGCCTGGTTGCCGGGTGACGGCGTTGGTGTCGACGTCTCCGAGGCGGCAAGAATCGTGTTGGACAGGCTCGAGTTCGACGCCGAGTACATTCACGGCGACATCGGGTGGGAGTTTTGGTGCAAGGAGGGCGATGCGTTGCCTGCCCGCACCATCGATCTTCTCAACAACGTGGACGCAGCGTTTTTTGGTGCCATCACATCGAAGCCGGTGAAGGCGGCACAGCGCGAGTTGGAGCCGGAATTGCAAGGCAAGGGGCTGGTGTACCGTTCGCCGATCGTTCGCATGCGACAGTTGTTCGACCTGTACGTGTGCCTCCGACCTTGCCGCGCGTTCGCCGGAAACCCGCTGAACTATCGAAACGATGTCGACATCGTCGTGTTCCGGGAAAACACCGAGGACCTCTACTCCGGCGTCGAGTTCCACCCGGTTCCCGAACAGTTGTCCTCTGTCCTGTCGGCCCTGTCGGGACCGTTCGAGAAGTACGCCGCGTTGAAACCGGACGAGTACGCCGTGTCGTGCAAGGTCAACACGCGGAACGGCTCGAGGCGTATCGTCGAGGCCGCTTTCGCCTACGCGCGGGAGCATGGCCGCAAGAGGGTGACGGTGGTGCACAAGGCCAACGTGGTCCGCGCCGCGGACGGGCTCTTCCTCGAGACCGCCCGAGAGGTGGCCCAGGCGTTTCCCGACATCGAGCTGGACGAGGCCAACGTCGATGCCATGACCATGTGGCTCCTGAAGAACACGGAGAAGTACGACGTGCTCGTTGCGCCCAACCTGTACGGGGATATCGTGTCCGACCTGTGCGCGCAAATGGTGGGTGGGCTCGGCTTCGGCTGTTCCGGCAACATTGGCGACAATCTCGCGGTATTCGAGCCGACCCATGGCTCCGCGCCCAAGTACGCCGGGCAGTACAAGGTCAACCCCATCGCCACGATTCTCGCTGTCAAGATGATGCTGGACTGGCTTGGCGAGGAAGAGATGGCCGGCCGCCTCGAGGGGGCGGTTGCCGAGTGCATCCATCGCGGGGAGGTCCGGACGTACGACATGGGCGGTTCCAACACGACGCTCGAGATGGCCCAGGCCATAGCGGCGTTGTTGTGATGCCCTGCCGGCTGTCGGCGTCCTTGCCAGGGCTCGCATGCCGGCGAGCGTCGCAGTTCCTGGCGGAATCACGCGCGCGCTGCTGAACTGCCTCGTCCCGCCAGGCGAGGGACAGGTCTTGCCTGGAAGGCTCGGCCACCCCGTCTTGGGAGGTTGTCATGAAAGAACGACCGATCCTCGTTCACGAGGTGGGTCCCCGCGATGGGCTGCAAGTCGAGGAACTCGTCGTGCCCACGGAGCAGAAGCTCGAGTGGGTGCAAAGCCTGGCCGCGTCCGGCGTCGACCTGATCCAGGTGGGATCTTTCGTGCACCCGCGCAAGGTCCCGCAGATGGCCGACACCGACGAGCTGTTCCGGCGCCTGGCCCGGCCGGGCGTCCTGCCCTCTTCGGTGAGGTTGACCGCCCTGGTCTTGAACGAAAAGGGCGTCGACCGAGGGTTTGCGTGCGGTGTGAGCGACTTTTGCATGGGGGTTTCCGCCAGCGATACCCACAGCCGGAAGAACACCGGGATGAGCACGAAGGAGGCGCTGAGCCGGATCCTGGCGATGGCTCGGCGCGTCGTGGGTGCCGGGAAACGCGTGCAGGTGTCGGTGCAATCCGCGTTCGGTTGCGGCTACGAAGGGCCGATACCGGAGGCTCGAGTGATGGACCTGGCACAGGCGTTTCTCGACGCTGGATTCACCACGGTCAGCCTGGCGGACACCGCAGGCCATGCCGATCCCGCCCAGGTCGAGCGCCTCTTCGGCAGGCTTCTCGAAGCCGCACCTGGGATCGAAGTGGCGTGTCACTTGCACGACACCTACGGGCTCGGGCTGGCCAACGCCTACGCTGCCATTCGCGCCGGCGTGACGGTTCTCGAATCGGCCTTCGGAGGTTTGGGAGGTTGCCCGTTCACGGCGGTCGCAGGCGGAAACGTCTGCACAGAGGACCTGGTGCACATGCTCCATCGAATGGGGCTCCGGTCCGACATCCAACTCGGTCCCATCGTGGCCACGACAAGGCGCGCCGAAGCCTTCTTCGGCAGGAAGCTCCCCGGAACCATCTACAAGACCGGCCCGATACCAGCCCCCGGCGAGGAGGCGTCATGACGAGAGAGAAGTCCCTGGTGGACCTGCTGGAAGGTATTCGCGTTCTGGATCTCACGAACGTGCTGTCCGGACCTTTTGCGACGCTTCACCTGGCACTGTGCGGGGCGGAGGTCATCAAGGTCGAGAACCCCAAGGGGGGCGATCTCGCCCGAAAGCTAGGCAACGTCCCCGACCTCAACAGGAAGCTCATGGGTACGAGTTTCCTGGCCCAGAACGCCAACAAGAAGTCCATGACCGTCAACCTGAAGGCGGTGGAAGGCAAGGAGATCCTCGAGAAGCTCGTGGCGACGGCAGATGTGCTGGTCGAGAACTTCCGGCCAGGGGTCATGGAGCGCCTCGGCCTGGGCTACCAGCGTCTGTCGGAAATCAATCCACGCCTCATCTACTGTGCCATTTCGGGTTTCGGTCAGACCGGGCCGGACGCCAGGAAGCCGGCCTATGACCAGATCATCCAGGGGCTGAGCGGCGTGATGGCCATCAACGGCGACGAGCGGCTCAACCCGTTGCGTTGCGGGTTCCCGGTCTGTGACACCGTCGGGGGCCTGAACGCCGCGTTCGCCATCATGGGGGCGCTGTTCCACCGGGAGCGCACCGGCAAGGGACAGTTCATCGACGTGGCACTGCTCGACTCCATCATGCCGCTGATGGGCTGGGTGGCCGCCAACCTCCTCATCGGCGGAAAGCAGCCGGTCTTGATGGGGAACGACAACTTCACCGCTGCACCGTCCGGCACGTTCGCCACCGCGGACGGATACATCAACATCGCGGCGAACAAGCAAGAGCAATGGGAGGCTCTCGCCCAGGAACTCGGTGTCCCGGACCTGGTCGAGGATCCGCGATTCAAGGAGCGTGACACGCGGAAGGCCAATCGCAAGCAGTTGACACCCCTTCTCGAGGAGCGCCTGAAGCAGCAGCCGACAGAGCACTGGGTGCGCGTGCTGAACGCTCGAGGCGTCCCGTCAGGCGCCATACACAGCCTCGAGGATGCCCTGACGGCACCGCAGGTGGAGCACCGAGCGACCATCCAACAAATCGAAGACCCTGAACTCGGGCCGCTCAAGCTGTTCAACCTGACGCCAAAGTTCTCGGACACCCCCGGCCACCTGACCGCCCCGCCTCCCCGTCTCTCGGCGCACACCCGTGAGATCCTCGAGGAAATCGGCTATTCGGACGGCGACGTGGAGCGTTTGCGCGACGCCCAGGTCATCTGACGCCGGCATCGTCGTGCAGCCGCGCCTTGCGCCAGGGGATGCCAGTCAAGAGAATCTCCCTCCCCTGTGTTCGAGGGGCCTCCCACTCTCCAACCCCAGTCTCTCGAACACGCCGCCACCACACCACATCATGCCAGGAATCGGGCGTCGAACAACGGCTCCTGGGCAGGGGACGGTGCAGATGGGAAAGACGCCGGGTGGTTGGCTTGTGAGCGCCCCGCCGGGACGCGGTTGAGCGGGCGGCCGCGTCTCGTGCCCGTCACCCGGGTTCGGGTCGACCGCGAGCACCTGGTGGGCGTGCTTGTCCTGACTCGCACCGACGTTCCGATCTCGCTCCGAAACCTGCGGCGGGTCACGACGCACTTCTTCGGGGTCCTGCACAGACCGCTTGGCAGGCTTGTGCGCCGTGCCTACAATGCCCCGGGGCTCCATTACCAGCGTCTCGAAGCGGCGAATTCCAAGGATTCATGTTTCAAATCCGTCGACCTCGAGATAGTCAAAAAAATCCCGTCTCCGGTCGGACAGACCGACGTTGAGCGAGCAAGAATTTCCGTTGGGAGACACAGATCGCCTGGTGCCATGCAGCAGCCAATCCTGCGAAGAGCAGAACGTTCCGACAAGAGGCCAAGAACGCACATCGAAACATCCGCGCCCGTTGCCGGAGTGTGACCACGTCATCGAGAAGTGCGTTTCTTGCATGCTATCGGATCCATGCCAGGACCAAACGGCATGGAATGGCAAATAGCGCATGTATTTCGGCGCTGATCCCGCCAGAGAGGCCAAAATGGGATCCGGCGATATACAAGAAATGCCCCCCCCTTTCCGACTCCCTGAGCATCAAGGATCGACTGCTCAAGTGTCCCCCCGGGGGGGGGGCGCCAACAGGACCCGAAACCCCAGGACCAGGCCCCTGTCCCCGACATGCCCTCAGCCCCGGTAGGCCGAGCGGACCCTGACCGCGCCACTGCCCCAGCACCCGCCCCGGACAACCCGGAAAATCTGGGGATCCTTCTCGTGGCGTTTCGAAGTCTTCGGGACAATCCCTCCTGCCACCCAGGCACTGCCATCATCAGGCGCACCTTTGTCGTCACCATGCCAATGGTCGGCGCACCACTCCCACACGTTCCCGGCCATGTCCAGGGCACCCACCCACGAGCCTCCTTCGGGATACTGGCCCACCGGGGTCGTACGCCCCACGTTCCGAGCAAAGTTCACCAGCCCTGGGGTCGGCTTGGGATCTCCCCACGGATAGGCCCACCCCTCCGGGCCTCGAGCCGCATACTCCCATTCCGCCTCCGAGGGAAGCCTGATGCTCGACCCGCCCCCCGGTGGAAACGCGCGTCCGTCCAGCAGCACATCGGACGCCCAGCGGCAGTAGGCGAACGCTTCCCCCCATGTCACTCCGACCACCGGCTGATCCGGGGCGTTGAACCTGCTGTCTTTCCAGAATCGTGGTTCACGATGACTCTTGGCTTTCATGAAGCGGCCATACTGGGCGTTGGTCACCGGGTACTTGCCGATCCAGAACCCTCGAACAAAGGTCACCTTGTGAACCGGTCGCTCACTGGGATATCCGTCTTCACTCCCCATCGTGAACGAGCCGGGGGGGACGTAGACGAACGCGAGGCCGGTGGGTTCGTGGACCCAGACCGAGCCCCATTCCGGCCGCTCCAGCACGTCGATCCCGACCTGGGGCAGCATCTCTCGTGCCATCGCCCGGACCTCCGGGTCCGGATCCTCCCGGGCCAGATCCCTCAAGAGCGCCTCTCCGCTTCGGACACCCCCCGCCGGCACGCCTCGACCGAAGGACAACAGACGCGCCAGCCAGCCCGCCCACCCCGCCCCCCCTCGAGTGGCTACCTGCTCATCCTGCCAGTGCTCGACCCACTTCAGCGCGCGCAAGGCATGGTAACGCTCCGAGGCATCCTCGATCCCCCGTGCGAGACCCTCCAGGAATGGACGCGCACTGGGCTCGAAGGCGTCCCGCATGCAATCGGTGAGCAGGGCTTCGCTTCGTCCCAGCCGTCCCTTGCGGATCATCGCCGCCATCAAGGGCTCGAACACAGGGGTGCCGCTCAATGCCACCGCAAGGAGACTCACCTCCCGCCAGGGACCTTCCTCGAAGTGGTCCGCAAGCGCATCGACGCGCTCCGGGTGCGCCACGATGCCGTCCTGAACATGACGGGCGGCAAGGTATTCCCGGAAGCTGTCGTGGAGGAACTGGTAACGACCCGGTCCGGCGGGCACCAGCACCCCGGACTGGTCCTTGATCTTGAGTAACAAGCTGTCTGCTTGATCCTCGGGTCTGCGCAGCGCGCGGAGCGTCGGGCGCAGCAGCGTCCTCAGCGCCTCCAGATCCCCTTCCTTTTCTCCCGCCTCCTGGAGCCACCAGGCGACCGGTCGCAAGACACGCTCCGCCTGCTCCGCACTCAGCGCCAGGGGCATCTCCTTGGCCCGAAGCCACAGTTCCAGGAGCGCCTCGAGACATTCGGCGAAGAGTTCGACCCGTCGCTCTGGAAGCTGCTTGCGGGCGCGGTGTACCAGGCAGATAATCTGCAACATCAGGGGGTTGGTGGCCAGCTTCTGAAGGCCCTGCGCCCGCTGATCATCCCGTTCCCAGATCACCTTGCACAGCTTCTGCGTCGCCTGCGCTGCCTCGTGCTCTGCCAGCTCTTTCGACCGGTTGAGTTCGGCACGGGCCTCCACGGCGGCATACCATCGGGCGATGAAGCGCCGGCCCTCTTCGGGTCGCAGGTTCCGCACATTCATGGACAAAAAGTGGGTTCGCAGCCGGACCTCTTTCCGATACCCGGCATAACGGCTGGTAACCACGAAAAAGGCGTCCGGATATTGTTTGACAGCCACCTCGAGCCACCGGGAGACCCCGGCACGCTGCTCCTCGTCTACCACTTCGTCCAGGCCGTCCACCAGGAAGAGCAGCTTGCCGTGCTCCAACAGCGCGCGCGTGAAGAGCTTCGGGAATGTGGGACAGACCGCCCGAACCGCTGTTTCCGTTGCTGAAACCAGGCCCTTTTCAGGGGCCTCGAGACTGCGCAGCACGATGAAGATGGGCACGGTCTCGGCCGGAAGTCCGAGGCTGGCCGGGCCGGAACGTTCGCCGGTGCAGGCGACGACGAAGTGCTTGAGGAGCGTGGTCTTGCCACTGCCGGCCTCGCCCAGGATGACGACGCCGTGATAGCCATGCTGCCAGGCGCGTTTCAAGGCGTCCTGGAAGGGGATATCCCGCTTGTCCATGGCTCTTTCCTGGGCCTCTTGGGCGTGAAGTGCCGTGCGCAGGGCCTCTTCCTCATCGTGGTCCAAGCCTCGAGCGGGGTGCATGAACTGCTCCTGGAGACCGGCGCGGAGCGGGATATAGACCTGCTCGAGGTCCAGGGGAAAGTCGACCCGGGTCCTGAAGCCGTGCAGTTCCAGAAGACGGTGGGCCTGGTGGAGGTGGGTGAGGTAGTCGGGGAGGTGGGTCTGGAGGGGACGCGCACCACGAGAGGTCTTCCCTGTTGCACCATTCTCCGCACCCGGATGTTCTGACGGCAGTGGAAAGACCTTTTTCAAGGTATTGACGACTTCCTGCGCCCCCTGGTCGAAGCGGCTTCCCACGCAGTCCGCCACGCGCGGCCTGCCCCAGGCTCCACGCAATGGTACGGTATCCACCGGTTTGACCAGCACCGGAATCAGATAATGACGACTGGAGTCAGTTCCGCGCCGGAGCGCCGCCTCTCCCACGATGCGCGCAAGTCCGCTCACGACGGTCCCGGGACCCAGACAGATCACGACCGGGCCATCGAGCGACATCTTGGCGGAGATCGTTCCATGAAGCTGCTCCCCTACCAGCACGTCTCTGCCGGAACGCCAGGTGTCATAACCCGCCTCTTGGATGCGCGCCTCCAACCGCTCCGGCGCATCGCCGTCCGCCTCGTCGTGAACAATGACCACCAGCGCGATCCATTGGATTCCCTCCTCGTGTCTCCATGCCCCTGCTTCGTTTCCCCCTGCCCCTGGTACGTTTCCCCCTGCCCCCGCTTCGCCTCTCGGGACGCGAGGCCGGAGCGCGTTTCCCCAACACAGGTCAAGCGACAGCAGAATCAGTGCCGGTCAATCCCCCGGGCCAGCCGCGCGAGTTCACCGGACGGCCCTCAGAAGGGCGCGGACCCCGGCATCCCAATCGCGTACCAGGTCGGCGTACTTCGTTCCCGCCAGGATGGCCGGTACCGCATCCCGCCCACCGCTTATCAGCGCAGGCAGAATCGTCACGTCATGACCCTCGAGCTGCCGGGCGAGTGTCGACTGCCACTCGATCTCGGTATAGGGGGAGTCCCCCGCGCTCGAGTAGCACAGCACCAGGTAGTTCGCCCGCGCCAGGCCCGCGTCGATCTTTCCGATGATCGAGTCGCCGATGTCCAGCGCCCACACGTCGAACCAGACGTCGTGTCCGTGCTGTTCAAGCGTCACGGCGAGCTTCTCGATGAGAGGTTTGTCCGGACCGCGATGACAGAGAAAAACGTTGGCCATGCCCATCTCCTGAGATTTCTGCCCCTTTGCCTGTTGACATCCAATGTTTGTGCGCCGACCATAAGAATGTCGCCCCGTGGAAGCCCAGATGGGAATCGAGAGACGGCCCCGACCCGGGATCCGCCGCCCAGGCGAGCCCGGGCCAGAGGCGCCCCCCTCTCGAGGAGGCGATGCCAGCGTAACACATCTCTTGTTATGTGGCGAACCGCACGATGGCCGGCTCCGGCGCCATTTCAGGGAGGCCCCGCGGCCCTGAACCCCAAGACGCACGCCAGGGCGTCCCGGGTTGTGGCTTTTTTCGAAGAGTTCTCTTCCCCCTGTTGACGTTTCGCCCACGACCCGCGACTGACGCACAGAATGCCACTGGAGGACGCCTCGAGCGGGACGTTCGGCGAGGTGCACGGCGCCCACACGACCCTCCCGGGCGGCCAACTGGGAAACAACCTGGACAGTCGGAGGACGAGATGAAACGAACGCTCATCGTGCTTGTTGCCCCGGCCATGCTGCTGATGGGCATGGACTGTTGCGATCCCGAGTATGACCAGGACGGGGATGGCTATCCATGCAAGGCGGACTGCGACGACAACGACCCCGACATCCACCCCGACGCGGAGGAGATCTGCGACGGGGTCGACAACAACTGCAACGACGAGGTGGACGAGGGACTCGAACTGGTGAAGTGGTTCCTCGACGCCGACGGCGACGGCTACGGCACCGAGGACGCCACGATGACGGCCTGCTCACAGCCCGACGGCTTCGTTCCCCAGGCCGGCGATTGCAACGACACGTCGCCAGAAGTCAACCCGGGCGCCGAGGAGGTCTGCAACAACACCGACGACGACTGCGACGGGCAGGTCGACGAGGGGGTGATGAGCCCCTTCTTCCTCGATGCGGACAGTGACGGCTTCGGAGACCCTGCTGTCCCGGTCGAAGCGTGCTCGGCCCCCGAGGGCTACGTCATCGACGACTCCGATTGCGACGACACCCACGCAGCCATCAACCCGGACGCGACCGAGGTCTGCGACGGCATGGACAACGACTGCGACGCGCTCGTGGACGACACGGAAGCGCAGGGGATCTACTTCACCTCGGTGCCCGCGTACTGCGCCACGGGCTCCGAATGCTATCTCCATGGAGACTCCTGCAACGCCTCGAGTTCGATGGAGAAGGTTGCACCGTTCATCTACGTCCCTGACTATGGATGGGTAAACAAGCCATACTGGTCACCAAATACCGTTTCTCTTCAATCGGATGGGAGCTGGAGCGCGGATGTCTGTACCGGCGGCGTCGACCAGACCGCGACGGAGTACTGTGCCTTTCTGGTTCCGGTCGACTACCCGGTTCCCACGATCGGCGGCAGCTCGACGCTTCCGGCCGAGCTTTTCGAGTTTCCCAACCACTGCGAGACGCGCGAGACCACGCGAAAGACCATCGAGTTCTCCGGACATGTCTGGAACGTCAAGCAGACCTGCGGTGGCACCGCGAATCCTGGTCCGTGCCACTACGTGGACGGGGAGGACGACATCTGGGTCGACGATGACGGCTACCTTCACCTGAGAGCCTACGGCAGCTCGAGCGGTTCCACCTGGTACTGCACCGAGATCTACCTGGATGAGCCCCTGGGCTACGGGGAGTACCGCTGGGTGCTGGGGAGCGATGTCTCGAGCATGGATCCGAACGCCGTGCTCGGGCTCTGCACCTTCGACACGATGGGAACGTATCCCTACGGGGAGATCGATCTCGAGTTCTCCCGTTGGGGCGACCCGGACGACCCGACGAACGCGCAGTACGTGGTTCAACCATACACGTCGGCCTTCTACTACCGATTCACGGTGGACGGCTCCTACCCGGTGACGCACAAGTTCCGGTGGGAAGACGACGACGTGCTGTTCCGGAGCTTCGCCGGCGACACGGCCTACCCGGAGAGCGCCGAAGCCCAGATCGACTGCCAGGACTATGCCTCGAGCAAGGTCCCCGATGCCGGGAACGAGGTGGCTCGAGCCAACCTCTGGTGGTTCACGGGCCATGGCTCGGAGACAGGCGCCAGCGAGGAAGTGGTGATACGAAGCTTCAGGTTCGTGCCTCCTGAGCAACTCCCGGCGGGTGAGAGCTGCGAGAGCTGGGAGTGAGCAGACGCCCTGCAACGTGAGCCGTGTTACCGCAGCGCGTTCGGCGTGGAAGCGCTGGATCGTTCCCTTGGATTGGGGCCCAACGTCTCTCAACCCATCCGTATCGGCCGGCGGCGCGCGCCCCAGGTGCCTGGTGCGGCATCGAACCTTCCCGCGCACGGCGCGCCACAGGCCGGGCACCGTCCCTCTTTCGTGAGGCGCCAGAGTGTGATCTCGTACCAGTCGCGGCCTATCAGGCGCGTGCCGCAAGCGTGGCAATAGGTGCTCCCGCCGGTCTCGTCGTGAACGTTGCCGGTATAGGCGTATCGAACCCCATTCTTGGTCGCGATGGCGCGGGCCCTGGAGAGGGTTGACGGGGAGGTCGCTCTCCTGTCGGTCATCTTCCAGTCCGGGTGGAAGGCGGAGAAGTGCCAGGGCACATCGGGCCCGAGGTGCTCCACCACCCACTGGGTCATCTCCTCGAGTTCCTTTTCGGCATCGTTTTCCCCAGGAATCAGGAGGGTGGTCAGCTCGAGCCACACGTGGGTCTCCTGCTTGAGGTACATGAGCGTCTCGAGAACCGGCTGGAGATGACCGCTGCAAAGCTTCTTGTAGAACCGTTCGGTAAATGCCTTCAGGTCCACGTTGGCAGCGTCCATCCTGGAGAAGAAGTCCCGTCGCGCCTCGCCATGGACGTAGCCCGCCGTGACCGCAACCGACTTGATACCCTGTTCCCGGCAGGCATCGGCCGTGTCCATGGCGTACTCGAGGAACACGATCGGGTCGTTGTAGGTGTAGGCCACGCTCTTGCACCCGGCACGCGCAGCCGTCCGTGCAATGTCTTCCGGTGAAGCGTTTTCCGCCAGCGTGGCCGTCGCCCTGGATTTGCTGATGTCCCAGTTTTGGCAGAAGCGGCAGGTCAGGTTGCACCCGGCCGTGCCGAACGACAGGATTGGCGTCCCGGGGTGGAAATGGTTCAGCGGCTTCTTCTCGATCGGGTCGACGCAAAATCCGCTCGAGCGCCCGTAGGTCGTGAGCACGATGCGACCACCAAGGTTGCTCCGGACGAAGCAGAGCCCGCGCTGTCCCTCGCGGAGCGTGCAGCCTCGAGGACAGACATCACACCGGAGCTTGCCGTTCTCGAGGCGTGTTGCGTATCGGGTCGTCATGACGTGGGAAGAGGTTGTGGCTGTCATCCCTGGCCTCCTGCATGGTGCAAAGCCGGTCCGACGGCCGAAGTCGGCCGGCGCCGGGACTGATGAAGCTATTGTATCGCCGGCCGGGCGAGCGTGCCACGGTCGATTGGGCCTGACGCACTCGGCGTGCTGACGAGCGTGAGGGGTCGCCACGTCGTGCAGCCCGTTGGGTCACGAGGCTCGACCCGCCCGTTGCTGTGGCTGGCGAGACATCACCTGGTCCTTTGCCCATCGTCTCCCGGCGGTCGCACGAAGGTCCCGCTTCTGCCCCCACGCTTGCTCTCGAGCGCGATCTCCTCGATGGTCATGGTCCTGTCCACGGCCTTGCACATGTCATAGAGGGTCAAAGCTGCCACACTCACCGCCGTGAGGGCTTCCATCTCCACCCCGGTCCTGCCTCGAGTCCTCACCGTGGCCTCGATTTCCACGGCATGGCGTTCCTCGACTGGGGTGAGGACGACGGACACGAAAGTGAGGGCGAGAGGATGGCAGAGGGGGATCAGGTCCGGGGTTCGCTTGGCACCCATGATGCCCGCGAGTTGCGCCACGGAAAAGACGTCACCTTTCTCGATGGTGCGATCCAGGATGCGTCTCATGGTCTCGGGAGACATGGTGACGACTCCCCTGGCGACGGCTTCGCGCTCGGTGGGAGGTTTCTCCCCGACATCGACCATCCTGGCCCGCCCATCGGCGTCGAAATGCGTGAGTGGCTCCATGGTGGCTCCTGTTTCGCGTTCTGTGCCGGCCCGCTCCGCGGGTGACCGGGGGGCACGACGTCCGGCCGCACGAGGCTTGGCGCGCGCTGCGACAGGCGCCATCGAGAGTGATGACCCCCGCCCGGCGGGACGCGGCGCGAGACGTTGTTCGAAGAGGCTTCCCGGACCGGCGGCGCGACCGGGGCGACTGCGTGAAACAGGGTAGGTCCATGTCATGCCGGCGTCAACCTCGAACAGCCGGCGTGCTGGCCGTTGGATTCCCGGAATTGACAGCCGGCGTCGCGATGTGCTAGCCTCTTGACAGGCCATATCTCGTGCCATGGCTGGAGGATACACTTGCCACGAGGGCCGGGGAGGTTCGGATGGATACTGCTCGCATGCACGCTACCGGGATCGCGATCGCCCTGTCGATCGCGCTGGTGGCCTGTGTCCCGGGCAGCATGACCGTGGACGGTGGGACCTGCAGCGATGGAGGTTGCGATGAGAACGCCCAGGGGACGCTGACCACGGAAGGACTCGCGCTCTCCTGGATCTCCGGCGCGACCTGGGACCAGGGCTGGTGTCTGGATATGACATTGACCAACACCGGCGGAGACCTCGAGGCCTGGTCCCTGGCGCTCCGGCTCGACCAGCCGGTCGAAACGTGGCTCTCCGCGGATGGCGCCCTGTTCTCGCCGGATGGCGACAGGCTGTCCATCCAACCGTCCGGCGATTCGGTGCTGGCGGCGGGAAACACCGTGACCATGCAATGTTGCATGGAGCCCGCGGCGCGTCCAGTGGAGATCTCATCGGCCGAACTCGAGGTGCCGGAGGGGACACCGGCCCCCATCCTGGGCACCGTGCAGGATGGCAACATGCTGCTGGCCTACCGCTCTGACGGCGTTTCGTACGGGGGCTACTGCCTGGAAATGACCTTGACGAACCTGAGCGAAAAGGACGTGGTATCCTGGATGTTGACCCTGAACCTGGACCAGAAGGCGGTCCTGACGGACTACTGGGGGTTCACTCCCGTTGTCGACGGGGCCGCGGCGACCGTCTATCCCGGCCCCGGCACCGAGACAATCGCCGCTTTCGGAGCACGCACCGGCACAATGTGCCTGAGTACGCTCGCCGAACCCGTTGCCATGACATCCAGTGTCCGCTACGAGGACGGGACCGGAACAGACCCGGCTGATACGCCCACGCCGGAGCCGGTGATCACCGGCAGCCTGACCGACGATCCCCTGCTCCTGACCTACCGCAGCACGGATCCTTCCAAAGGCGGCACGTGCCTGGAGCTGACTTTCACCAACATGTCGGACAAGACCGTGTCGACATGGGAAGCCCAGCTCTCGATGACCGGACCAATCACGCTGACCGACTTCTGGGGAGTGGCGCCCGCGGTCGAGGGAAGCCTGCTGACCATCTACCCGGGACCCGGCCAACACACGATCGAATCCCACGAGGCTCGAGTCGGCACTGTGTGCCTCGATCCGCTGGAAACACCGGTCGCCATGCAGAGCAACGTGGCCTACGCCGCGGAGGACACCTAAGGAGGGTGGAGGGGTGGCGGGGCGAGTGGGCGGGCAGCCGAGCAGGTGACGAGATTGCTGCGGGTTGTCATCCTGCCGGGACGCCGGCTCCCGCCGGCAGAGGGTCGAGGAAGCCGATATCCGTGTTGTGCCCCTTGGTCATCAGGATTTCCTGGCAATCGATCAAAGGCTCGTCCGGACGAGGGCTCAGCCTGACATAGGTACCGTCCGGCTGGAGAAGTCGAGCCCGGACGTTGTCTGCCAGGTACACGCCCAGGATCTTGTCACGAATGGTCTGCTTGATGATCGGATCTTCGACCGGAAACACCGTCTCCACACGCCGGTCCAGGTTGCGGGACATCCAGTCGGCGCTCCCAAGGTAGAGTTTCTCGTCTCCGCCGTGGCGTAAGTAGAAGATACGGGAGTGCTCGAGGAATCTCCCGACGACACTGGTGACCCGGATATTCTCGGAGAGCCCGGGAACGCCAGGGCGCAAGCAACAGGTCCCACGAATGAGCAGGTCGATCCTCACACCGGCCTGGCTCGCCCGGTAGAGACCCTCCATCAGGTCGATGTCTGTCATGGCGTTCGCCTTGATGACGATGTGACCCGGGTTGTCCGGGCCGTGGAAGGCGATTTCTTCCTCGATCAGACGCAGCCAGTTCTGGCGCAGATTGTGCGGTGCGACGAGCAGTTTCCGGTAGGGTCCCTGCCTGCAGAACCCCGTCAAGAAGTTGAACAGGTCCGAGGCGTCGGCCCCGAAATCCGGCGCGCAGGTCAGGAGTCCCAGGTCCGTGTAGACCCGCGCCGTGATGGGGTTGTAGTTCCCGGTGCTCAAATGTACGTAGCGCCGAAGTCCGTCGCGCTCGCGTCGGACCACGAGGGCGATCTTGCAGTGCGTCTTGAGCCGGAGCACGCCGTACACCACGTGGACACCGACGCGCTCGAGCTTCCGTGCCCACTGGATGTTGCTCTCCTCGTCGAATCGCGCCTTCAGCTCGAGCAGCACGGCCACCTGCTTGCCGTTCTCCGACGCCTTGATGAGCGCATCGATGATGGGTGACTCGCCGCTGGTGCGGTACAACGTCTGCTTGATGGCCAACACATCGGGATCTTCCGCGGCCCGTTCTATGAACCGCACCACAGGCTCGAACGAGCCGAACGGGTGATGGAGGAGCACATCGCCCCGGCGAACGACACGGAAGAGGTCTTGCTCGGTCTCGAGGTGCGGGGACAGCACAGGCTTGAGCGTCTTGAACTTCAAATCGGGACGGTCGATCTGCGTGAGCGTTTCGAAGTCCGAGATACCCAGGGGACCGTAGACCGGGTATCGATCCTGCTCCTCGAGCCGGAGGACCTTGAGGAGCATCTGCTGCAACGGCCATGGCATTCGGGCGTCCACCTGGAGCCGGACAGCCAGGCCGAACCGGCGCCGGCGCAACTCCTCCTGCACGAGCTTGAGCAGGTCTTCCGCCTCCTCCTCTTCGATTTCGATGTCCGCATCCCGCGTGATACGGAACGGGTGGCAGCTCAAGATCTCCATTCCCGGGAACAGCCGAGCGATATTGGCCGATATGACCTCCTCGAGTAGTACGAAAGAGTAGCTGCGCGTGGGCAGCGGCACCAGGCGCGGCAACACCACGGGTACCTTGACTCGAGCAAACCGTGTTTCGCGAGGATCATTGAGGTCGGCGACCTCCACGCCCAGGTTGAGAGAGAGATTGGAAATGTGGGGAAATGGGTGGCCCGGGTCGACGACCAGGGGCGTCAGGACCGGGAAGACCTCCCGAGCGAAATAGTCGGCCAGTTCCTTCTTCTGGCCAGCGTTCAGTTCTCCGTAGTCCAGTACCCGGATGCCCTCGGCGGACAACCTGGGGCGGAGTTCGGTCCAGCAGGCCTGGTGCCTGTCGAGCAACGGCCGGAGCTTGGCTGAGATCGCCGCGAGCTGCTCGGCCGGGGTACGTCCATCGGCGGCGCGGGTCTTCAGCCCCGCGGCATACTGTTGCTTGAGCCCGGACACCCGCACCATGAAGAACTCGTCCAGGTTGCGCGCGAATATGCACAAGAACCGCAGCCGCTCGAGGACCGGAAGGGACGGATCCAGGGCTTCTTCCAGTACACGGCTGTTGAACTCGATCCAGGACAGCTCCCGGTTGAAGTAGGAGAAACTCTTCGGTTGACGCCTGGCGTCGTAGGGAAACTGGAGTACCGCGTGCTGTTGCTCTGCCATGGTGATCCACTCCGGCGACACGTGCTCGGCCCTATGAGCACCGTAACCGGGAAACCTTGCGCACGGCAACTGTTTCCGTGGCCGTGCGGTGCGGACGCGCGTGCTCCGGGTGGCGCGGGCGCCGTTGGACCTGCTCGAGAGCCCTGTCGCACTCTCCTGCCGACGAACCGTTGTTTGGTTGCGGTCCGGGTTCCCCTGTGTATCATGACCCAAAGCAACTTGCACAGGAGGCGGAACAGTGGATTCGGTGTACCTCACCACCCCTATTTTCTATGTCAATGCAGACCCGCACCTGGGTCATGCCTATACGGCCATCCTGGGTGACGTATTCTCCCGCTACCACAGGCAGCGTGGGCGTCGCACACGTTACCTGACCGGGACGGACGAGCACGGCGAAAAGGTCGCTCAATCCGCCGCTCGAGCCGGTATCACCCCGCAACAGTTCGCGGACGACGTGAGCCGCAAGTTCCGGGAGGCGTGGCCCGGTGTCCTGGTCGAGCCCGACGATTTCATACGGACGACGGAGCCGCGCCACGAGGCCGTGGTGAGCCGTATCGTGGAGCAGCTCCACGACCGTGGAGAGATCTACAAGGGCGCGTACCGCGGGCTGTATTGCGTGGGGTGCGAGCGGTACCTGACGCCGAAGGAACTCAAGGAGGGCAAGTGCCCCGACCATGGCATCGAGCCGAAGGAACTCGTAGAAGAGAACTACCTCTTTCGCATGGAGAAACACCGGGAGTGGCTGAGAGACCATATTCTTGCCAACCCGGGTTTCATCGAGCCGGAACGGTACCGCAACGAGGTGCTGGCCATGCTGCGGGACCCCATCGGCGACCTGTCCATCAGCCGTCCGCGGTCTCGAGTCTCCTGGGGAATACCGTTGCCCTTCGACGCCGACCACGTGCTGTACGTCTGGTTCGATGCGCTGCTCAACTATGTCTCCGCGCTAGGGGGACCGGGGACCGAACTCTTCGACACCTACTGGCCGTCCGCCACCCATCTCATCGCCAAGGATATCCTCAAGCCGCATGGGATATTCTGGCCGATCATGCTTCGCGCCGCCGGCCTGCCGCTCTTCAGGCAGCTCCGCGTCCACGGCTACTGGCTCGTGGACGCTTCCAAGATGTCCAAGACCGTCGGCAATGTCGTGAGGCCTCACCAGATGGTGGACAGGTACGGCGCGGACGCCTTCCGGTATTTCCTTATGCGCGACATGGTGTTCGGCCAGGATGCAGACTTCAGCGAGGTGGCGTTGGCAAAACGGCGGAACGCCGACCTGGCCAACGACCTGGGCAATCTCCTCAGTCGCGTGTCGAACATGGTCAAGCGGTACTGTGGAGGCCGGATTCCGGCACCGGGGACACCGGGGCGTCTCGAGCAGAACCTTCTCGAGGCCGTGCGCGATCTGCCTGCCCGCGTGGACAAGCTCATGGAGGCTTTTCAGACCCACGCGGCCATCGAGGAGGTTCTCCAGGCTGTGCGGCGGACCAACCAGTATTTGCAGGAAGCGGCGCCGTGGAAGGTGGTGAAAGATCCGGAGCGGTCCGGTGAAGTGGGAACCATCCTCTACCATGCCGCCGAGGTGCTCCGTCTCGCCGCGGTCCTCCTGTATCCCGTGATCCCGCGGAAGGCCGTGGAACTCCTCGCCCAGTTGGGATGCGACGCCGGCACGCCGCCGGCCGGTTCCACCTGGAGCCTGGCCTGGGGCAACCTCCCGGTGGGCGCCGAAATCCGACCGGGCAATGTCCTCTTCCCCAAGATCGATCTCAAGGCGCTGCAGAAGGAAATCGACGGGGACCAGGGGGGGGGCGCACCACCGCCGGACCGCGTGGAGAGAAAGACCCGCACGGATGGGGCGCACGACAAGGGAGCCACGAGGACGGAAACCGGCGGGGTCATCACCTTCGAGCAGTTCCAGCAGGTCGCTCTGCGCGTCGCCGTGGTGCTCGAGGCCGAGCGTATCCCGAAGGCCCGTAACCTCCTGAAGCTGCGCCTCGACCTGGGAGATGAAACCCGCACCGTCGTGGCCGGCATCGCGCAACACTACACGCCGGAACAACTGCCCGGAAAAAGGATCGTGGTCGTTGCCAACCTCAAACCCGCGCGCATTCGAGGCGTCGAGTCGCAGGGGATGATCCTGGCGGCCGAGGACACGGACGGACGCCTGTCGCTGGTGACCCTGGATCGGGACGTATCTCCCGGATCAGGCGTCAGGTAACGATTCGGAGCGCCGTTCTTCCCGGCGAAAAAGGGCGGAATCTTATCCTGCGTCAAGGGTTTCATGGGCAGGTCGCATGACTGGCCACACCGCCTGGCAATCGGGAGCAGTAGATCGTGGGACGCAGGTTCGGAAAGACAAGACGGGGACGGACGTTTCGAGAACGACGCACGGGGCGCGGGTTCCAGGATCCGCCGGATGACCTGTTCCTCGCCGAAGCATGGCATGCGGCCGATGACGCCGTGCTGTGCCATGCGGCGAACGAGGGTGTCGCGGCCGGGTTCGACGCTCTCTACGCCCGCTATCGAACCTGGATCTTCTTGATGGCCCTGGGGCTGGTGGGCGACCTCGACGACGCCTTGACCCTGTTCCAGGATGTCTTCCTCCTCTGGTTCTCCCGGTTCCCCGGTTTCACCCCGCGGCCATCGGTCAAAGCGAGACTGTATGCCTTCATCCGGACACGAGCCGCAACGCTGCGGGCGCTGAGGATGAAGGTGATACCGCTCGAACCGTACCGCCGCCGGCAACCGCACGAGCGGAATGGCGCGAGAAGCACCCCCCCCCCACTGCCCCCCCGTGGCGCGTCGCTGGCGGGTGCGCTCTCGAGGTTTCCCCCGGAACTTCGCGAGATCGCCCTGCTCCGCTTCGGCGCAGGCATGCGCGGAACGGACATGGTCGACGCACTGGACCTGCCCCTCGAGACCATCCGGCTCCGGATGGAAACCTTGCTCGGCCTCACCGCCTCGATGGACGCGAAGACACCTCGACAATCGCCGAAAGAGGACCCGGGCGAGGAACTTCCGGCACCGGAACGGGAGGACGACCGAGCCAGACCATGGTCGCGCAGCGGCCCGGCGAATGCGCCCGGAAATCACCCTCTTCTGCTTGAGATCGACGCGGCGCTCCACGGAGACATCGACCTGTTGCCACTCGACCAGGGCGGGCCGCAGCGCCTCGAGGACGTCCGGGGGCACATCGCGTCATGCCAGCGTTGCCGGCAGCTCCAGGCAGCCATCCAGGAAACCGCCCACGCTTGCCTCCCCGCTGTCCCGGTGACGATCCCGGAAGATGTCGAGCACGCCATCCTGCTCGAGGGCCACTTGCGCGCAGCCGCCATCGTGCGGCGCGCTCTCGACGCGCAGTCCGGAGACTCGATTTCGGCCATGGGTGCGGACGACGCCGGCATGGCCAGCAGGGCGCACACCACGCCTGCTCGAGGCGACGTCCCCGAGCGACTGCCAGCCCAGGCCCTGGACGACCGAGCTGGAAACCGGGCACCGATGATCGCACTGCCGGGCGGCGTAGGGACACGAGCACCCTTGCAGCGCGTCACCATGATCCTGCTCGCGACCTTCCTCCTGGTCGCCACCGTGTTCGTGGTCGGTTGGCTGCGCCTCGGCAACACCGAAACCCCGGCCCCATCCTCGTGGCATGACAATGGAGTAACACCGACATGGCCCTCGAGCGACTGATCGCTGCCTATCGCCTGCGAAGCCCGGAATCCTGCATCGTCGAGCACCTGCTCCTTGCAAACGAACTCGAGCAGGCCGGGGCACTGGCCTCCCTTGTCCTGCACCATCGTCTCGCAGCGGCACTCATCGCGCTACGGCTCGGGTCGGACCAACTGGACGCCATCGTGGCCCAGATCGGAGCCGCGGGACGCTCCAGAAAGCCCCCTTCCTTTTCGTCTATCGTGGACACGATGGAACAGGTGAACGGTCTGGCGCTCCAGGAGTTGCTGGACACGCTGCCGGGGGGCGGCCGCAACGGCGACGCTGCTATCGCGGACGTGTGGCAACGGGTCCTGGCCCGCCGCACCGGAGGTCTCGAGGCCGGAGCCGGGACACAAGGGGATATACCGTCCGGGTTCTGGTCCGCGTTGCCCGCCCCGGTCCGTCGGGCGTTGACCCTGGAAGGTGACGAGATGGATATCGCCTTGCGACATGCCCTGAGGTCGCTTCCGCAGGACGACGCACGAGATGTCCTGGCACGGCTTCATGACGCGGGGGTGATGGGAGGCATGTCACCGGAAGGCCGAAATCGCGTGGCCGATCGGTTCGAGGTGTTCCTCAAGGGTGTCGTCGCCGTGTCCCTCGGGGACGACCGTGATCGGGAAGAACTCGAGCAGCTTCTTCCCGAACTGGAGCGCGCCGGATGGCACATCATGGCACCTGTGCTGCACATCTGGGACGGGAGACGCGACCGGGCGGGGCTGTGTGCGGGGCTCGATCCCGCGAGCACACGGCTCATCGAACGCCTGCTGTCCCTCCTCGAGGAAGCCGAGGGCACGGGTGCACCGGGCACCCCTCCGGCCGCCGCATCGCCGGCACAGGGTACTCCGGTTGGGACCGGCACGAACCCGGAACCCCCTCGAGCATTGGCTGTCGAGGCCGGGCCGGAACGAACCGCTTTGCGCGAGACAGATTCCGGGGCAGCGGAAACGACGAATGCCGAGCAGCTTGCGATCCTGGAAGCGTTGCCACCGGCTCTCCGGAACGCGTTCGCCCTGGAACCGGATTCCTTCGGCGACGCCATGGCCGAAGCCCTGGCTGACATGCCGCCCGCCGAGGCGATGGCATGGATGGAGAAGATGTTCAGGGCCGGGCTCGTGGGCACGGACGGAGACGTGACCGCAGCCCAGGCCCTCGAGCACCTCGACCCGTTGCTGTACGACATCGCGCTGATCGCCAAGGGACGAAGCGAACTGCGAAAGGGTGTCGAGGACCAGTTGAAGGTGCTCGAGCAGCTCGGCATGCACGTTTCCAGCGCCGTCTACCGCATCTGGGCCGGCGAACGCGATCCCGGCCTGCTCACCCGCGGGCTGGATCCGAGCAACGAGCTGATCGTCATTCGTATCCTGGAACACCTGAACCGCGAGGTCGTCTAACACTCGAGCATGGGATGACAGGCAAGGCTGCTTCACGAACGGTGCGGTCTAGTCCCGAAGTGCGTCGAGCACGTCCGCGCAGGTGGCACCGTCCGGGAGACTCCGCAGGACGTAGAAGCTGTAGTCGTTGGGCGACCACCTCGACTCGGGATCGGTCTGTGACGGGTCGTCGGAGCCATACAGGGACTGGTCGATCACCACGTCGTAGACCCCTCCCGAAACCTGGTAGGTCGTTTCCCCCGCATCGTTTTCGAAATCGCATACGACCGCCGGCTCGAGCCTGTACAGCGTCCGGGAACAGAGATAGACGTGGGCCACATCGCCCTGAACCCACTGTTCCGTGGTGACGCCCGGGTTATTGTCGCCATCCTGGTCCCATTCGCGCGGATCGTTGGGGTCGCTCGGACAGGACTCGGACACGGGATCCTCGAGCACGGCGCCCATGACCCAGTATTGGGGGCCATATTCCGTGTCCGACAGGGTGTACACCACCCATTCGGAGGGATCACCCTCTGGTGAGATGAAGCCCTCGATGCCGGCGGTCCAGGTGGCGGGTGGCACCGACGCGATCACGCTGTCGGGGATGACCGTTTCCACCGCGACGGTGCCTCCGATCACGGTCTCGACCCATATTGTGGAGACATCTGTCTGGCAGGGCGTTTCGGTCTGTGCCAGGAGACCATCGCCCAAATCGGCCCATTCGACCAGGTAGTAGCTGGTCACCGTTTGGGGATACCAGCCTCCTTTTGTGAAGAGGGAATCCGCCACGTACACTTCTATCCTCACCTGCCGGGCCAACCCCCATGCGCTCGGGTGCTGGTCGACGAAGGCTGTGCCCGTGTGCTCGCTGGACTCGCAGTCCGGGGGTGGGGTTGGGGGAGGGGCCCCCTCGCCCTCATCGTCGCCGCAGGAGGAGATGTTGGCAGCCAGCCCGAACAAGACGGCGGCGGAAAGGGCGACAGCTCTCGGTGGCAGCTTCATTTCGCATGCTCCTGCAAGGACTTGGTGGCGGACCACGTCTCGGTATTCTTCGAATGTTACGATGCTAGCATACTTGCGACACGGGCTGCCACAGGTTTTGGTCCCCAGGAGCGGTGGCCGTGGCGTATCTCCATCGATCCCGGGGTGTGGCACAGGAACGGTTGTCACGACGCAGGCAGTCGGCGGAGCCTGACGCATCCTTCCCTTCTGACGTGGACGATATCTCGATGGCCTGCACATCGAATGGAGGCAGGCAGGGTCGAGGGGTTCATGTCTTGACACCGCCGCCGCTCGTCGCTACACTGCCGTCCACCATGGAAGGAGCAGAATCGACCGGAGCGCGCGACGCCCGTCCACTCGTCCTGGCCTCGGCCTCGCCCAGGAGGCGCGAGTTGCTGGAACGGGTAGGCATACCCTGTCGTGTCCAGCCGAGCCGGGTCGTCGAAACGGCAGACCTGGGTGGAAACGGGGCGGATCCGGCGGAGACCTGTCTGCTCAACGCCAGGCTCAAGGCCGAGCAGGTCGCCGCGTGGGTCGAGGAGCAGGCCCTCGTGTTGGCCGCTGACACCATCGTGGTCGTGGACGACCTCATACTCGGCAAACCAGAGGATACTGAGGACGCGCGCCGCATGTTACAGTTGCTGTCCGGCCGCAGGCACCAGGTCCTCACCGGCTGCGTCATCCTGGACCCTGGGCGCACGGTCTCCAGATCGTTCGCCGTGGCCACCGGGGTCGTGTTCAAGTCCCTCGAGCCGGACGAAATTGACGGGTACGTGGCGACCGGCGAGCCCCTGGACAAGGCGGGGGGCTACGGAATCCAGGGACGTGGTGCCTTCCTGGTTGCGAGCGTGCATGGCTCCTATACCAATGTGGTGGGACTACCCTTGGCCGAAGTCCTGGATGTCCTTGCCGAAGTGGGAGGACCGAGGCCCTTTCGAGCGAACGGCTGAAAAGGCCGGCCCGCGCCGCGGCGGGTGATAGCGCACCGGGGCGTTGGTGTTCGGCGACTCCGCGTGACGTGGAGGTATCTGGGCAACGCCGTACAACCTCGTGACCTGCCCCCGGGGACAAGACTGCCGGCGGGATGACTGCCCGATCGACCAGTGATTGAACAAGGAGGAGTGCGGTGGCCAGCGATACGAGGTACCGGGAAGTGCTCGAGAGGGTCCGGGATGCTTCGCGACGATACGGGCGCGAAGGGGAGGTTCGGCTCGTCGCGGTCAGCAAGGCGCAGCCGATCGAACGGCTGCTCGCCGCCAGGGACGAGGGGTGTGGACTCTTCGGAGAGAACTATGCCCAGGAACTCCTCGGGAAGATCGAACGGATCCCTGGCGTGGAGTGGCATTTCATCGGGCACTTGCAGTCGAACAAGGTCAAGGCCATCCTCCCCCACGTTGCGTTGGTCCACTCCGTGGACCGTCCTCGTCTGCTGTCGGAGATCGACCGCAGGGCTCGGGCCCTGGGCCGGGTCCAGCCCATCCTGATCGAAGTCAACGTGGGGAACGAAGCCACCAAGAGCGGCGTCGATCCCGGTGCGCTGGAAGCGCTGGCGAGGCAGGCCATCGAAGCGGAATCGGTCACGCTGCGCGGATTGATGGCCATTCCCCCGTTCCACTGGTCACCGGAAGAGACTCGGGACGGTTTTCGCCTCCTCCGGTCCCTGCGGGACAGGCTCGAGGATCGGTTCGGCATGGCATTTCCCGAACTGTCCATGGGCATGAGCCACGATTTCGAATTGGCGATCGAGGAGGGCGCCACACTCGTGCGCGTGGGCACCGCGGTTTTCGGAGAGCGCCCACCCAGGCGATGACTCACCGGGAACCCGGGCTTCGACCGTCCAGACGAAGGGCACGCGCCCGAAAAAGGACACAGCGGAATGGGACCGGCTCGAACGTTCAACCTGGAGAGCCCGCTCTGGCCCTTTCTCGTCGTGCTGGCATTGCAACTGGCCGCGTTCGGGAGCCAGATCCCGGACTACCACCCCCTTGGCGACGACATCGCGCTCATCGTTCATGCCACCGGGCACGTTTCGCCACCCAGCCCCCTCGAATGGCTGACCAAGGGGTACGCGGACTACTTCACGGTCTACCAGGAGTGGACGTCGCCCTTCTCCAACTTTCTCAGGCCACTGGCCGACCTCGCCTACTACCTCGACTACCTCCTGTTCCAGGACTACTGGGGCCTGTACCTGCTTCTCGGATACATCGTGAACGCACTGGGTGCGGCCATCGTCTTCGTGGTCGCCCGAATGTTCCTCCAGTGTACCCGCACAACCTCGTACCTGGTGACCCTGGTGTTCTTCCTGACCGTTGTGCCGGCCAAGGCAGCCTTCTATCCCTCGTTCGCATTCGATCCCCTTGCCGCAGTGCTGGCGGGATTCGCCTTTCTCGCCATGGCACAGGCCCGGATTGTCACCGCAACCCTGCTGGTCACCACGGCGATGTTCGTCAAATAAACGGCCGTCGTCGCTCCTGTCGCCCTGGGAGCCAGCTTCCTGGTGCTGGCCTGGACACACCGCCGGGCGGGAACTTCGCTCACTCCCGCCATCAAGCACGCGGCAGCGATGACATTGTTCCCTCTTTCCACCTGGTTCGCGGCACGGATGGCCTTTTGCGGCGGACTCGGCGGGACGTACATCTCCAGGCACCTCGACTCCTGGACCGACCTGCTGCGCAAATTCGTCGTGGCGATCAGCGTCTGGCCCCTGGGGCACGACATCGAGCCCGTGGCAGCGAGCCTCGGGCGGATGGTCCGGGCGGGCGGTACCAGCGGACTCTTGCCAGGCGATGCTGCAAACCTCTGGTTTGTGCTTGTGAACATGGCGTTCGCTGTATTCTTCACCCTTGTCTTGCTCAGAGTCGCCATCCATCGGCGCGCGACCGGCATGGGGCCTCGAGCGTGGGCCGTGCTCTACTGGGTCCTTCCCGCCAGCGCGCTGCTGCTGGCGCTGGGTCTCGAGAAGCGTTTCGGCTATCTCCTCTACCTGTTTGGCATACCCTTGCTGGGACGACTCGTCGAGACATGTCGCTGGCGCCCCTTGCGACTCGCGAGTGTGGCGTACCTGCTCGTGCAGTGCCTGTTGGGAGCGGGCGCTTTCGCGCAGTTGCTGTCGCCGGCTGCTCGAGCCTCCCGGCACGAGGCCTATGAGCGGGCCCGGAATCTGGTACACCTTCTCGAGACCGTCTCGGCGATGGAGGATCGACGCCGAACGGTCTACCTGGTGAACGACCTGGTGGGCGATCATGCCGGCCCGCTTCTTCGCTGCTTCGCGACGCGTGACCCGAAAGCCGACCTCGTGGTGCTCACTTCGAGGACGAACGCCACGCCGCACTTCGTCAAGACCAGCGAGGGGATCGAGGTTTCGCTGACCATGCCGCGGGGGGAGTCCCTGGTGTTCCCCGGCGTGGATGCCGCCCGGATGCTCCCGTTGCTCCAGCCTTCCGCCGAAGGATTGGTGATAGCGCGAAACGAGATCGTATCGTACAGGTTTCCCGGCGGCTCGATTCGCACGTCCATTATCGGTGACCTACCCCGTATCGAGTTCGGGGATAGGGTGGACATCACTGTCGAGGATCGCGGAGCCATATTCGTGTACTTCGACACCGAATCCGGAGAACACCGGATCGAGCTGCCCTGGACACATTGAGCCGCCTATCCCGGGAGCGGACGTGGGACGTGGGTGGTCTCCGGCGCAGGATGGGACACATCGACCCGGCACGCATCACGACGCCCCATCCAGGCGGGCACGCCGCGCGACGGCACCGTGAGGGCCACGGGCGGGCCGACTGTCCCCCGGCGTCACCTGGCGGTATCGCGGCGACGGCCGCAGCGCGAAGGAGTCACCCGCAGTTCAGCGCGCCAGTTCCGGGCAGTAGGTCGTGTTGGCGAAAATCGCGCAACCGTCGATGTGTTCGGACCGGTAGATAGAATCGTCCGGGTTGTTGAACTCCGCCCGCCACACCGGGGTCCCGGTCTCGTCCAGTTCCAGGAGGGTCGAGTTGAATGAGCCGGTGTCCGCCATCCAGAAATGGCCGGAGGCGATCGTGTAGTGGCCGTTTTCCAACCAGTCGAATCCGCCCCAGATCGGCTCGAACCAATCCGGCTCGGTATATTCGAAGACGATACGGAGCGTCATACGGGTGGTATCCATCTCGAGACGCAATGCCCGGGTGTGGTCTACCCCGCCATATTCGGACCGCAAGACCCCGTTGTCGTAGATGGTGAGATAGTCGCCGATCAGCTTGACGTCGTGAGGATGGAAGAACCAGCGATCCAGCGTCGCCGGTGTCCCGTCCGCCTCGAGGAGCGTGAAATCGCCTCCGGGGCCGATAATCCAGATCAGGTTCTTGGTGGCGTAGTCGATCTTCAACACGTGGCTCATGTTGCGAAGCAGCACGTAGACGTACAGCCGGCCGCCTTACCAGCGGTCGAACACGGTGTTGGCATGGAAGGGGTCGTCGTCCTCGCGCGAACCAGCCGGCAACACCCCCATCTCGACACCGTCCGTGACCGAATCCCACCACCAACGAATGTTGTTGTCGAAATCGATCTCCTTGACCGCGAACCCGCGCCAGGTCTTGTCGACTAGGCAGTTGACCATGGTGAAGATCGAATCACCGCTGGATGAAAGCCCGGCATCGTGGTGGTAGGTGCCCCTGGTCTCGTAGGGGCTCGCCTTGCGCCGCGTGGCAGTGAACGTCACTGTCTTGTCGAGCGTGACGATGGCAGGAGGAAAATAGTGCGGGGGCGGCCCGAAATTCGGACCATGCCCGCCGAACAGGATCTGCTCGTCGCCGATAAAGCTGGCGTCGATGTCTCCTCCTCCGACGCCGGGATAATACCAGCGCGCGTTGCCGTCCGGATCGAGAATGACCAGGTAGCTGGACTCGTATCCTGCGGTTCTGGTCAGCACACCGTAGTTGTAGAGCGTGTACCCGGTTTCCGCAGGGTTGGACGACGGGAGGGTGATACGTGGAAGCTGCAGGTCCGAAGGCAGGGGATCGGTGCGGAATGACACCGCCGGCGACGCGAGTCCCGAGCCATCCGCCAGCGTGGCCCGGCACTGGTACTCAGTGTCCGCCTTCAACCCGCGGACCACGAACTCGAGCTGTCTTGCTCCCTGGGCGCGGAGCAGGTGGCGCTCCCGGCTTCCCCCCACCTCGTCACAGGTCAGGGTCACCGGCCCCTCCTGGGTGAGCGTCACGCCGAGGTGCCATGATTGGGGGTCCGACGGGTGCGGACGGCCGGAGAGTTCGATCGGTGCGCCTGCCATGGCAGTGGCTGAGACCAATAGGGGCAAAGAAAACGCGAAAAACCGCATAATACTATCTCCCGGTGACTGTTGCTTGTCGACGTAGCCTTGGGAGCAAGTATGCCACAGGAATCGAGCCTGGCCATCCATTTCCCGCCCAATGGGCCATGGGGCCAGGAACACGGGGGTTGTCTCATGCCAACGGCTGCATGTTTTCCAGTTGAAACGTGTCGATTGGGCGGATTTCGATTCCCCGGCCACGGCTCGACGGCAGGAAAGCCTGCATGCGGGGAAGGAGAACGCGCTTTCACGCTGGTTGCAATCGACCAGGCACAATGAAATAATCTCGCAGCGTTGCCGTAGACAGGGATGAGGTTGATCTGTTCGCTCAGCGGCCCGGCCAGCCTGTCCCGTCTCTCATCACTGGTCCGGGTTTCTAGGAGGAATTTCATGGCGGAACTCCGGTTCTTCCCTGGCTGGGGGCGGCGGGCCGAGCAGGTGGCTCGCCATTTGCTGGACTGGTTCGAGATGCATGGCTACGAGTGCCAACTCGTCGAACTGAAGCACCCGGTGGACGGATGGGTGTTGCAGGTCCGCGAGACCTACGAAACGGACTGGAAGAGGACCCTGTCGTTGTTCACCGGCCTGGACACAGCGGCGAGCGTCGAGCTGGC